>NZ_KV814990.1:0-344026 GCF_001814125.1 Staphylococcus sp. HMSC072E01 | reverse complement strand
TGTCGAATGGTCGGCTTAATAGCTCACGCTATGCCGACATTCGTCTACAAGTTTAGTTAAGGGTTCTTCTCAACTTCAATAAATTTTCTCGGCATAAATGCGTGTCTAATCTTTTTTAGAACGACTAATCAAAAAATAATCTAAAAAATCACAAACCAAAATTAAAAAAATAAAAAAGCCTAAATACTCTCTCGATTTGTGAGAAAGTATTTAGGCTTTTTGAATTAATAAATTTCTTACTTCTTATGTTTATTTAACAATTAGTACTGGGACAGAACTTCTTTTAGCAATCTTATGTGTAACATCTCCTAAAACATGTTTAATATTCAAATCGACTCTATGATTACTCATAATTACTAAATCAAATTCACCATTATTTATATCTTTAGAAGTAATTTTTTCTAAGATTGTATCTTTAATATGCCCAAAATCTACATCTATTTTATATTGAATATCTCTTTTTTCTAATTCACGTAAAAATGGAGTGAGTTTTTTTTCTTTTTCTCTAATAATATCTTCTTTATGCTTATTATAATACTTGACACTAATTGCAAGATCATTTTCTGTTACAACGTGATAAATTACAACAACTGAATCTTCATCGGTGACTTTTTCTAAATAGTCAGGGATAGCACTAAAATCATTTTCGAAATCATAGGGTAATAATATATTTTTGAACATCTACACCAGCCTCCTATTACTTATTATTTAGATGTCTATTACTTATATACCCTAAATATATATGCTTATTCTGATTCTGTTGCAAAGTAAAAAATATAGCTAACCACTATTTGAAATTTTAGGATACTTTTTTAGAGCATTTAGAGAGATTTATAGAATAATAAACAGGTTAAAAAGTAATAGGAAAAATAGGATTTGAATAAAAAAATCAATCCTATTTATAGGATTGACGTCGACTGAAGCCTATGAAATCAACTAAAATAATAGTATTCAGACAATTTAAAGTGGTCTTGTAACAATTGTAAATAGTATGCAATATTAGAGGTTATAGTATCGATCAATTCTTATTCAATATTAACTATAAGTATTGTTATATCAGCGTTTATGATAATTTTAAAAAGAGCACTTAATTAAAAGAAAATAGAGATATAGATGTATTCTAATATTGATTGGACCATTTCAATTAATATTATTAAATAAGCAGTTAACATAAGTGATAATTATCAGAAGTTCCGTCACTATAACACTAATTATTATCCTTTCTTTAAGATTGAGAGATAGTAAAAAAGTTAACTACACTTGTAGCTAACTTTTTTTGTTCGAAGAAAATAAAAATGCACCTAAGAATAATAAAGGGAAAATAATGAATAGACGAGTGATAAAAAGGTTTTTGCCAATAATGATAGGTAAAAATATATAAATAATAAAAGATAATATGAAACAAAGAAAATATATTTTTTTATTTGTACTCATGTCATCACACCTCCAGTATTATTGTATTATAACTTTTTTAATTGTTCTTTAAGTTGCCAATCTCCGCTATTAGTTCAGAACATTACCTAAAGATTGCTACCAATCTAAAAATATAATACTAATGTAGGAGGCTAATAGATAAATGATAACTTTTATATACCAACTTATTTTATTTTTTATAATTATAGGAACGTATGCTTTAATGCGTGGAGGATATATGGATATTGAATGGAATTTTTTATTATCTATGTATGGCATGTTCGTTGGATACTTGGTAATGTTCTATTTTTCGATTTATACTAATACTGACTTTAGTAGAAGAACAATAAAAATAATAACAACAATCAGTATTATTTTAACATCTATTATCTTAGTTATTTTGGGACATTTACTGTTTATTTTACTAACAGAATAAAGATACAAAATAAGAATATTCTTCTTAATATAGCTAATACAGATAAGATTAATCAAATAACAGCTAACGATTTTACTTTATTATTCTAATCACTTATTTGAAAAATGGGAGTTTTTTTAATGAAAAAAACAAAAAAGTAACCATTAATACTACCTTTCATGTAATTAACTGTATAATGATCTTTATCGTAGCCGCATTGTTTAAAAAAATAAGTTTTATCAAACACCATGATATTTTATGTACGATACTTTATATAATAATTATGCTAATAAGCGCAGTAGTGATATACAATGTTCATTTATACTTTTTAAAAAAATTAAAAAATAATTCATGAAGAAAGCTCTTTTTTGTTAAATTTATACCATTGTATAAATATCATTTGAAATAAAAAACGCTTGAATTCTTTTCATCGTCTCTTTCCAATAATATGGATGAATAGAAAATTCCATTTTGCTATATGAGACCTTATCAATACGTCTATTTTCATTATTACTTTCTTGTTATTGTTTTTTATTTGTTTTTTGTCTCTGTGTACACGCGACCATACAGTAAATAATAAATAGTTACTAAAAAATTGCAGGCAAAAATATACAATATTGATATTAAAAATATAAAATGGGAATCGGCTATGTTTGGAATTGTTATATATTCTATAATTTTTTGTATATATATCAACGAAGCAATAGCCTTCAAAATAATAATGACGATTCTTTTATCATATTTTAACCACTTGGGAGAGAATCTCATTAGTAATACACTTAATATATGCATAGTTGTACAAACAAGTAATGTTATAAAACCGATATACCAATATTTATCTAAATAATATTGATGTTCAGCGGCTACAAAAAAATATAAATTATAAAAAGTTAGATACGAGACATAGAGACTTAATATATTTACTATTAAATATCGCTTCGCTTTATTTATGGGATTATCAATTTTCTTTTCAAAAAATTGGAATAGTCCAAGCAAATTAACAACTAATGCAAGACCTGTAGTAATGATTAGATAATTAGGTGTTCTTTCAAGTGTAAGATCAAATTGATATTGTATATATGAGAAAAATATAAACAATAATGAGAATATATTTACTACTTGTATTGCTGGTTTTCTTAAACGATTTAATGATTCTTCCAATTTATTTAGCCACCTTTATGAAAATATTGAACTGATGGATGTCCCAAAATGTTTTACATTATTAATGCTATCAGACATTAAATTTTTGAAACTCTTCAACATAACAAAATTTCTTATGACGCTCACTTTTTCATTAGCTTTATCCTTAACAATATCAGTAGCAGATTTACCACTGAAAAATTTCTATTCAGACAAGAGTAATATGCCTGTAACGACTACTAAATCTAATCCCGCTCCTATTGGTCTAGCAATATTTGCTCCTATAGAAGTTGAGAACTATGTTGATACATTTGAGAATCTTTTAATTAATATATATAACATTTTGATAATATGAATTTATGAATAATTAAAAAGGAGCATTTTAGGTATGAAGCAATATATGTTATCAAAAGTATTGTTAAGTGTATCTATTGTAACAGAGTCTGTTGTAGCTCCAATAGTAGTATCTAATGCTAATCAAATTCATGCAGCTGACAAACAAGATGGTATTAGTAACTTAACTCAAAAAAATAAAAGTGTTCTACATTTATCTATTACCGATAGTAATATTACTGGTAAAATAAATGATAATGAAATCTTAACACTATCAGATGGTAAGACGACAAAACAAATTGGTATAAATGTACTTTAGGTACAGCTACTGATGCTGTTATTGACGGCATATCTGGTGGCGTTACTGGTGCTACAGCTTACATGTTCTTTCTCAATTAAGGAAAAATGAAGTAGTTCAGTTCTAGGTAGCGGCAATGCTAAAAATGAAGAAATATATTTAGATATTGAAGAGAATGGCAATATTTTAGAAGTAAAAGAGTCTCTTACAATTTAAAAATTGTAGAGACTCTGAATATAAACTTGAGTTTAGTTAGCATATCTACTAAATAGTAATTGATTTGTGAAATATTCTTTAGGTTCGATTGTTTTTTTAATTTTACCTGTTTCTTTTAACCATAATTGTAAATCATTGTAAAAGTCAGAACTCATTGATAAATCGTTAGTGAAACATTTTGCTGTGGCTTGTATTGTGGATTTGTTTAAATCTTCACTTACGTCTGTATTCGTATATGAAGAATAGATATTAATTGCTTCTTCAAGGTTAGTCTTAATGTATTGAATTGCTTTTTGTATAACTTTAATAAATGTTTTGATTTTTTCTTCTTCAGAGTGTAACTTATCAGGGGTAGTGATAAAAATTAATTGGCAAAAGTCAGGAACATTGTAATCTTTTAATGCGAAATAATCGACATTTAATCCTTTACTTTTTGCTTCTAAAATTTCAAAGTTTTCAAAGATAAGTGTTGCTGCATCTGCTTTATCATTTAACAATGCATCAGTATGATAAAAACTATTATTTACTGGTATAATATCACCATCTGTATATTGAGCACCATCAGTTTCAATCATGGTTTTTGCAATAGCAATACCACCAAGACCTGTAGCTCCTGGATACTGGAGACGTTTGCTAATTAAATCTTTTGGTGTTTTAATACCTTTATCTTTTTTATACATTATACTGCCATTGGTATGTAAGAATCTTGCGAAGCCTACAACATTTTGGTTGGATGCTTTATCTTCTACTAAATGGATAGGTTCTGTAATTGCGATATCCATTGTACCTTTTTCGATTTCATCTAAAGCATCAAAATGTTCTTCAGGTTCAATCATCTCAATCTCTAAATTTTGTTCCTTAAACCATCCTTTTTCTATACCTAAAATTAATGGCATGTGATCAGGATTTAAAAACCATTCTAAACCAACTCTTAATTTTTCCATAAAAAAATCCTCCAATAACTCAATTTTCTACGCAAAAAAGTGAATACTGAAAGACGTCAAGTAATATGTAAGTCACTTTCCTACGATGGTACTAACCAACAGGTTTAAGGGTTGAAAGTAAGTACTTTCTCTCAGCAATCAATCGCACCCCTAGTGAATATGTTGTTATATACATTAACATAATATATATTCTAGGTTAATTAAATCTGATATTTTGTTTACATTTACTTTATCAGATTATTTCATTTGTATATTTATATCATTTTGTCGATCATTTCATAATGTATAAGATAGATATATTTTGAAGTAATTAAGTAAAAAATAAACGAATTTTTCAATTTAATTTAAAAATTTAAAAAATTCCGTGAAATATATTTCGTTTTTTAGTAAACTGTCTACTAAGGAAGAAAGTAAGTAGTGAGATATTGTTTGATTTGAAGCCATACCTCACATCTAAATTAAATATAAGGGGATGACAGTAGACTATGGATTTATTAATTGGTACGTTGTTTTTAGTTTTAGTCTTAGTGATTTTTACGTTATTTACATATAAAGCACCTAGTGGTATGCGTGCGATGGGAGCTTTAGCTAATGCAGCCATTGCGACATTTTTAGTAGAAGCTTTTAACAAATATGTAGGTGGAGAAGTATTTGGTATTAAATTTTTAGAACAACTAGGTGACGCTGCGGGAGGTCTTGGTGGTGTCGCTGCTGCTGGGTTAACGGCCTTAGCTATTGGTGTTTCACCTGTGTATGCATTAGTTATCGGAGCTGCTTGTGGTGGTTTAGACTTACTTCCAGGGTTCTTTGCTGGATATATTGTAGGTTATCTTATGAAATATACAGAAAAATATGTTCCAGATGGTGTGGATCTTATTGGTTCAATCGTTCTTCTTGCACCACTTGCACGTTTAATTGCGACGGGTTTAACGCCTGTAGTGAATAATACATTACTAAAAATTGGTGATATTATTAAAAGTAGTACAGACACAAATCCGATTATTATGGGGATTATTCTTGGAGGCATTATTACTGTTGTAGGTACAGCGCCGTTAAGTTCAATGGCTTTAACCGCCTTACTTGGTTTAACTGGCGTGCCAATGGCCATTGGTGCTATGGCTGCATTTAGTTCGGCATTTATGAATGGTACGCTGTTCCATCGTTTAAAATTAGGAGATCGTAAGTCAACGATTTCAGTAAGTATTGAACCGTTATCTCAAGCTGATATTGTCTCTGCGAACCCGATACCAGTGTATGTGACAAACTTCTTTGGAGGAGCTGTTGCAGGTTTAATTATCGCTTTATCTGGTATGATCAATGACGCAACAGGTACAGCAACACCCATTGCAGGATTCTTAGTGATGTTTGGTTTTAATAGTCCAATGAAAGTGATTATCTATGGTGTTGTAGTGGCCATTGTAGGTGGTTTAGCAGGCTTCCTTGGTTCTCTTGCATTCAAAAAATATCCAATTGTTACAAAACAAGATATGATAGATCGTGAAGCAAAAAGAAAAGTTAAAACAGCATAAATATGAGTGACTTCTTTGTCGAAATATGGCAAAGAAGTTTTTTTGTTGTACGTTTTAAATTTTCTATCTCATATTTTTTGTGTAATAATATAATAAAAAGTTACACATATTGTAACGTTCATACACATGATGTGTATTGAATTTTCAATACTAAACCTCTGACAAAGGAGTGGGCTAAGATGCAAAATTTAAGAAATAGAAATTTTTTAACATTACTTGATTTTTCAAAAAAAGAAATGGAATTCTTACTTAATCTCTCTGAAGATTTAAAACGTGCAAAATATGCTGGTATTGAACAACAAAAACTTAAAGGTAAAAATATCGCTTTAATTTTCGAAAAAAATTCTACACGCACACGTTGTGCGTTTGAAACAGCAGCTTATGATCAAGGTGCTCATGTGACGTATCTTGGGCCTACAGGTACACAAATGGGAGTAAAAGAAACGGCTAAAGATACAGCTCGTGTTTTAGGTGGGATGTATGACGGTATCGAATATCGCGGATTTTCTCAACGTACTATTGAAGAAATTGCAGAATATGCTGGTGTTCCGGTTTGGAATGGTTTAACGAATGAAGATCATCCAACACAAGTGCTTGCTGATTTTTTAACTGCAAAAGAAGTATTAAAAAAACCTTATGAAGATATTCATTTCACATATATTGGTGATGGACGCAATAATATGGCAAATGCATTGATGCAAGGCGCAGCTATTATGGGAATGACATTCCATCTTGTGTGTCCGAAAGAGTTGAGACCTAAAGATGAGTTACTAAAAACATGTCAGTCATGGGCTGATAAAAACAGCGGTACTATTTTAGTGACTGACAATATTGACCAAGGGGTGAAAGGATCTGATGTGATTGCTACAGATGTGTGGGTATCGATGGGTGAACCTGACGATACTTGGGAAGAACGTATTAAATTATTAGAACCTTATCGTGTAACAAAAGAATTAATAGAAAAAACAGGCAATCCACATACCATTTTTGAACACTGTTTACCTGCTTTCCATAATGCAGAAACAGAAATTGGTAAACAAATTAAAGAAAAATATGGTTTGAATGAAATGGAAGTCACAGATGAGGTCTTCGAAAGTGATCGTTCTGTTGTCTTTCAAGAAGCCGAAAACAGAGCACATACGATTAAAGCAGTAATGGTGGCAACTTTAGGCGAATAGAGAAAAAAGGGGGACCTATGGATGTCTAAAATCGTGGTCGCATTAGGTGGCAATGCTTTAGGGGAATCACCGAAAGAACAATTAGAGCTTGTAAAAGGAACAGCTCAATCATTAGTTGGTTTAATAAACAAAGGATATGAAGTTGTCATTAGTCATGGGAATGGACCACAAGTGGGAAGTATTAATTTAGGATTAAATTATGCAGCAGAACATGAACAAGGCCCGCCTTTCCCATTCCCTGAATGTGGCGCAATGAGTCAGGCGTATATTGGCTATCAAATGCAAGAAAGCTTACTTAACGAACTCCATACTTTAGGTATCAATAAAGAAGTTGTAACACTCGTAACACAAGTCGAAGTAGCGAGCGATGATCCAGCGTTTCAACATCCAACGAAACCTATTGGCTTATTTTATACAGAAGAACAAGCAGATAAAATGAGACAAGAAAAAGGATATACATTTATGGAGGATGCAGGACGTGGGTATCGTCGCGTTGTGCCTTCTCCTCAACCTATTAATATTGTTGAACTTGATAGTATTGAAACACTCATTAAACATGGCACGCTTGTCATTGCAGCTGGTGGTGGCGGTATCCCAGTTGTTAAGGAACAAAGTGGTCGTTATCAAGGTGTCGATGCAGTCATTGATAAAGATAAGACAAGTGCATTACTTGCAGCTCATTTACAATCGGATCAATTAATTATTTTAACAGCTGTTGATTATGTTTATATTAATTATGGAAAAGACAATCAAGAAGGACTAGGTGACGTCACAGTCGATGATATGAAAGGATATATTGCCGATAATCAATTTGCGAAAGGCAGTATGTTGCCAAAAGTAGAAGCAGCTCTTCAATTTATTGAAAAGAATCCCAAAGGTAGTGTGTTGATTACTTCTTTATCAGGTTTAAATGATGCGCTAGAAGGTAAAATTGGTACACGTATTACAAAATAAATAGTTATATTAAATCGCTTGAGCCTAATATATGTATTTTACATATGTAGGCTCAAGTTTTTTTATGAGTTACTCAAATATCTAATAGTTACAAGTTCTACTTCGGATTGTCTGAGGTTATATTCATAGACCATTTCATTTTAAAACATCCTTTGATTTAATTAAAGAATAATGTAAACTTATTATTATATAAAGTTTACAATTATGAGTTTTATTAGTGTATTTTAAAAGATAGGAGTGACAAACATCATGACATTAAATCTAGCAGAACGTGTATTGAATGGAGAAGCGTTAACTAAAGAAGAGTGTCTAAGTCTATTTCAAGACGAGACGATTGATACGTTTGAATTATTAAATGAAGCCTATATAGTAAGAAAACATTATTACGGTAAAAAAGTAAAACTGAATATGATTTTAAACGCGAAAAGTGGCATATGTCCGGAAGATTGTGGTTACTGTGGTCAATCTGTCAAAATGAAAGAAAAACAACGTTATGCTTTAGTGGACCAAGAACAAATTAAAGCAGGAGCAAAAGTCGCCACTGACCATAAAATTGGAACGTATTGTATTGTAATGAGTGGACGTGGTCCTTCGAATAAAGAAGTAAATCATATTTGTGATACGGTAGAAGATATTAAAGCTATTCATCCACAACTTAAAATTTGTGCGTGTTTAGGTTTAGTCGATGATGAACAAGCGACACAATTAAAAGAAGCCGGTGTTGATCGTTATAACCATAATTTAAATACAAGTGAACGTTACCACGATGAAGTTGTGACAACACATACATATGAAGACCGCGTGAATACGGTTGAAATTATGAAAGAACATAATATTTCACCATGTTCTGGTGTGATTTGTGGCATGGGAGAAACAGATGAAGATATTATCGATATGGCATTTGCGTTAAAAGAGATTGATGCAGACAGTATTCCAGTAAACTTCTTACATCCGATTAAAGGTACCAAGTTTGGTGGGTTAGACTTATTATCTCCAACAAAGTGTCTACGTATCTTGGCTCTGTTTAGATTAATCAATCCTACTAAAGAAATTCGAATTGCGGGTGGTCGCGAAGTCAATTTACGTTCACTTCAAGCAACTGCACTTCAAGCAGCTAACTCTATCTTTGTAGGTGATTACTTAGTAACAGGCGGACAACCTAATGAGCTTGATTACCAAATGATTGAAGATATGGGATTTGAGATAGATGGGTAGTGATATATAGATAAAAAAACGTTCTCACTAAAAAATAGGGAGAACGTTTTTATTTTTGTTATTACAGTTTAATACTACATAGTAATGCGTCAGTTAAATGCATATAAATGTATGTTTATGATTTTTCCGAATGATCATTATTTAGGGTTTTACTATCTTTTTCACGTTTTTCAAGAGGAATAGAGTAATCTTTATCGTCATTAACATATGACATTTGGAAATGTTTTGTATGTTCTCGTCGTAACGCACGCATCATAGATATCGTCATCAATAATAAAATAATTGAAAATGGTAAGCCAGTTACAACAGATGCTGTTTGTAGACTTGTGAGTCCACCTGCAATGGTCATTGCGACTGAAATCGCACCAATTAATAAACCCCAAATGACTTTATGTTTTATTTTTGGATTCTCACTACCCCCTGTTGCCATTCCTGCAACAATATGTGTTGTTGAGTCAGCACTTGTGACAATGAATAAAAAGATTAACAAAATGGCAAGACCGCTTGTAATATCAGATAATGGAAATTTTGATAATAATTCAAATAAAGCAACCGTATAATCTTTATCTACAAGACTAGCAATTTTATCGCCACCCATAGCAAATTTGACAGCCATACCACCGAAGCCACAAATCCAAACGAATGAAATGAGTGGAGGTACTATAAGCACACACATAATAAATTCTCGAATGGTGCGACCGCGTGATACACGTGCCACGAAACCTCCAATAAATGGTGACCAAGAAATAACCCATGCCCAATAGAAGACAGTCCATTGTTGAATCCAAGCATTGTTATTTGTATACGGATCAATACGTAAACTATATTCGACAAAGTGTCTTATGTAGTCTCCGATAGCAAGTGTGTAAGATTCAAAGATAAATTTTAAATCCCCGAAGATAAGCATAAAGACAAGTAATAAAGCGCCTAATATAATATTAAGGTTACTCAGCCATTTTACACCTCGTCCTAGACCTGTAATACCAGATCCAATGAAAATAATCATCATTAATACTGTAATCGAAATTTTAGTGATATTGTTATTTGGTACCTGGAAGACATGATTTAATCCACCACTAATTTGCATAATACCAAGTCCAATTGATGTTGCTATCCCCATTACGGTAGCAATAATTGCTAAAATATCAATGACATTTCGAAAAGGACGTTTGTAGGCTTCACCGAAGACAGGTTCCATAGCAGTAGAAATTAAACCATCTCGTTTTTTACGAAATTGAAAGTATGCGACGATAAGCCCAGCCATTGCAAAAATAGACCATTGTGAGATTCCCCAATGAAAAAAGGTATAACCCATAGCAAGTCTTGCGGATTCAGGAGATTGATCTGGCGCTTTTCCAGGAAACGGTGAGTGAAGATAATGTGTGAGTGGTTCAGCTCCCCCCCAAAAGACTATGCCTACACCCAAACCCGCAGAGAATAACATACCAAGCCATGACATGAAAGAAAATTCTGGTTCTTCATTATCGTCTCCTAATTTGAACCGACCATATCTAGAAGCAGCTAAAGAAATTAGAAAAATATCTAAAATAAATATAATAAGTAAGAAAAGCCAACCAAAAGTATTTGAAATAAAATCGTACATCGTTTGAGCATGTGTACCAAATGTTTTAGGAAATATACCAGCAATTGCAGTGATAATAATAATAATAGACACTGAAATGATATAAACCAGTCTGTTATTTCTTTTACGTTTGTCATTCATGAATCAATTAAGTCATCCCTTTATAAATTAGTTGTTTTGATTATACATATAATTATGAATATTTTCAAAATTCATTTTAATCGTTTATATATTATTTTAAAGAAAGTTAACATTAAATTTGAAAATTTTTTCCAAAAGAAGAAATTGCCTAATGATGACAATATGAAATGATATAATATCTTTGAAATGATAAGAAATTTTATAGAAAAGAAGGGGTATCATGTCTCAATATGTCATTACAAATGGAAGAATTTATACGGAAGCACAAGTTATTGAAAAAGGGTATCTTGTCGTAGAAAATGGCAAAATTAGTGATATTCAAAAAGGTGATTATAAAGGCCATTTAAATCAAATAGATGTAGCAGGAAAGCATGTGTTACCAGGTTTTATTGATATTCATATTCATGGTGGCTATGGAGAAGATGCGATGGATGCATCGTATGATGGCCTAAATCATTTAGCTAAGCAATTATTGTCTGAAGGTACAACAACATTTTTAGCAACAACGATGACGCAATCTGATGAGAATATTGAAAAAGCATTGAACAATATTGTCGCTTGTTATGAAAATCAAACGCTAGGTGAAGCGGCTGAAATCGGTGGTGTACATTTAGAAGGACCATTTATTTCTGAACACAAAGTAGGGGCACAAAATCCTAAATATGTACAACGTCCCACTGTTGAAAAAATTCGACATTTTCAAAAAGTAGCGAAAGGTTTAATTAAAATCATTACTTTTGCGCCAGAAGTCGAAGGTGCGCATGAGATGTTAAATGAATTGCGTGATGATATCATCTTTTCAATGGGACATACTGTCGCCACATTTGAAGAAGCAAATGAAGCAGTAGAACGAGGTGCGAAACATGTAACGCATCTTTACAATGCTGCAACACCTTTTGAACATCGGAATCCAGGTGTGTTTGGTGCCGCATGGACCAATCAAAGTTTAAACACTGAAATTATTGGTGATGGGATTCATTCACATCCTGCTGCTGTAGATATTGCATATAAGCAAAAAGGACATACTCACATGTATTTAATTACAGATGCCATGCGTGCCAAAGGTATGAAAGATGGTGAGTATGATTTAGGTGGACAAAATGTGATTGTTAAAGGGAAAGAAGCACGTTTAGAAAATGGCGCACTTGCAGGCAGTATTTTAAAAATGAATGAAGGACTGCATAATTTAATTCAATTTACGCATGATAGTTTAGATCACTTATGGCGAGTGACAAGTTTAAATCAGGCCATTGCGCTTAATATTGATAAGCAAAAAGGAAGCTTAAGCATAGGAAAAGATGCAGATATCGTAATTGTAGACGACCATATACAAGTGGATACAACGATTAAATCAGGTACCATTCATCATTTTTAAGACTACTCGCATGGTAAAAAATGAATAATTTAGTATCTCTTTATCTTTTTAGGTTTATATATATGAAGTTTAGTGTATATACATAGTAAATCTACATAATATATGAATTCGAAGTAAAGGAGGGATAGATAATGCAAAATGATTTGAGATTTCCAAGTGCCAAAAATTTCTTTACTACTTTAGGGTGGTTATCAGTCATTGCTTTATTAGCAGTTGTAGTGGTCAATGCGCTTTATAATAGTTCTTTTAAAAGTTGGTCAGATATCAGTGTGAAATTCACTCAAACGGATTTAATTTTCTTAATTACTTTCGCAATTATTGCGATAGTTTGTATTATTATTTCATTGCTTTTAAAATTATTTAAACATCCGTAGGACGTAAAGTTAAAATATTAAAAAGGACAGAACTCGAGCGTTCTGTCCTTTTTAGTGGTTTAAATAATTAAATATGACATCATCAATGATAATGTCTACATTCGGATGCGTTTGTAAAATAGAGGCAGGTAATGTTTCAGTTTTCGGTCCATTCATTAAACGCTCAATAGCTTCTTGTTTACGTTCTCCAAAAGCTAATAAAATGATACGTTTTGCGCGCATAATAGATTGTAATCCCATAGAAATGGCTTGTTTTGGAACATCATCAATCGTATCAAAATGAATACTATTTGCTTTAATCGTAGAATCAGTTAAATCTACAACTCGTGTTTGACTATCAAAAGATGTACCTGGTTCGTTGAAACCGATATGGCCATTTTCTCCAATACCTAATAATTGAATATCGGGTTGTCCTATAGAGAATAGACGCTGTTCATAAGCATATGCTTCGTCTTCAAGATCAGGTGCGTCTCCTCTTGGAATGTAGATATGATCTTCATTCCATTCGTTATGATTAAATAAAAGTTCATGCATATATGTGTAGTAGCTTTGAGGGTGTGATGAATTAAGACCCACATACTCATCTAAGTTAAATGTTTTAATATCATTTAAATTCACACGATTTGCCGTTAATAATTCAGATAATCGTGGATAGATTTCTGTCATCGTATTACCTGTCGCTAATCCAAGAGTAGCTGTCGGCGTACTTTGTATTAACTTTAATAACTCAACTGCTACATAATCACTTGCGATAGATTTGTTTTTTAAATTGATCAATTTCATCATCTAAACGCCTCCATATGTTTATGAATGATTTTTTACTGCTTCAACAAATCGTTCGGTAATTTGTTTAGGTCGTGTGATCGCACCACCAACTACTGTACAATGAACTCCAAGTTCGCTCACTTTTTTATACATTTCAGGTGTGATGACATTACCCTCTGCAATGACTTTTGTGTTTACTTGATTAAGTACTTCTTTTAAAAATTCAAAGTCATTTTCATATAATATGTGACCCTTTGTATAAGATGTATACCCTCTTAGAGTGGTTCCAATATAGTCAAAACCTAATTGATCTGCATAAATAGCTTCTTCAGTCGTTGAGATATCAGCCATAATTTCAATACCAGGCGCTTTTTCTCTAATATATTTCACAAGTTCTTCAAGAGATTCTTTTGGACGTTTTTGTTTAGTGGCATCTAAAGCAATAACTTCACAACCGCTTTCAATGAGTTCATTTACCTCTTTTGACGTTGCAGTTATAAATACACTTGAGTTAGTGTAATCTCGTTTAACAATTCCGATAACTGGTAAATTGATCTCCTTGCGAATAGCTACAATATCTTCTATAGAGTTAGCACGTATACCTACTGCACCGCCTTGATAAGCAGCTAAAGCCATTTTTGACATAATGAACGAAGAATGTAAAGGTTCTTCAGGTAAAGCTTGGCAAGAAACGATTAATCCTTGTGGTAACATATCATTCACTCCGTAACATTTATATTTATAAATAGAATATATCGAGTTTGTGGTTATTTATACAATACTGTTGAATTGATTTACTCATATCATAACATTAAGAAAATTATTATCAATTTAAAATTATAAATTGAAAAATATTTTCATTTATAATAAATTAGATATAAGCTATTTAATTGAGTAAAGAGGATGATTGTAAAATGAAATTTGAAAATAGAGTTCAGCGTTGTCGTCATTTATTAACAAAAACAGATAAACGAATTATAGAATATATACAAAAGCATCCACTTGATGATAGTTTCTCAACAATTAATTCGTTGGCTTATGCAATTGAAACATCGCCAGCTACAATAACGCGTTTCAGTAACAAATTAAATTACGATAATTTTCAAGATATGAAGTTTAGTTTGCAACATGAAAAATCAGAGAAATCTGTAGAAAATGCACCATTAGTACAACTTATACATCGTTATCATCAAAATATCATTCAACAAACTGGAGAGTTTATTTCTGAGGAAAAAATTAAACGCTTAGCACATAATTTAAAAACATGTAGACAGGTGAATTTCGCAGGTTTAGGGAGTTCAGGTTTAACAGCAAGTGAATTTTATTATCGTGCCATGCGTATGGGTATAAAAGGTTTAGTATCCACAGATGCTCATCAAATGAAGATTTCTGCATCATTATTATCATCGAATGATATGTTTGTAGCAATTTCAAATAGTGGGGAAACAAGTGAGCTTATCGATGCGGCTAAAATAGCACGAAATCAAGGCGCTTATGTTGTTGTAATTACTAATTTTGAAGGAAGCACAATTACTAAAAATGCAGATTTAGTGCTGATTACGTCTGCGCAGTCCAATAATAATGATTCAAGATTTATTAATTCACAGATTGCAACTCACTTTTTATTAGATCTTGTGAGTTACATTCTTCTTGGAGATCCTTACATGCATAAACTCTATCAACAAACACGTCAAGTTGTTCTAAACCATGGGAGCAAATAAATAAGAGGACTAGAATGCGTAGTCCTCCATGTTTATAACTACTATTGTATTGCACCGTACAAAGCTGCATTATTACCACTTCGAGTCGTCTGAAGACGTGCTATTCCATAATGAGGCGGAAGGTAATAATGAATTTTAGGCTTAATATATTTTAATAGTTTATCTTTTTGAGAAGAGATACCTCCACCAATCAAGATAAGTTCAGGATCATAGATAATTTGTAATTGAGCGATACCTTCAGCTACTGAATGGCTCCACTCTTCTAAAATATTGATTGCTACAGTGTCACTTTCTTCAGCTAATTCAAATAATTTTGGTACGTTAGTGTCATACTTAAAGTGATGTAATAGCATTAAATCTTTTAGCGCTGAAGTTGAAGCCCTTTGTTCAAATGTTTTGTCATCGGAAGAACGATAAAGCAAATAACCAATTTCATTTGCTCGATGACGTGCACCTTGATAGATTCCAATAGATTTATTATAAAATGCACCGCCAATTCCTGTTCCTAAAGTAAGACAAAAGATGTTATTTTCTTCATAATTATGCAAAGAAAGTTCCCCAAGTAATGCTGCATCTACATCGTTGTAAACAGTTATATTTGAGGACAATTCCTTGAAAACATTTAAAAAATTTGTGCCATCAAAATTTTGAATAGTTGGTCCAGTGTAAACAATTTCTCCACGAGTTGAATCTACAACGCCAGCACTTGAGATACCAATGTGAGGATTTTTAAGCTGATATTTTTTTATAAATGCATCAATGATTAAGTATATTTCGTTCGTTATTAAAATGTGAATATTGTCTGGAGTAGCAATTGTTTTATAATCAATAATGTTTAATTCATTGTTAATTACTGCAAGTTTTATATTAGTGCCCCCGATATCAACTGCAATTTTATACATATAAAAAACCTCCTCAGTTTTCTTTATAACTACTATAAATCATTTTTAGTACTCTAGTTTTAATTTGAAAATTATTTTCATCAAATTTAGAATTATTTGTTAATATTTTTCATATAGTATTGTATAAAAATATGATAGCGTTTACAATTCGAAATATAAATAGAATATATTGCTGTTGAATTAATAATAAAATTATAAAAAATTCAGATCATATATTGGAGGATTTCGAATGGAAGAACAATTAAAAGGATTATATGCAGCGTTACTTGTCCCATTTGATGAAAATGGTCAAGTTAAAGAAGAAGGATTAAAACAAATCGCAAAGAATGCAATAGAAGTTGAACAATTAGACGGTTTATATGTAAATGGAAGTTCTGGAGAAAATTTCTTAATTAGTAAAGAACAAAAGAAACAAATCTTTAAAGTTGTAAAAGAAGCGGTTGGAAATGATGTGAAATTAATTGCTCAAGTAGGCTCACTAGATTTAAATGAGGCCATTGAACTTGGAAAGTATGCCACAGATTTAGGATATGACGCATTATCAGCAGTAACACCATTCTATTATCCATTTTCTTTTGAAGAGATTAAGCAATATTACTTCGATATTATTGAAGCAACGCAAAATAAAATGATAATTTATGCCATCCCAGATTTGACTGGTGTAAATATTAGTATCAATCAATTTAAAGAATTGTTTAATAATGAAAAAATTGTAGGAGTAAAATATACTGCGCCAAATTTCTTCTTACTTGAAAGAATTAGAAAAGCATTTCCAGATAAGTTGATTTTGTCAGGATTTGATGAAATGTTAGTTCAAGCAGTTATTTCTGGAGTAGATGGTGCAATTGGTTCTACATATAATGTGAATGGTCGTCGTGCACGTCAAATTTATGAGTTAGCTCGTGAAGGTAAAGTTGAAGAAGCTTATAAAATTCAACATGATACTAATAATATTATTGAAACAGTTTTAAGCATGGGTATTTACCCTACTTTAAAAGAAATATTAAAAACACGAGGCATCGATGGTGGAGTACCTAAACGTCCATTTTCACCATTTAATGAAGCAAATCGTAAAGAATTAAATCAATTAATTGAAACTTATAGCTTGTAATTACGACACAATTTAAACGACAGAATATAAACAAGGGGTGATCCTTATGCAACATATAGGATTTGGGTTATGGAATTGGATAGCAGTTATCGTCTATCTTGTAGCAATGTTATTAGTAGGTGCCTATTTTACTAAACGTGCAAGTCAAGATACTGATAGTTTCTTTAAAGCAAGCGGACGTTTACCATCGTGGGCAATTGGCTTTTCTATTTATGCGACTACATTAAGTGCAATTACGTTTATGTCTACACCTGAAAAAGCTTTTTTAACTGATTGGGCCTATATAGCAGGAAATATTGCAATTGTAGCAATCATTCCAATATTAATTGCTTTTTATGTTCCATTCTTTAAAAAATTACATGTAACTTCAGCTTATGAATATTTAGAAGCACGATTTGGACCAAGTATACGTTTAATTGGATCATTATTATTTATTATTTTTCACTTAGGTCGTATCGCAATCGTTATTTATTTACCAACTTTAGCAATAACTGCTGTATCTGATATTAATCCATATCTTGTAGCAAGTTTAGTAGGTATTTTATGTATTTTATATACATTTTTAGGTGGGTTCGAAGGAGTCGTTTGGAGCGATTTTATCCAAGGTGTCATTTTACTTGGTGGAGCACTGCTTATCATTATCATCGGTGCTTTTGAAATAAAAGGTGGATTTGGCACAATTGTACATGATGCTATTGCGAATAAAAAAATTCTTAGCGTAGATAATTGGAAACTTAACTCAGCAGCAGCGACGCTCCCAATTATTTTCCTAGGAAATATTTTTAATAATTTACATCAATATACAGCGAGCCAAGATGTAGTACAACGTTATCAAGCATCAGAATCTATGGAAGAAACCAAAAAATCACTATGGACAAATGGTGTCTTAGCATTAATTTCAGCGCCTATTTTCTATGGCATGGGTACGATGATGTATTCATTTTATCAGCATCAAGAAACATTGCCTAAAGGTTTTAATACATCATCAATTGTTCCATATTTTATTTTGACTGAAATGCCCCCATTTATTGGTGGATTACTTATTGCAGCAATATTCGCTGCAGCACAATCAACAATTTCATCGAGTTTAAATTCAATTTCAGCATGTACTTCTGAAGATATTAAACATCGCTTCTTTGGAAAAAGGGATGATAAATCAGAAGTGAAATTTGCTCGATTAATTATTGTGATAGCAGGTTTATTAAGCTATGGTATTTCGATGTATTTAATTGCAGCAGATTCTAATAATTTATGGGATTTATTCTTACTTATTACTGGATTATTTGGTGTGCCGTTAGCTGGAATATTTGCAGTTGGGATATTCACAAGACGTGCAAATACATTTGGTGTCATTGTTGGACTATTTGCAGGAGTAATTATCGCTTATTTACTTCATGGAATAGGTGGAGGAAACTCACCATTTTACGTATCAATTATTTCATTTTTAGTTGCTTTTATTTTAGGTTATATCGTAAGCTTGCTTGTACCATCTAAAAATGTAAAAGATATTACTGGTTTAACGATTTACGACAAAAATAAACCTTCTACATATATATCTAAAATAGCAAAAAGAAATTGATTTTTAATATTAAGAGAGTAGGAAAATGAATTCATTGTCAATTCAATCTTACTCTTTTTTCTATGCTATGATAAATTTATATACATCACTTATATTGGAGAATAACAATGAAAATAATAAAAATTGTTGGTATGTTTCTTTTAGCGATAATCATTATGGTTATTTCTCAAACAATCGCGCTATTATTTGATACATTGATACCATTTTATGGAATTGGTACGATTTTATCGAGTATCACTTATATTTTACTTACATTTTTCGTCGTAAGATGGATAATTACTCATGTATTTAAAGGAGCGTTATCTTCATATCGAATTACAAAACCTGTATTTCATCCGATTTATTTGATTTTAGGAATTGCATTACCGTGTGTAGTATATGCGATTTACTTTATTTTTATACCGGGAGATTTTAAAGTACATCATTTTAACTCAATCAGTAAGACGATACACGACTTGAGTTACATTATTTTTATGCAAGCTGCAGCTGGTGCTATTGTCGAGGAAATAGTGTGTCGAGGCCTTTTAATGGGCTATATTGAAAAGAAAACGAACATTCGAATAGCAATCGTTGTTACTTCACTGTTCTTTGGTGTGATTCATTTATTGAATGGTGCTTTAAATGTTACAAGTTTCCTTTTATTGTTAGCTAGTGGCACTTTAGTTGGTGTGATGTTTGGTATAGCAACATATCGATTTAACACCATTTGGGCGAGTATCACCTTACATTTCTTTTGGAATGTCTTTCAAGTCGTTTATATCACTACAAAAGAAACTGACTATAACGTCTTTCAATATGTTTTACGTTTTAAAAATATGGTGCTTACGGGAGGACAGTTTGGTTTTGAAACATCTATCGTCTCTACCATAGGCTATACCATTGTGATTATTATTCTGTTAATGTGCCGTAGTCCATATAAAGAACGCATTCAAAAGTAGTCGTAATTGTTCTATACTTAAAGTAAAGATAAATAAACGTAGTTAAGGAGAAAAGTTATGAAAAAGATAGTGATAGTAACGCTTATTCTCATATTATCTATTGGCTTAGTGGGATGTAATCGATTGTCTAAAGAGAATAGTGACCATTCGGACAAAGCGGATACACAAGAAGAACATTCAACAGAGGAAAATAAAAGTTCTGATGATCAAGATATCAGTCTAGAACCAGATACAAAGATACCAGATCATGTTTTTGAAAAAACATCAGTACGACATACACAGATTTCTGAAAAAACGATTAAAAAAGATATTAAAACGTATATTAACATTGATAAAAAAATTAATGATACGATGAATACATATAAAATGAAATTATATTCCAATCAAAAGTTATCCAATACAGAAGTAAATAAATTAAAAAAACTTGTTCAATTAGAGACTGAGAATGATACAAATTTTGGACAATACATTCAAAGTAATCAGATGCCAAATAATGACTATGTAATCTATACTGATAAAATAAGTCGTTATATTTCAACAGCCAATCGCATAGAGCAAAAAAGTTTAGAAATATCATTAAAATCGGATGATGATACATCTATTTTTAATGATATTGAGCAAGTGAATAAAGATCAAGACATTGTAAATGATCGAGAAAAACAAGATATTGCAAATTTCTTGGAAGATAAAAATATTAAAACTGAAGCGTTTAATGAGGATTCAAATCATATTGATATAGATTAATCGAATGAATTAAAAAAGGAGTGGGCCGACGAATTCAAAATGAATTCCGTTCCACTCCTTTTTTGGCGAGATAGTTGTCGACTTCATTTAACTGGTATACTTTTTTAGCTAAACATTGCGATAAAGTAACTCACAATAATCACAATACCCGTCACGCCATTATGAATCATATGAACCATCATACTATCTCTAACGTTATGACGACGATGATAAGCGAGATAAAAAATCATCGCCATTGTGATATACATTAAAACAGCTATCCAATTTGAAATACCATGTTGAGAAGCGAAAATAAGTGAAGATAAAATAAATGGTAACCAAAAACTGCTACGTTTAAATAGTGTCTCTTTAAAGATACCTCGATAAATTAATTCTTCTAAATAGGGAGCTACAAACGTAAGGGTAAGTGCAAATACAATGACAGGAAACGCTTGCCCAAGTTGATCGGGAGAAGGTTTCGCGCTTTGAAAGTTACCAAGTAATGCCTTATCATTTTCTGTTTGTGCTTGACCTGTTATTGCCATCATTAGAAAACTCATTCCAATGACAACAACGCGAAGTAATAGTGCCCATCCAATATTAATCATAATATCTTTGCGTTTAAACGGTTTAATTGGCTCATATGTATGCCGTTGATAATAACGTCTAACCAGCCAAATAACGACAGCGGCTAACATCATAAATAATAGTGTTGCTAGTGTTCCACTTGTAATATCCATTTTTGCAGAAAAGTTAGTAATAAATAAAATAAGAACAATAGGAATCTGAGCAAGTAACATCCATCCTATAAAAATAAGAACATTTAAGAAGCGATTTCCTTTAGGATAGTGTTCATCATTTTTATGGTGGTGAGAGTCGATGTTTGAATCTGAATGCATACGTGTTTCTGTAATACCTTGTTGAGTCATGGTTGTATCACCTCTAATGTTTTTATTTGAACGACGTATACTACAACTTGAACATAACATACTCTGATTTCAACCTACAACTCACTTTGTAAAAGAATTGAACTATTTATGAAAAGAGTGAGATAAAACGCATTATGAATTTGTTGTCCCACTCTTTATTTTGAACTAACCAATATTTAAATGTTTACCAGGCAAAGCTTGTAATACATATGAATCATGCGTAATGATAATTAACTGTAAATGTTGAAATTCTCGTAACATTTGTAAGATGATATCTTCGTTCACCACATCTAAATTTGTTGTTGCTTCATCTAAAATCAAGACATCTGGTTCTACAAGCAATGCTTTTGCTATCCATAGCCTTTGGAATTGGCCACCACTTAAAGTACTCACTTTTTTACCAAGTAATTGTGATTCTAACTTACATTGCAACATGACTTCTTTTATTCTGTCCTCATGTATAGCCTTAGGATAATGAAAATGAATTAAAGGTTGTTTTAATATCCAATGAACAGTTTTATTTGGATCAAGTGTACTCGAATGATATTGAGGCACATATTGGATATGTTTCATCCATTTGTGTTGTGAAATATGGCCAAGTTCTAAATCGTTATATATGAGTGTACCTTGATAATTTGAATCTAATCCTGCAATAATTTGAGCCAAAGTAGACTTTCCGCTTCCACTTACGCCACTTATCAATAAATGATCGTGTGTCTCTAATGTATAATTAAAATTTTTAAATATCTGTTTATTAGAAAAAGCTTTATTTAACTGTTTAATCTGTAACATATTGATATCTCCTATTAGCTAGTTCAATCAATTGCTTCGTGTAAGCATGCTGAGGATCACGTAAAATATCAGAAGCACGCCCTGTTTCTACAATGTTTCCGTTTAGCATGACACTAATATGCGTTGCATAGTTTAAGACTAAGTTTAAATCATGAGTTACAAATAGCACTGTCATATCATGTTCTGTCACTACATGATGTAGTAGAGCCATTAAACTATGACGATTGTGTTGATCTAGCGCACTAGTCGGTTCATCTGTAATTAAAAACTTTGCTTCTCTTACAATAGCCATGACAAGTGCAACTCGTTGTGCCATACCACCACTCAATTCAAAAGGATACTGATAATAAATGGATTCAGGTTGGTCCAATCCGAGATGTTTAAATTGACGTAATACAAATGCTTTTTGCTGATCACGTGTTAATGAAGATGACATAGAGTCAAACAATGCATCAAAGTGGCGGTTGATACGAACATTTTGGAAAAAATTGCGATTCGCATCTTGGAACATTGCATCCGTTTGTGTTAAATCGAGATGAATCTCACCACGATAGGTTAAATCATCTTCTTTCATATTCAGTACAGTACGTGTAAGTAAAGATTTACCACTCCCACTTTCTCCAATTAAACAATGAAAGCTTCCTTTTTCAATCTTTAAATGTATCTGTTTAAGTAATGGTTCATGTTTGTGATAAACAGATACATCATTGATATAAAGGACTGTATCTAATGAATGTGACGACGATTGAGTATTTGACATATGAGTGCGAACCCTCCTAATAAGACACCTGGAAAGATAAATAACCAGGGCGCAGAATAGAAATAACTTTTACCGTCATGTAAAATGGCGCCTAATTCAGGAATAGGGGGTTTTACTCCTAAACCAATAAAGGCGAGACCGGAAATACTTAACATTAACTTACCAAAATCTGCAGTAACAAGTGCCATAATGTCGCTGATGAGATGTGGCACAATGTGATGTATTGTAACTTGGAACTTCGACATCCCACTAAGTGGCGCAAATTTAACGAACGGTTGTGTCATCGTGTCACGTGCTAAATTTCTGAAATACCGCAAATAGCGACCGAGCCAGCCGATGATGAGTGCAAGACATAATCCTACTACAGAATTATTAATAAAACCAAGGACGACAAGCGCGATAATGATAGCTGGTAAAGCGATTAACATATCTGCAAGTGCCATAATGATAGAATCTAACCATTTACCTACTATAGCTGAAATAAGACCAATAATCAGTCCAAGCACGATTGTCCCTATCATAATGAATGCAGTAAGACCAAGTGTAATCAAGCTACCTACAAATAGTCGTGTTAGAAAATCTCTACCCAAATCATCCGTACCAAGTAAATGATGTAAACTTGGGGGACGTAATGCTTGAGATTGATGAATTTGATTTGCTTTATCATATAGGACATGAGCGAGTATAACTAAAATGACTATCGTAATAGGCCATATGAAACGCTTAATCTTCATACGTTACTCGCCCTCCTAACGTTTTCGACATATTCAAACGAGGGTCACTTTTTTCTAGTAAAATATCACCCAGGAAATTCAATATCATAATGATTGTAATCATCATCATTAGAATACCTAGAATGAGTGGATAATCCCGAAGATTAATACTAATAATAAGCAATTTTCCTAACCCTGAAATACTAAAAATGACTTCTAAAATAATGACTCGACTGAATAAACGAATAAAATTATTAATTGTAATCGTAAGTAATGGCGCTAAGATGTCTTTAACTTGTACGTAAATACGATCTTTTAATTTAAACTGACGTAATGAGGCAAGTTGGTATGCTTCCTTACGAAGTGTACGTTTAAATAGATGACTGCTAAGTAAAACCATATGACTCCCTTCAACTAAGACTAAAATAGCGATAGGTAGAATAAAGTATTCAAAGCTATAACTTCCAACAAATGGTAGAAGATGCCATTTCACACCGAAATAGTAAATAAAAATAATGGCTAACCAATATTCTGGTAGTGATGTCACCACTTGAGACGCATGTAATATGAATGTAGACCACTTTTTCTTAGGATAATTTCCACAGAGATAGCCAATAATATAGCCAAGTGGAAATAAGATGATGGCTGAGATAAAAATAAGTTTCAAGGTAGGAGCAACGGCTTTAGCAATACGATCAGTGACAGGCTCGCCGTTACTAAAGCTCGTGCCTAAATCTCCTGTAAATGCATGACCTAGCCATTGTAAATAACGAATAGGCAATGCTTGGCTTAACCCAAGTTTATCTTGAGCCATCTTAATTCGTTCATCTGTAATTTGTGCCACACCATGTTCATGTAGATATTGAATCGCTGGATTTCCAGTTGTATGTTCAAGTAGCACAAATAAGATAAACGAAATAATAATGAAATATAATATAAGTTTAAGTAAATGTTTAATCATACTAATCATGATGAGATACCTTCAATTTATCGTAATTAATGGGTGCATCCGTTTGTCCCGAGAATTCGAATTGCTTAATCTTAGGACTTGTAACAAACACTTCGTTTGGATAAGCAATCGGCACTTCAAGATATTGTTGATCGATGCGATGTGAGATGTGATTAAATGCACGTTGTTGATCATCCTTATTGGTAATGGTTGAGAAGCGGTTAAGCATTGTTGTTAACTGAACATCGTTTGCGAACATGCCGGGCTTATTTCCGTCTTGCTTAAAGCGTGCATTTAAAAAGTTATATGGCATGAGCGCATTCGTATAAGAACGATAGAAAATAAGATCATAATCTTTTCGGATAGTGAGTGTTTCATAATACGTTTGGGCATCTAAAACGTTAATATCCAAATGAATACCTACGTTTTTCAAATCTTGTTGCATAATTTCTGCTTTTGTTTTCCATTCAGGAAATTCATCAGTTTGAAGCGCTAATTTTAAAGAAAGGTCTCGTCCATTTTTTTCAAAGTAGCCCCGATCATTTTTTTTATAGCCTAATTGTTCTAATAAGCGTGTCGCTTGAGTGGGATTATATGAATGGGTTTGTTGATTTGTGTCATTCACGAATTCTACGCCGTCTTGGAATAATCCTTTAAGCTGCTTATTTGATGATAAATGATCAGTATTAATCGCTTTACTAATTGCTTCACGTATTGTTTTATTTTTTAGGAACATGACTTCTGGATTAAAGGCCATGAACTGTGTTTCTGTACTTGGATATTGTTTTACCTTTAAATCTTGATTACGGTATGATTCCTTGATTTGTTGAGGAGTCAAATGTCCTAGAGATCCCCCAGTAATATCGATAGAGTGACTTTCAATCGCAAGATGTCGTGAATCGCTATCTTCAATAGTTTGAAATATTAAGTCATAATCCAGTGGATGATGGTTGCGATAATATGGATTTGGTTTAAAAGACACAGTCTCATTTGTTGAATTTGCTACTTTGAATGGACCTGTACCAATCGCTTTTTCAAATTGACCTGTCGTTTTACCATCTTTGACGGCATTTGGACTCATGATACGAAGGGGGCGGACTTGTGATAACTCATTTAATACCTGATTAGATGGTGTTTTTAAATGAATGTCTACGGTATAGTTATCTTTAAGAGTGACCGATTTCAGTTTATCCAAGGTTTCCATAGGATTCGTTTTATCGGTTGCTTTCGCACGTTCAATTGAAAATTTGACTGCTTTTGCGTTAAAAGTTGACCCATCATTAAATTTAATGTTGTGTTTTAAATGGAATGTATAATCTTTTCCATTATTAGATACTTCCCAAGATTTAGCTAAACCAGGCTCAATCTTTCCATTTTCTCCATATGTAACAAGAGGTTGATATATTGCACTGTAGACAGGCATCGGAACATCAAACGCTTGTGCATCTAACTGGGTCGGGTTAAATTCTCGTGCAAGAGATACTTTCACTTCTTTGTGTTGATGTTGATCATGTGTACATCCAGTTAATAGTAGGGAGGCACACATTGCGAATGACAAAAGCAGATGCTTTTTCAAATTTAAAACCTCTTTCAATTTATATTCGTCACTTATTAATGATACATGGAAACATTTATTTTGAAAATAAAAATGTCTACAAAATTATATGTTTTGTAGACAAATAAAATCGTTTTAATTATAGAAATTGTATCTTACATATCACTAATCATCTTATTTTCTAATGTGTTTCTCCTAAAGCTACTTTAACATCAGGGTGGTCTGAAATCGCATTGATTGCTGCTGTAAGTCCTTTTGTAATCGTATCTAAAGACATCGAAGGTGTATTAGGTTTATCTATGACTTGTTCTGGAATAAAGGGCACATGGATAAAGCCAAATCGTAAGTTAGGATAATACTTATCTGCAAGGTAGCCTAATTGATAAAGCACATGATTGCAGACAAATGTGCCTGCGGTATTCGATAAACTTGCTGGAACACCCGCTTTTTTAATTGCTTCGGTCATTGCCTTAACAGGATGATTTGAAAAGTAAGCTGGCGCTCCATCTGGATGAATGGCAACATCAATGGGTTGATGTCCTTTATTATCTGCAATACGTGCATCATCAATATTAATGCCTACACGTTCAGGTGTAATATTGAAACGTCCCCCTGCTTGTCCAATCGATAATACCACGTCGTAATGATGATGTTCTAATTCATGTTGAATCACATCTTTTGATTTGTGAAATACAGTTGGGATTTCTAATGTTGTAATGGTATGTGCCCCAATAGTAGGGTCCAGTTGTCTAACCGCTTCTAATGCCGGATTTACCTTTTCTCCGCCAAACGGATCAAATGCAGTAACTAAAATATTCATAAGAAAACATCTCCTTTAATTTTTTACAGTTTAATACGTAAGGTATAAACACTTATTTACATCATTAAACAGATGATGATATAAGGCAACGTAAAAGATATATGAACAGTTTGTGAATCATTTAAAATTAAGAATAAAATTAAACTATAAGGGTAAAATAATTATGTAAAAGGAGTGGTATTATGACAAAAACAGCAGTCATTACAGGTTCAGCAGCAGGATTAGGAAAAGGAATTGCTCAACGTTTAGCCAATGATGGATTTAATATTGTGATTCAAGATATTAATCAAAAAGCTCTAGAAAAAACAGAACAAGAATTTAAAGAGAATGGATATAACGTGGTAGCATTTCATAGTGATGTTTCTAAGAAAAAAGAGCAAGAAGAATTAGTTCAATTTGCAGTGGCAGAATTTGGTCAAATTGATGTATTTGTAAATAATGCTGGTGTAGATGCGGTATCACCTATTTTAGATATTACAGAAGATGAATTGGATAAATTATTCCATATAAATGTATATGGCACGTTATTTGGAATTCAAGCGGCAGCAAAACAGTTTATTAAGCAAAATAGTAAAGGTAAAATCATTAACGCATGCAGTATTGCAGGACATGAATCTTATGAGGTATTAGGTACATACTGTGCTACTAAACATTCAGTACGTTCTCTCACTCAAACTGCAGCGAAAGAATTAGCTGAAAAAGGGATCACGGTGAATGCATATTGTCCTGGAGTTGCTAAAACTGAAATGTGGGATCGTATTGATGCTGAAATGGTTAAACTAGACAGTAATCTAAAACCAGGTGAAGCATTTGAACAGTTCTCATCAGCAATTAAACTCGGACGTTATCAAGAACCACAAGATGTGGCTTCTTTAGTGTCATTCTTAGCATCATCAGATTCAGATTATATTACTGGACAAGCCATTTTAACTGATGGTGGACTAGTTTATAGATAAAATAAAGAATGATAAAAGTGAAAAAATAATAAGCCTCTCTTACAATTTAATGTAAGAGAGGTACTTTATTAGATTTAAAAATATGTTAGTCATTCACTTTTTCAGTATATAACCCTTTGTTCTTTCTCGAAAAGACTATCAAATCGTCACTATGTATTAAGTCATTGGTGAGTTGTAATTCTGTAATGGTATTCGAGTCATAATATTTAATATAGAGGGTTTTTGTCGTTAAATTAAAAACAGTTTGATATAACGTATAATAAAATCTATTGTCTGAAGGACGAACAGCGCCTTTTGGTACACTCACATGGTCTAAAATTCTAAATGCATCTAAGATAGGATGGTCATCGCTATTTGGTAATAAGTGATGAACAAGATAAGCTGCGCGAACAAAGCGTTCGCCAGATGTATAACCTCCAGGTAAACCGAATGTGCCATTCATATTCCCTAAGTTCAATTGTTTTGAAAATGTATTGTCAATGTTATATGGTGTCACATGCATATAGTGTTTCAAATTTTCATAATGCCAATTTAAATCTGGGTTATTTGTGAGCACGCCAATTGGATTATCAATCACGACGATGCGACCATCATTAAATGTCACTTCCACAGTGCGCCCTGTCGCATCAGATAAATGATAATGTAATGGAGGAACTTCGTTAATATCACTATATGAATAGGCTACAACGTTAACTTGTTCCGCATTTTCAATAAATTCTTCAATCGTTTTGTTATAGCCAAGCGCCCAGACAAGCACTTCTGTTTGAGAAATATTGATATAGCCGTCACGAATGTCTGTCGCATATGACGCATATCCACGATCGTATTGATTGGACATGGCAAGTCCATGTTCATTGACGCCATCTCCAAAAACAAACCCCTCCATATCAGAACCAGCACCTGCAAAGGCATATAACGTTTCTCCTTTATAGTCGACATGCGATTTAAAGGAGTATCCTCGAGGTTGAACTGCAGGAAAGCCGTTCAAAGGATAATCGTAATCCATCGTTCTTCCAAAAATAACATCTCCATTGCTGGCTTGAAATGTAATGCCTGTACACATATCGTCGTCTCCTCGTAAATTAATTTTTAATTGCTGTTTTAAAATATAAACCTAAAACAAATGTTAACACATAAGCAACGCTACTAATTACATATGCCCACATCACTCCTTGATTATCTACAACAAGAGAAATACCTAAAGTACCAAGTGAGAAAAATACACTGTTTAATAAATTATTCAGTATATAGGTGGATGTTAGGGCTTCTTTTGGTACTTCACGTTGTACAACTGAGTTTAAAGAAATATAGCGTGAATCTTCGAAAATTCCCATTAATAATGAAATTAGTAAAGCAAGTAACACAGATTTATGTAGGATAAAACTGGCATTAATCAAAGCTAATATGAGCGGAATATAAATAATAATAGGGTAACTTATTTTTGTGAAAAATTGATCTTTATCATTCATCCATAACCCAGCAATAATTGTCCCACTAAAGAAGGCAGCATTGATGAGTCCAAACCAAAAATCATCGACATGTAAAAATGTTCTCGTATATGTAAGAATAATTGCAGCAACCCAAATGGACGTTGCGACAGATTCGAAAATTATAGATAGATTTAGATATAAACTCAGTTTATTGGAATAGTTATGACGTAATACAGTTTTAAAGCTATTTAATATATTTTCTTTTTCATTATTATAAATATGCCGTTCTGAAAGTTGAATAATAAAGAAGTAGGATAGGATTTCTAGTACAAGCGCAAATAAAAATAAATATTTAGCGCCAATCAGACTCATCAGAAATCCACCTAATGCCCATGTCGACAATTGAACCATACTACTCATCATATTCATTAAAGCGTTCGCCGAAGTTATGTATTCTTTCTTTTCAATAAAAGGAATCATCGCGTTCTTAATTGGATTGGTAAATCCATCAAATAGAGCATTTATAAATAATAGAATAAAAATAAATATTGGAGATCGTTCGAACATAAGTAGACTTGCGATGATGGATAGACTCACAAGTTTAAGCCCTTGGAAAATCCATAATACTTGTTTTTGAGTAAAATATTGATAAATATAATTTGAAATAAAGCTACTAATAAAGAGACCAGAAGTAAAAATAATTGGAATCATAGAAGCGGCAGTCGTTTTTGAGGTCATACTATATACTACCGAAATTAAGCCGACAATGGTTAACACGTCTCCAGTATTTGCGAATAGCTGACTATAAAAAAGATGGAAGTAATCTTTACTGTGCTTCTTCATAACAATCACCTTATGTAAGTTTCAATTTAAGTTATTATAGCACAGTGGGTATGTAAAAGTACCCTTTAAAAGTAGGTTGATACTTATAAAGGGTACATGTCATTATGCGTGAATATGTTCAGGAACATCTATAAAGTTTTCTAAACGACGATTCCATTTCTCATCACTAATATGGTGTTTTGCAACGTAGCGATTACGCTCATGTTTGGCACAGTCATATGAACATGCGCCAAGATATTTTGCTTCATTTTCTTCGGATACTAAAATTTGTTTATTACATTCTGGATTTGCACAGTTAATATAACGTTCGCATGGAGTGCCATCAAAGTGTTCTTTACCAATCACAGTTTTATCTACATGGTTCACATCGACACTAATACGTTCATCGAAGACGTACATTTTGCCATCCCAGTACTCACCTTTTGTTTCTGGGTCTTTACCATACGTAGCAATACCGCCATGTAATTGTCCTACATTTTCAAAGCCTTCTTTTACAAGCCAGCCTGAGAATTTTTCACAACGGATACCACCCGTACAATACGTCACAATGTTTTTACCATCTAATTTTTCTTTATTTTCACGAATCCAATCTGGTAAATCTCTGAAGCGTGTAATATCTGGGCGAATGGCACCGCGGAAATGACCTAAGTCAAATTCATAATCATTACGTGCATCTAAAATAACAGTATCGTCATCTTCTAATGCAGCTTTAAACTCACTAGGTGAGTAATATTTACCAGTTGTCACACGTGGATCTACATCATCTTCTAAACCTAAAGCAACAATTTCTTTTCTAGGACGTACGTGCATTTTTTTGAATGCATGTCCCTCAGCTTCATCAATTTTGAACGTCATATCTTTAAAACGTTCATCTGCATGCATATGTTCAATATATTGATCTGTATCTTCTTTTGTACCAGATAATGTACCGTTGATACCTTCTGTAGATACTAAGATTCTACCTTTTAAGTTATGCTCTTTACAAAATGCTAAATGTTCGGTAGCAAATGTGTCAGGGTCATCAATTGTTGTATATTTGTAATACAATAACACTCTATAATCCATTTTCTGATTCTCCTCTAAAAGTTAATTTATCTGTATGTTAAACGTATCTAAATTGTTATTTATATAAAAATCGACATTATAATATTTTAACAAAATTATAACTTCTTTCAATATTTGCGCTCATAAATCAGTCAATTGACCTATACAAGGAGAATCATTTTACTTATTGAAATCGATTACATATAGTAAGCTTAAGTTTAGAATGTTTCAAGCGTATAATAAACTATGTAAATGAATGACATAAGGAGGCTTATTTAATATGTTGGATAATAAATTACCTAAATTAACGTATAGTGGTAAATCTAAAAGTGTGGTTCCTATTGTTTCTGAAAGTGAATTACAAACAGTTACAGCTGAACCATGGTTAAAAATTTCAGATGAAGGACTTCAACTTGAAGGACTTATTTTTGATAGAGCACATAACTTATTTTTATGTGAAGTATTTGGTGGAAAGATTTTTAAAGTTAATCTGCCAAGTAAAGATATTTCTGTAGCGTTTCAATCAGAAAAACAAAATCCAGCCGCAGTAAAAATTCATAAAGATGGACGACTGTTTACATGTTACTTAGGTGACTTTGAATCTACAGGTGGTATTTTCGCAACAGATGAACATGGAGAACACTTTGAAGACATTATTTCAGACATCAATACAGATTATTGTATTGATGATATGGTATTTGATAGTAAAGGTGGTTTTTATTTCACCGACTTTAGAGGGTATTCAACGAATCCTAAAGGTGGCGTCTACTACGTTTCTCCTGATTTTAAAACGGTGACACCCGTGATACAAAATATTTCTGTTGCTAATGGTATCGCACTTAGTACTGATGAAAAAGTACTGTGGATAACTGAAACAACGACGAATCGACTTCACCGTATTCAATTAGAAGATGATGGTGTGACTATTGCACCGTTTGGAGCAACCATACCGTATTATTTTACTGGTCATGAAGGACCTGATTCTGTTTGTATTGATAGTGATGACAACTTATATGTTGCAATGTATGGACAAGGCCGAGTTCTTGTCTTTAATAAAAGAGGGTATCCTATTGGTCAAATCTTGATGCCAGGTCGTGATGAAGGGAAAATGTTGCGTTCTACGCATCCGCAATTTATTCCAGGTACAAATCAATTGTTAATATGTACCAATGATATTGAGAATAATTCAGAAGGTGGATCAATGATTTATACAGTAGAAGGTTTCGCTAAAGGACATGAAAGCTATCAATTTCAATCGTAAATAGCTATAAATTACAATTAAAAACATCCTTACTTATCGTAGTGAGGGTGTTTTTGAATTGTATTATTGTAGATAGGATTTTAATTAAAAAAAGATAAGTATCATGTGAAACATAAATAGATATCGATTATACTAAAGAAAAGAATAGGACATACATCATGTATGAGAGGAGTATTGGATGAAAGACAATTGGATAACACATAAAGCAGATAGTCTCGTAGGATCATTCTATGACCAACAATCATCTCAATTTCAACAAGAAGGGTTTGAAACGACACTTTCCTTTGGAACAGCAGGTATTCGTGGTCAATTTGGTTTAGGTCCAGGACGTTTAAATCGATATACCATTCAACGTCTAGCTTTAGGAATTGCATATTATTTACAAGATAATATGACACAACCTTCCATTGTCATTCATTATGACATTCGTCATTTATCAGCAGAATTTGCAGACATTATCGCGCATATTTTAGCGTCTCATCATATTAAAGTATATGTATCGGATACATATCAAACGACTCCGCAGTTATCTTATGCAGTGAGATATCTTCAAACGTCTGCAGGCATTATGATTACAGCTAGTCACAATCCTAAAGATTATAATGGCATTAAAGTATATGGTGCTGATGGAGCACAGCTCGACGATGTCGCCTCACTTGAAGTGGCTAAGTATATTGAACAATTAGATGATCCACTTCATTTAGACATTGAATTAAATGAGACGTTAATTAAAGAAAATATTTTACCTTTACCAAAAGATATTAATCAGTACTATTTTGCGGAAATTAACCAATTGATTGGTGACATACCTCCATCAAACTTAAATGTGGTGTATACGAGTTTACATGGTACAGGAACACCTATTATTCCGAAGTTGCTAAGCCATCTTCACTTTAATAAGATTGAACTTGTTGACGCACAATGTAAAATTGATCCTGATTTTAGTTCTGTAAAAAGTGCCAATCCAGAAGAACATGAAGCGTTTGATTTAGCTATCAAACAAGCCCAATACTCTAAAGCGGATTTAATCATTGCGACAGACCCTGATGTGGATCGAATGGGATTCGTTGAACGAGATCATGATGGTCATATTCACTATTTTAATGGCAGTGAGATTGGTGCGTTAATGATTAAATATTTAGTCGATCATACGACGCTTCCTAAACATCCAATCATGATTCAATCCATTGTAAGTGGTGAACTAGGGAAACGTTTCGCAAAGCAACATGGGGTTACTGTGAAGGAAGTCTTAATTGGTTTTAAATTTATTGCTAAGGCGATTCGTGAATTACGTGAGGATGAAACATTTATTTTCGCTTATGAAGAAAGTTATGGTTACCTTGCGGGTGAATTTGTAAGAGATAAAGATGCGATTCAAGTTGTTCCGTTAGTCATTAAATATGCGTCTATTTTAAAAAATGAAGGTAAAACATTACACGATGCCTTAACGGATATATATGAGGAAGTAGGATATTATCGCGATCAACCTACATCTAAAATATTTGAAGGAAAAAAGGGGCAACAAGAAATTGCAACGTTAATGGAACACCTTCGTCAACACATTCCAGATACGTTGGGCGGATTAAAAGTGATCGCAGTTGAAGATTATCAAAGCCAAGAGAGAATAAATAAAGATGATGGTACTACTGAGTCGATAGCTTTACCAAAGTCAAATGTGATTCGGTTAATCTTTGATGAAGGATTTGTCGCATTACGTCCTTCAGGAACAGAGCCTAAACTCAAATTCTATCTTTCACTTAATGTTGATGATTTTGAACAAGTGTCGCATGATATCTATCAATATATATTTAATGATAATAAATAAAAATAGAAAAATAAGTGTAAAAGAATAACACCTTATATCGAGTCTTTATACTCAAGATATAAGGTGTATTTTAATTAATTTATTAATATTTTCTTAAAAAGTCGAGTTGGCGATGATACAATTTATCTGCAATATAAGCTTGGACGCGTGTAAGCACTTCTTCAATTTCTTGTGTCAGATTAGATAATACACGTACTGTAAAACCATGTGTAGGTAATTGTGTAATACCAATACGGCAATCGTATTGTTTTGTATAATCTTTAATTTCATCATACACATCTTCAATGAATTTTTGCGTTATATCAGGGTGTATACAATAAGCCGAACCAAGATGGGTATAATTTTCCATATAGCCAACCGAACTCATTTTTGTTTCACTTGGATGCATGCGTAAATTATCATAAGTGATAAGCGCATCGTCTACATAGATTTCATTAATTAAATGCATGTAGTCGTAAGTGAATGGTGTGTCTTTTTCAGAATAGCCTGGGGTTAAAATATCGGTATAGAACATGGATGCACATTTATCTAAATTAAAAATGTTATGTTGGAAAAACTTTGCTCTTTCATAAGCAATAATAGGGTCTCCTACATATTCCATATAACCATCTTTTGCTATATTGAATGTTTGATATTGTTTCACGCAATCGTTTAACGTCTTATAAATTTTAGTTGCACCTTGAGAGGTCAAAGTGACTTTAGCCTCTTCTTCGACATTAATATTCATACGATAACGATCGCCATCTAAATAACCACCGCCAACATTGACGATATAAAATGTTGGAATCTTAGAGAAATTTAAATAAACTGGACGAATAACCTTTAACGCTTTTTCGAAAAAGATATTACGAGCAACAGAACGCTCACCATTATTAAAAACAGTGAGATCCAATTGTCCAGTCCAAGAAGGTTTCGAATCGAATTGATGTTGTACCATTAAGCTAATCCTTTAAGTAATGCATCACGTTCAATCCATTCAATGACATTATCTAAACCATCGTCGGTTTTTAAATTTGTAAATGTGAAGGGACGATTGCCACGAAATGTTTTAGTATCTTCTGCCATTTGGTCAAGTGATGCGCCAACAAATTCTGCTAAATCTGTTTTATTAATGATAAAGTAATCAGATTTAATCATACCTTGTCCACCTTTACGTGGAATTTTTTCACCTTGAGCTACATCGATGATATAAATAGAGAAATCTACTAATTCAGGACTGAAAGTAGCAGCTAAGTTATCGCCACCTGATTCGATGAAAATAAGTTCAATATCCTCATGACGATCTAATAATTCATCGATTGCAGCAAAGTTCATTGATGCATCTTCACGAATTGCTGTATGTGGACAGCCACCCGTTTCCACACCGATAATTCTATCTTCTGGTAAAACACCAGTATTCACTAAGATTTTTTGGTCTTCTTTTGTGTAAATATCGTTTGTAATCACGCCAATACTCATATCTTTTGATAGACGACGTACAAGTTTTTCAATTAATTGTGTTTTACCTGCACCTACAGGACCGCCTACACCAATTTTAATTGGATTTGCCATGTATATTACCTCCTATGAAATAAAGATTCTCACGTTTACGTTTTCATGCTCCATTTGATTCAGTTCTAAGCCAGGAGCTGTTAAACCGAAATCATCTTCGCTTAATGTGAGAATGTGTTGTCGTGTCCGTTCGATATGTGGAATCATCTCCGTCACAACTTGTTGTCCTATTGTTTGACCTAAGGGAATTGCACGTACTGCATTTTGCGTTAAACTGGAAACGTTCTGATATAGATAGTAATCAATAATCGTTTCAATATCGACGCCTAAATAATGTCCTAGCATTGTAAAACAAATAGCTGGATGCAGTTTTGCACGTTTATCTTTCATTTGTTGATGATACCAATTAATCCATGGACTATCATAAAGTTCTATAGCAAGTTTTACCATACGTGTACCCATTTGTTTAGTACCTACACGTGTTTCTCTTGGTAAACTTTGGACATAAATTAATTGATCAAGGTGTAATACTTTTTCTGTATCACCATTATTTAAAGCGTTATAAACTAAACGCATTGTAAGGCCATCTGAATAGGTTAACTGCTCATTTAGAAAGAGTTCTAACCATTCTCTAAATGATGTAGCATCATGAACTGTCTGACGTTGAATATACGTTTCTAGTCCAAATGAATGACTAAATGCGCCAGTAGGGAATTGTGAATCACAGAACTGAAATAGTCGTAAATGTGAATGATCAATCATGTGAATGACCTATATGTCTGAAGGCTTTATTCACTTTTCGATCTTCATGGCTATAGGGAATACCTAGCGTTTTTAATAAATCTTCTACTAGGTAGTCATATTGTACAAGCATTTCAGTTTCTGTGAATTGCGCAGGTAAATGACGATTACCTAATTGATGCGCAATATCTCCCATTTCTTGTATGTTACGTGGCTTAATGACAAGTAAATCTTCCGAGTTTACATCTACTACAATCATATTGTTGTCATCTTGATATAAAATATCGCCATATTGTAAATCGATAGGTTGTTTTAAACGAATACCGATTTCATTACCGTGATCGGTTGTAACACGTTGAATACGTTTAACCAAATCAGAGTTTTCAAGGTATACTTTTTCGATATGTTTTTGTTTTTCTTCTTCAGAAAGATTAGCGATATTGCCTTGAATTTCTTCTACTATCATTTAAGTGCCTCCTAGAATAAGAAGTATCTTTGTGCTAATGGTAGTTCAGTTGCAGGTTCACTTGTAATTTTTTCACCATCTACAAATACTTCATATGTTTGTGGGTCAACATCTAGTTTAGGTGTTGCATCATTATTTTTCATGTCTTTTTTAGTAAGATTACGGATACCGTGAACAGGGCGAACCATACGTTCTAAATTAAGTTGGTTATAAATACCATTTTCGTATGCTGTTTTAGAAACGAATGTAATCGCAGTGTGTTGTTTATTTGCACCATATTGACCATACATTTTACGATATTTCATAGGTTCTGATGTCGGAATAGAAGCATTCGCATCACCATTCACTGCTGAGTTAATCAATCCACCTTTAACAACAAGTTCAGGTTTTACACCGAAGAAAGCTGGATTCCATAGAACTAAGTCAGCTAATTTACCTTTTTCGATTGAACCAACATAGTCAGAAATACCATGTGTAATCGCAGGGTTAATTGTATATTTTGCGATATAACGTTTAATACGATTGTTATCGTTATAGTCAGTATCACCTTCTAGAGCACCACGTTGTTCTTTCATACGATGTGCAACTTGCCATGTACGTGTGATAACTTCACCAACACGACCCATCGCTTGAGAGTCAGAACTTACCATGCTAAACACACCCATATCTTGTAATACGTCTTCAGCTGCAATCGTTTCTTTACGAATACGTGAGTCTGCGAAAGCAATATCTTCAGGGATAGATGCATTTAAATGGTGTGTAATCATAACCATATCTAAGTGTTCGTCTACAGTATTGTGTGTATAAGGTAAGGTTGGATTTGTAGATGACGGTAAAATATTAGGATATGAGGCAGATTTAATTAAATCTGGAGCATGTCCACCACCAGCACCTTCTGTATGGTACATGTGTAAAACACGGTCTTTTACAGCGGCCATTGTATCTTCCATGAACCCAGCTTCATTTAATGTATCAGCATGTAATGCAATTTGTACATCAAATTCATCTGCTACATCCAATGCATGACTTAACGCTGAAGGAGTTGCACCCCAGTCTTCATGTACTTTTAAACCGATCACACCAGCATGAATTTGTTCAATTAATGCAGTGTGGTTTACAGCTTGTCCTTTACCAGTGAAACCAACATTAATTGGTAAATCTTCAGCAGCTTCTAGCATACGATGGATATGCCAAGGTCCAGGTGTAACGGTTGTAGCTTTAGCGCCTTCTGATGCACCCGTACCACCACCGATATGTGTTGTCACACCACTTTCAAGCGCAACTTCTGCTTGTTCGGGGTTAATAAAGTGAACGTGTGTATCGATACCACCAGCTGTTACGATTTTACCTTCAGCAGAGATAATATCAGTTGTTGAACCAATAATAATATCTACGTTATCCATGATATCAGGGTTACCTGCTTTACCAATTGCAAAGATATAACCATTTTTAACACCGATATCTGCTTTAACAATTTTGTCATAATCTATAATTAATGCATTTGTTAATACTAAGTCAGCTACTTTGCGGTCATCACGTGTAACGTTAGGGTTTTGAGCCATGCCATCACGAATAGATTTACCGCCACCAAACGTTGCTTCTTCACCGTAATTTGCATAATCTTTTTCAACAGTTGCAAATAAGTTAGTGTCACCTAGTCGTACTGCATCGCCAACAGTTGGACCATATAAACTTGTATACTGAGATTGAGTCATTTTAAAGCTCATTACTGTTTACCTCCCATTTTGTTCACATTTTTTTCGCCATTATCACCTTTTGGCGCAGCATATTCATCATTTTCACCAGTTGGACGATAAACGCGATCTTCGTCAATTTCACCGTTAACTAAACCTCTGAAACCATAAATTTTACGGTTACCAGCATATTCAACAAGTTGAACTTTTTTCTCATCACCAGGTTCAAAACGAACAGCAGCACCAGCAGGAATATCTAAGTGTTTGCCATATGCTTTTTCCCGATCAAATTTTAAACCTTCATTGACTTCAAAGAAATGAAAATGTGAACCAACTTGAATTGGACGATCTCCAGTATTTTTAACATTGATCACTGTTGCAAAATGACCTTGATTAATTTCAATTTCTGTATTTTTTATTTTAATTTCACCAGGTTTCATTTATAAATCCTCCTTACACGATTGGATGATGGATAGTGATTAATTTAGTTCCATCTGGGAATGTTGCTTCAATTTCAATATCAGTCAACATGCTATCGACGCCTTCCATGACATCATCTTTATTTAAAATTTGTTTACCGTAACTCATTAAATCAGCTACAGTTTTACCATCACGTGCACCTTCTAGTAATTCATCACTAATAAGTGCTAATGCTTCTGGATAATTTAATTTTAAGCCACGTGCTTTACGTCGACGCGCTACTTCAGCAGCTACCACGATCATTAATTTATCTTGTTCCCGTTGAGTAAAATGCACTGTTATGCCTTCTTTCTTTTAAAAATAAGTACTGCAACATTAATCATAAAACTGTAGAATATTTTTAACAAGTAATTTATCTTTTAACTTTATTTAAAATTACTTTTTAAATTAAATTTCTATATATTTTTAATGTTACAAAAGTGTTTAAAAGGTATAATAATTAGAAAGGAAATGAATAAAATAATAAAGGTGAGTTTATGAAATATGTAGAGATTTTCTTAAAAAATATTGCTCAAGTCGTATTTATGAATAATAAATGGTCAGGGCTGTGTATTCTTATAGGATTATTTATTGCAAATTGGAAAGTTGGATTAGGAGCAGCAGTGGGAAGTCTCATTGCACTTATCCTAGCGCCGTACTTTAATTATAGTGAGGATGAAATCCATGATGGATTAGCTGGATACAATTCAGTATTAACAGCAATCGGGTTAGCATTATTCTTAGAAGTATCTTTAATGAACTGGATTGTACTTATTGTGGCGACGATTCTTACTTTACCAGTTGGAGCTGCAATCCGAGAAATTTTAAAACCATATGGTCTACCTATGTTAACTTTTCCATTTGTTTTCATGACTTGGTTAATTTTAGCAATGGGCACGCAATTTTCAAAAATGCATATTACAATAGATATTTTGCCTACTAAAATTAAACATCCAGACATCAGTCATTCACATGTGAATTTTATTAGTGGTATCATTACAAATTTTAGTGAAATTTTCTTAGTGACATCAATCATTGGTAGTCTGTTAATTATGATTGGTATTTTTATTGGCTCAGTAAAAGGTGGGATCTATGCGATAGTATCAAGTATTTTAGCAGTGGTATGTATTACATTACTAGGTGGAGACCATCCCACTATTACGGATGGATTGTACGGCTATAACTCAATATTAACGGGTATTGCGTTGGGTGCGACGTTTAAAACAAAATTCAATCGGATTCTTGCAGTGATTACTGGTTTATTATTAACAGTAGTGATGCATGGTGCATTAGCTACAACATTAGCTCCAATTGGTCTTCCTATTTTAACCGCTCCATTTATTTTTGCAACGTGGCTAGTGATGTTTGCAGGTAAAGAGCAGCATGAAGTTAAAAGCTAGAACATATTAATAAGAGTGAGACCGCATTTCTTTTTGAATGTGTTGTCTCACTCTTTTTTTATTATTTATGCTAATTTAGATATGATATGGATGAGAAAGAAAAAGGAGAGGGTTAATATGAAACGTATTTATGTTGTGGGAAGTATGTCGATGGATTTGGTTGTGTCGACTGACCAAGTGCCAAGTAAAGGTGAAACTGTATTAGGAAATACATTTTTCACTACACCAGGAGGTAAAGGCGCGAATCAAGCAGTGGCAGCAGCAAGATTAGGTGACCATGTTCACATGGTAGGGTGTATTGGCGATGATACGTTAGGTAAACAAATTCTTGAAAATCTAAAGCATAATCATGTAAATGTTGAATATGTAAAAAAAGTAAAAGGACCTTCAGGTACCGCACACATTACACTAGCTGATAATGACAAAAGTATTATTGTTGTACCTTCAGCAAATCATAAAGTTACAGTCTCTTTGGTAGACTCAGCTTTGTCAAAAGCAAATAAAGGAGATATTGTGTTACTTCAACAAGAGATTCCAGCTGATGTTGTTGCTCACACTGTTCATTATTGCTATGAACATGAACTCACTTCTATTTTAAATCCAGCTCCATATAGAGACATTTCAGATGATATATTGGAACAAGTGACATATTTAACACCAAATGAAACTGAAAGTGAAAATATGTTTGAAGGAGACATTGAACAAGCTTTAGAACGTTATCCTGATAAATTGATTGTGACACAAGGTGCTTTGGGCGCTGTATTTTATGATGGTTTAGAACAAGTTGAAATTCAAGGTATTGAACGAGAAGTAAAAGATACAACAGGCGCAGGGGATACATTTAATGGTGCGCTTGCAGTCGGATTACAAAAAGACGATTCACTTGCTAAAGCTATTGCATTTGCTAATGTCGCTGCCAGTCATTCAGTTACAGCACTTGGCGCACAAGGTGGTATGCCTACAATAAATGATATCGCTAAAGATTTAGATATGTAGTTGTTGTATATAAACGTGTTAAGTTAATTTTAAAATAAGTGTATTCAAAAGTTGATCAACATCTATTATAAATAATATAAAATTATTATATAATGTTGAAAGGTATTATAATATTTCTATAAATTAAAGGAGTAACTATATGACTAAGACATATTTACTTAGCACGCTTATTGTTTTAATATCTATAGTTTTATGTGCATGTCAATTTTCAACATTGTCATCATCACAGAAAGACACTAAAAAGGATAAAGAAAATATCGAAAATATGTATGCGAAAAAAAGTACTCAGAATAAAAAAGATTGGCAAGTGTATCAAGGTGATATTGCACATGTATTTTATCATCCAGTGATTACTGAACCTAAAGTAGCTTTTACACAAGAGAAGAATCAAGCTAAGGGTAATTTCGATTGGATGATTACAGCTGATGAGTTTAAGCGTTCATTAAATGAACTCTATAAACACCATTACATATTAATAGATCCACATGAGGCTTATGATTTAAAAGGAAAGACAGTTACTAGAAAAGAATTAAAATTACCTAAAGGTAAGAAACCATTAATTTTATCCATTGATGATATGAATTATTATGAGTACATGAGAGGTCATGGATATGCAGATCGTTTAGTGTTAGATCAGAAACAACATGTCGTTTCTGAAACTAAAGATAAAAATGGTAAGGTAACAACAAGTGAAACAAATGATATTGTACCTATATTGAATCAATTCGTGAAAGACCATCCTGACTTTTCACTCAATGGTCAAAAAGGCGTCGTTGCGCTAACAGGATACAATGGCGTGTTAGGTTATCGAACAAATGAGTTAAATAATAAAGATTATCTAAAACGTAAAGAAGATGCTAAAAAAGTTGTCAAAGCAATGAAACGAGATGGTTGGACATTTGCAAGTCATTCATGGGGACATATCGATTTTGCAAATAGTTCATATGATCAAATTATTCGTGATACGAAACGTTGGAAAAACGAAGTAGAGCCCATTATAGGAAAAACAGACTTATTTATATATCCACACGGTGCTCAAGATAGAGGGTCTAAAGCATATCAATACCTTGTTCATGATGAAGGATTTAAATTTTTAGCAGGTGTAGGACCAAATAATTTTACAGATATCGGCAATGATAGTGTCTATCAAGATCGTGTTGCGATTGATGGATTAAATTTATATGATTTTAAATATAAATTAAAGCCATTTTTAGATCCAAGTAAGGTGTATAGTGAGAAAGATCGTCAATATTTTAAAGGAGATAAATCCTATCAATAGTATGCTATAAACAAAAGAGTTGGACAAAATTCATAAGACCATTTGTTCAACTCTTCTTTATTTTATAATTAAAGAATATATATTAGATACTTAGTTGTAATTCGCCTATAAAGTTGTTATAAAATATATTATACAATATTATAAAAATAAAAGTAGGTAATATAATGTTTTTGAAAGTAACACAAAATATTGGAATACTTAGTTTATTTACATTATTAGGAACTTCAATCTCTCATGCAGCAGAAACACCCGTTGATATTACAAATAAAGAAGGTAATGTCGCAGTAAGTTCAAATTATGAACCTGATGGTGTAACGCTTACGACACAACAAGGCCAAATATTATATAATTTCCAAGGAAATAAAGAAGCGGATCCTGCTTCTTTGTCTAAAATGATGACCCTCTATTTAACATTAGAAGCAGTTCATCAAGGAAAACTTAAGTTAGACGATAAAGTTAAAATCACGAGCGCGTATGATCAATTATCTAAAAAGCCAAATTTAACATCTGTCCCTTTAAATCAAGGTCAAATATATACTATTAAAGATTTATTAACACAGGCAACCTTACCTTCAAGCAATTCAGCCGCAATGATTTTAGGAGAACAAGTGAGCGGCAATACGTCAACGTTCACAGACAAAATGAATGCACAAGCTAAGGCTTTTCATATGAAACATACACATTTTGTGAATCCAGCAGGTGCTGCTAATGATTTACTTGGACAACAAGCACCAAAGAAATATAGAAAAGATATTTATCCTAAAAGTACGTCAGAAGATATTGCGATATTATCTCATCACTTAATCGCCAAACATTCGCAAATTTTAAACATAACGCAACTTAGTCAAGATACTCAAAAAGGTTATACTTTTAACAATACTAATTTATCAATTAAACATGAGCCCCTTTACTTAAAAGGTACAGATGGATTGAAAACGGGTACGAGTGATAAAGGATATAATATTGCTTTAACTAACCAACAGAATCACCTTCGACTCAATGAAGTGGTTATGAATGTGGCACCGTATATGGATAATAATGCTAAATACAATCGTAATCGAATAGGGAATGCGATTTTTAAACATTATCGCAAAGAATATGAATACAAAAAAGTATTATCTAAAGGAGAACATAAGATTGGCGGTAAGACATATAAAGTAGATAAAAATTTATATGATACCGTTCCTAAAGATAATAAAAAATGGGATATACGAATCAATAAAGATGGAAAAGCCTATGTGCACTATAAACGTGATTTTTTACCAGAAACGACGTATCCACGAGTAAATGCTAAAAAAGTATGGAAATGGTTCTAAATAAAAGCGGGATACACTTTACCGTACTATTAAATGTGAGATGAATATCAAACAATTTAATAAATCATTACGATATTTGTTTCCCGCTCTCGTTTTATTTTAATAACTTTAAATGAACTTCTCTCGCTCCACAAATCATGGTAACGATATCTGAAGACACGTCATCAATGGATTGTTGACCATACTGAATCCAGTTTAGAATAACGCTTAAAATGCCTCCAGTTAGAAATTCTCCATAAATGAACTCATCTATGTAAAATTGTCCAATTTGTTTATCAAATTCAATTTGTCGTTTAACCACTGCATAAATTTGATTATATAAAATTTGATAAACTTCACTATAAATATTGATAGAAATGACACTTTTTACCATTGCTTTGTTATCACTAATGAAAAGTAAAATATCTTTCATAAATTTATTGAAAAATTGTCTCGGATCTTTTGGATCAATTTCAGGCAAATGTAACGTTCGAAAATATTCAATTAATGTACCAACAATATGATTAAGTAAATCATACTTATCATTGAAATGACGGTAAAATGTAGAACGACGTACATTTGCTTTTTCGCATAAATCTTGAATCGTGATATTGTCAAAAGATTTTGTTTCAAGCAAATCTGAGAATGTAGTAATGAGTGCTTTTTTTGTTCGTTGTACACGTAAATCTTGATTATTCATGTTGTTCACCTCTCATTTAGGACATTTTATCAAAAATGTCACTTAAGTTACATTTTCATTTAACTGACTCACAATAATATTTTATAAAATGATTATAATATAAACGAAGGGTAGATTAATTTCTAAAGCATTTACTTATAGTTTACTACTTTTCATAGATAACTAAAAAAATATAAATTGGGAAGTGAATCATATGTACTATAGTAATGGAAATTATGAAGCATTTGCACGTCCGAAGAAACCTGAACATGTAGAACAAAAGTCTGCTTATTTAATCGGCTCTGGATTGGCTTCTTTAGCTGCTGCATGTTTCTTGATTAGAGATGGGCAAATGGATGGGTCAAACATCCACATTTTAGAAGAATGATCTAAATCTGGTGGAAGTTTGGATGGTACTGAACTTCCAATGAAAGGCTACGTTATGCGTGGTGGTAGAGAAATGGAAAATCATTTTGAGTGTTTATGGGATTTATTTCGCTCCATCCCATCACTTGAAATTGAAGATGCTTCAGTTTTAGATGAGTTTTATTGGTTAAATAAAGAAGATCCAAACGACTCACGATGTCGTGTTATTGAAGAAAGGGGTCAACGCTTGCCTACAGACGGAGACTTTACTTTAACGAAACAAGCAATGAAAGACATACTTCAATTATGTTTGATGAAAGAAGAAGATTTAAATGATGTAACAATTTCAGATGTCTTGTCAGAGGATTTCATGAATTCGAACTTTTGGATTTATTGGAAAACGATGTTCGCATTTGAACCTTGGCATTCTGCGATGGAAATGCGTCGTTATTTAATGAGATTTGTGCATCATATTGGAGGATTAGCTGATTTTAGTGCTTTAAAATTTATTAAATACAATCAATACGAATCACTCGTACGCCCTATGGTTGCATACTTAACGTCCCATGGTGTGCAATTTGAATATAATGTCCAAGTGCTTGACGTTAAAGTAGATGTTACTACCAAAGACAAAGTTGCTAAAACAATTGAACTAAAACGAAATGGTAATAAAGAAACGATTCAGCTCACACCCGATGATCTCGTATTTATTACTAATGGTAGTATCACAGAAAGTTCAACATATGGTGATAATGACACACCCGCACCTCCTACAAAAGATATTGGCGGAAGTTGGAACTTATGGCGTAACTTAGCCAAACAAAGCCCTGAGTTTGGTAACCCTGAAAAGTTTTATAAAGATTTACCAGATAAAAGTTGGTTCGTCTCAGCAACGGTAACGACAAATAACAAGACGGTCATTGAAGCTATCGAACGTTTATGTAAACGGGATCCATTAGCTGGAAAAACAGTTACAGGTGGGATTATCACAGTGAACGATTCTAAATGACAAATGAGTTTTACTGTGAATCGTCAACAACAATTCAAACAACAACCTAAAGATGAAGTGAGTGTATGGGTATACGCTTTATATTCAGATGAGAAGGGCGATTATATCCATAAACCGATTGTTGAATGTAGTGGTCATGAAATATGTCAAGAATGGTTATATCATATGGGATTACCTATTGATCAAATAGAATGCCTCGCAACACAACATTGTAATACGATTCCTGTATATATGCCTTATATTTGTTCATATTTCATGCCAAGAGCGATTGGCGATCGACCACTTGTTGTCCCTCAGCACTCTCGTAACTTAGCCTTCATTGGTAACTTCGCAGAGACAGAAAGAGATACAGTGTTTACTACAGAATATTCTGTAAGAACAGCGATGGAAGCAGTTTATCAATTACTGGACATAGATAGAGGTGTTCCAGAAGTCATGGCGACAGAATTTGATATTCGTGTCTTATTAGATGCGATGTATGAACTTAATGATCGTAAAGACTTGAAAACATTAGCCGAGCAAAATAAAATACAACAAGTTGCATTACACACGTTCTTGAAAAAAATAAAAGGTACGTTTGTAGAAGAACTCTTGACGCAACATCAATTATTATAATAGTGTGTAGGTAAATGTTAACCCCCGCGTGTTTGAGGGCATGCGGGGGTTAAATCATTATTATTCAATATATCGTCTTAAATGTTTTGCTGTAACAGAGTTGTTAATATCTAGGAGTCCTTTAGCTTCTCCAGCATACAATAATTGTCCTCCATGTTTACCAGCAAATGGTCCAATGTCAATAAACCCATCTGCTTCTGTCATCATTGTTAAATGATGTTCGATTAAAATGACAGTATTCCCTTCATCAATCAAATGATTAAAGTAGTCAACGAGAATAGGTAAATCGTCTTCATGAAGTTTTGTTGTAGGTTCATCAAAGATAAATATTTTTTAAGTTATTTTGTTTTGCCCAATAATTTCGATATCAGACATAGTTTTCACCTCATTGTTGTTATTACGCGACAGTAGTAAATTTATTCACTTTTCTAAAGGAAGAATAGTAACGTCAAGATTAAAATAGGTCTTTAAAAAATCTTTATAATTTTCACATGTGACAGCGAATTGCTCTTTTTTATATCTTTTAGTAAGGGTAAGGTGATGATAAGACATCGTAGCTCGACCAAAATTTTGTGGTTTTGTAATCATGAGTTGCTTTACAAATATAGATTCAGGATGTGAGGTATTGTAGTTAATCATTTCATCAAAATCATGAATATCATGAGAAATAAACTCTGCTTTATAACGTGTTACCCACGTTGTTTCTTCCAGTTTTTGAAGAAGATACGTCGTAGGGGTTTCAAAAATGGCACGAAATTGACCTGTCTTTTCAAACACAATTTGTGTCGCTTCAATTGAAGTTATTGGGAGTGCTTGTAATGGTAAATCGCCAAATCCCACATCAGCAATATAGTAACCATTATTAATAAGCACAACCAGTGATAAATGAGAGCCTTTAGGACTGTAGTTGCCATTAGGCTGATGAACGGTTGCTGACATTCGAAACACTTTAAAACCTTTAGCTTCTAAGTAGCTACCGAAGAAGTGGTTCATTTCATAGCAAAACCCACCCCGATGTTGATATATAAATTTATTAAATAAATAATCTAAATCAACTGAAATCTTTTCTTTATTTTGAACACTAATATTTTCAAAAGGAACGGTTAGCATAAAGCGTTCCATATAATAGTTAAGTGCATCTAAAGTAGGGTGAGGATAACGTTGAGACTCAATATTTAAATAATCTTCAATTGCTTTAATATCCATAGTTTTTCCTCCTTAATTGTTATATATTCAAAATATAAAATAGAACAAACGTGTGTTCTTAAACGAACACACGTTTGTGATTATAGTTCTTGTTTCTTAAAAATAGATAGTGATGAAAAATAAGAAATGACAAAAATAATAACACCAAGCAATGCATAACTACCAGTTGCTACTAAAACGAGGGGGTTTGAAGCGATTTTACTCATTGAACCTGCTTTTATGAGTATTGGCATAACTGCAAAGAACCACATGGATAAAAATAACGCAACAGCAACAACTGCTGTAGTAAGCATAATGACATTTGAATTCTCAGGACCAAATTTAAATGTGAGTGGAAACATTAATGCATACGTACAAGCCATCCCAATACCTATGAATGCTGAAAATAATGTAACCATAATATCTTGAGTCACGATAAGACAAATGATGGCGCCAATCATTAAACCAAGTAAAATGAGTAAACCATAAAAAGCAAAGTATGCTTTTACATAAGTATGTCTATGTGTAGGAAGGGTAGATACATAGTACATCCATTTAGAATCTTTTTCACGTTTTAAGTTATCTGATACGGGAGATAATAACATGACCATTAGCATGAAACAACACATCATTGGACTAAAAAACGCAAACACAATACTTAATACGATACCAATAATTAAATAAGTTATGAGCGATTTTTTAGAAGCATAAAAACTACTAAGCATAAGTCCTTTCATTATTTATCACCTCGCATAATTAATTTTGTAGCATCATCAATATTTTGAAGCGGGCGTGCTTGTTCAAAGTGTTGACGTTGCTTAACTAACGTTTGACGTTGACCTTGACGTATTCGTGAAGCAATGATTACCTCTTGAGGTAAGTCTAAAGGAGAAGTTTCATCTGTTTCGATAATGCCATAATCAGTTAGTAATATATGTTTGTCTTCTTGTAAAAGAATATGACCATCGCGCATAAAAATAAGTTTTGTAGCAAGTTGTTCCATATCCTCTGAAATATGAGATGAAAGTAAAATACCATGCCCCTTTGATACATAATCTTCGAGAATTTCTAATACTTCTTCTCGTCCTGAAACATCCATACCAGCTGTCGCTTCATCTAAGATTAATAATTTAGTATCATGCGAAAGGGCGATGGCTAATGCTGCTTTCATGCGCATCCCTCTAGAAAAAGTAGAAATTTGATTATTTTTAGGTAATTCAAATGTTTGAATAAGATTGAAAAATTGATCACTATTCCAATGTTTAAAAATATTTAAAAATACTTTATCGATCTCTGTTATTGTCAATTTATTCGGTACACGTAAATCATCAAAAACTACACCTACGTGCTCTTTATAATTTTTATCGTTTTCGGAAATAATTTGATTAAAAAAAGAAATCTCTCCTGAATCTTTAAATCGATTACCCACTAATGTGTTAATAAGTGTGGATTTACCTGACCCATTTTTACCAATTAAGCCAATGACCTCTCCTGGATTTAAAGTAAATGAAATATCATTTAATTCGAAATTTGAATTCTTATACGATTTATTAAGTTGTTGTACTTGAAGTAAATGTGTCATCTAATGATCCTTTCTTTATAGAAATGAAAACTATGAATGATAAAATTTATATGTTTTTAATAAATGACTAAATCCATTATAAATAAACAAAATGATTAAAATAAAGATTCCTAACGTTTGGGAATGACCAGTTTCTAACGAATAAAAACCTAAAAATATTGCACCAACCATAATTAAAGATAGGTTAATATAGAATGTTTTGAACAAAGAGTTAAAGTAAATATGTCGTTCTCCTTCATCTAAAATATTAATTAATTTCTCAGAATAATTTTTTCTCCTACTTTGGGGTAGCGAGAATCAAATTTACGATAAAACAATCCTGTAATTACCGAGGAAATAATCGTTGTCATAAAAGGGAGTAAGGCCCAACTACTAGCACTAGAATTTCCATTTCCTAAGACAATGATAAAAAGAGCAGTAAAGCTAATTGTTAATTCTAGATAATAAATAAATGAATTTTGCATATATGCTAAATTAGCTTTCTTATCATATGAATCTGCTTCATCTTCATCAATATGTGTTTCGGATAAACGTTTGTAATGAATGGCTTTTTTTTGAATCATAATTAAATACATACTTAAGACTAGAATAAGCGCTACACAGATTAATGAGATTAAAATGACATTCGAATGCGTAGCATAATGATAATTTCCAAAGAAGTGAAAAGTATGGTTGTAGTTAATGAATAGAGCTATACATCCTCCAACCAGTCCACCCATTAACAAAGTGATTATAAAACGACCTATTTTCATAAATCTTCCTCCTCAATCATAAAGATAGATTCAACAGGTTCATTAAAAATACGAGCTATTTTCATAGCAGTTAAAATAGAAGGTGTAAAGTCATTTCTTTCAATGAGAGATACAGTTTGACGTGAGATGCCTGCTTTTTTAGCAAGTTGCGTTTGATTATAACCTTCTCTCGCTCGTAATTCTTTCAATCGATTTCGCAATCATCATCATCTCCTCACAATTAGTGTATATTATTATAGTCATTTTGACAAATGTATTTGTCAAAAAGTATATAAAGTAAATTATGGGTAAGACTAACGATTGTCTGATGTTAGACATCCGGATGTCTAAAGCATCTTACTATTTAATCTTATCCACTGTGTAATGTCTTCAAGATTATAAAGCTTGATAATATCTTGATATATATCGTCTAAATTTATATTAGAAAGTGTAGAAATCAATGTATGTTCAATATGAGTTAAAGCGATACTGATGTTACATTGTTGTGCTTTGTGTCCTTCTTTTTCTCCTAAAAAGTTGGTAAGTAAATGTTGACTTGAGAAGATATTGCCACGACCTTCAATAGCTAAAAAGACATCGTAAAAAGTAATATCTTTGAGTTTTTTTCTAAGTGTAAATCCTCCATTTTTACCAGTTGTTGAATATACCAAATTTTCTTTTACTAATGCTTTTACTATTTTTTTTAAGTAAGAATCAGAAACTTTAAGTCGCTTGCTTAAAGCGGTAGATGTCATTACTGACTGACGAGGGAGCTGGTTTAAAATTAATAAGACATATATTGCTTGTTCCCAACCGGTAGATAATTTCATATATAAGCCTCCTATCAAACCTATTATATAATATTTTTATATTATATTTAAAAAATAAAGTAGTTCCTATATAATTGTATTTAAAGACAAAATATATCTCAATTATCTTTAATTGAAAATAAGGAGACGACAGCAGTGAAAAAACATTTAAATACTTCAATAACATTTTATATGTCCATTCTTTTTACGACTATTTTTATGGGATCATCTTTTCCAACTGGCAAATATTTAATTTCAAATGAACATGTTCCACCTATGCTTCTTGGTGGATGGCGATTTGTTATCGCAGGATGTATGATGTTAATCCTTACATTTATGAGAAATGGGAAAAGAGGCATTCTACCCACAAGTAAAGGGAATAGTTATAAAGGATTTATATTAGTGTTCGTTATTGGACTTTTACAAACAGCAGGGACGATGGGATTATTAAATTTTGCAATGGCATTTGGCGTGTCTTCTTCTATATCATCTATTCTATTATTTACGAACCCGCTATGGCTAGCCTTTTTAGCGCATTTTATTTTAGATGAAAGGTTAACAAAAATTAAAATTATTTCACTTATACTTGGCGTGTTTGGAGTAGGAATATGTCTCGGATTAGATGAAACATTATTTGGATGGGGAACGCTTTTTGCACTAGCTGGTTCATTATGTTGGTCAATCAATACAATAGTGACAAAAAAGGTAGTGTTTGATAAAGGGCCCTGGGTTTTAACAGGATGGCAACTATTATTCGGTGGTATGTTTATGCTGATAATGAGTCTCGTTTTAAAAGAACATTATACACTTAGTTCGCTTAATCATTGGGGATGGATATGGTTCTTTTGGCTTATTATTCCAGCTTCTGTAGGTTCATTTGGATTATGGTTTTATAGCTTAAGCCAACGAGGGGCAACTACGGCGAGTAGTTTCTTATTTTTAGTACCACTATTTTCGACACTATTTTCAATTATAGGATTAAGAGAGCCCTTCACGCTTCATTTAATTTTAGGAGGTTTATGCGTTGTTGTGGCATTAATGTTAATTCATCGTCAACCGAGGAAAAATATTTTATAAAATACAATATTCAATACATTGAATATAAATATATATATTAATAGAAATTAGGTTATATAAAACGTTAGTTAAGCCTTTTGAAGTTGTCTTAATTTTAACATAATGAAAAAATATGAAAACTTGTCATTACTATATTTTTGAGAAATAAAAAATTTTAAAAAATCTCTTCACAGAGAATATAATTTTGTGTAGTATATCTTTCATATGATTTTTAGAGAGAAAAAGGAGGAAACAATAATGAAAGATAACAGAATGATGTTCTTCATATTTATGTTAGGTACATTTACAGTTGGAATGGCAGAATATGTTGTTACCGGATTGTTAACTCAAATTGCAAGCGATATGAAAGTGTCTATTTCGAGTGCAGGATTATTAATTAGTGTGTATGCAATTAGTGTTGCATTAATCGGTCCATTAATGCGTGTATTTACTTTAAAAGTGCGCGCACAACGTTTACTCCCAGTACTGATGGCCATTTTTATTATAAGTAATGTAATAGGGATGTTAGCACCGAATTTTCCAATATTACTGTTATCTCGATTATTGTCAGCCTCTATGCACGCGCCTTTCTTTGGCGTATGTATGAGCGTAGCTGCAGCTGTTGCGCCTCGTGGTAAAAAACCACAAGCGATTGCTCTCGTTCAAGCCGGATTAACAATTGCAGTGATGATTGGCGTGCCATTCGGTTCATTTTTAGGTGGATTTGCGAATTGGCGCTTTGTCTTTGGCGTCATGATTTTGTTAGCTATCATTACTATGTTAGGAATGATGAAGTTTGTACCTCATGTCGCTTTGAGTACAGAAGCGAGTGTGAAAAAAGAATTAAAAATATTTAAAAATCCACATATCTTAATTGTAATGGCAATTATTGTCTTTGGTTATTCAGGCGTATTCACAACTTATACGTTTATGGAACCAATGATTCATAAATATGCACCATTTGGAATTGTTGGTTTAACTGTATGTTTATTTATGTTTGGCCTTGGCGGTGTGGTTGGTAACTTGCTTACAGGTAATGTACCAGAACATAAACTTACACAGTACTTGTTCTATACCTTTGTGTTATTATTTATAACGATTGTTGTATTTGTAACAGCAGTGCATAGTGCGATTTTAGCAATTATTATTTGTTTCTTATTTGGTTTCGGCACTTTCGGTACAACGCCTCTATTAAATAGTAAAGTGATTTTAAGTGCACATGAGGCACCGTTACTTGCAAGTACACTTGCAGCTTCAGTCTTTAATATTGCAAACTTTTTAGGTGCCATTGTGGGATCAATACTATTATCAATGGGATTTCCATATCTTACGATTACATTTGTATCAGGCGGGATCATTATCTTAGGAATTATAATTAATACAATTAATCATTTTTATGAAAAAAAGTATGTTACATTTGATCATTAATCAAAAGCGTTCTAAATTGAATTCACTCAATTTAGAACGCTTTTTTATAAAATGTAAAATGAATGTTAAATAATTACCTTAAAATTGACAACTTGAGGAATATGAGATACGTCGTGTTGTGTCATATAATCAATTAATACTTGTGCGCCTTCCTCTTGAATATCTTTAACGACTGGCGCTTCTGCAAACATTTTATAATCTCCGCCTCCAACTGCACGATAGTTGTTCATACATATGGTATACGTTTTTGTGTCTTCTAAAGGTGAAGCGCCGACTCTAATATCTGAAACACGTTGTCCTACAGGTGCACCAGCATGAATGGTATAAGAGATTCCTCCATACATATCATAATTAAAATGTTGAGGTTTTGGAGATAAAAATGTGTCACTGACTGTGATTTCATTATTGTCATTTACACTAAAATAACTTGCTGATTTTTCTAAAGCAGCTTTAATTCCTTTGCCATTAAGTTCTAAAACTTGGAATGTATTAGGAAAAGGATAGTTATTAATGATATCTCGCATTGTGACTTGTTGATTAAAGCCTTTAGCTGAATCAAATAGCGCAGTGCTTGCTATATCTGCACCACTTTTTTCTAACAAAATATAATTTATCAGATTAATAAGTGAATGAGGGTGTGTTCGAGCTTCGAACTGATGAGTGATTAGCATTGGTTCTGATAATGTTGTAATGTCTGTATCAAGCCAATCTTCAAGTTTATTTAAAAGTGAATGATCGTTGTTAGATAATGTTAATGAAAGATGAGAAGGCACAGATACAAGAGTGCTCTGTTTGTCTGTAATTCGATGTTCATGATCTAAAGTTAATGTCACCTTACCAAATTCTGTACCTCGTGTACCTGGTTGGATAATAGCGGTATCATTTTTTATCATTGCAATATCACGATGTTGGTGTCCTGTTATAAGCACGTCAATATCTTTATGGAAACGTTCTAGTATATCAGATCCTTCATTTTCTCCAGTTAATTCTTCAGTAGGTATATCAGTATCAAGACTTCTTTCAAAACCGCCATGATAAGACACAACGACAACATCTGATTTTTTACGAACGTCTGGTAAAATACATTTTAATGTTTCAACTGCACTGTTGAACGTTAATCCTTTAATATGGGCAGGTTGTTCCCAATTTGGAATGAATTGTGTTGTTAATCCAATGACGCCAATAGTTATATCGCCACGTTTAAAATAATTTACGCCTTGACCAGTCAAAGGTGCGTTATTGTGATCAAAAATATTTGCACACAAGATAGGGTGATGAAGATGGTTTAAAGTATTTTGTAAATAAGGTAATCCATAATTAAATTCATGATTACCTAATGTACCAAAGTCAAAATTAAGACGATTATAAATATCAGTAAGAGGTTGACTTGATTGTTCTTCAGTTGCTAGGTAATGGCATAAGGGAGAACCTTGTAAAAAATCACCATTATCAATTTTAAAACTATAGTCATCGTGTTGACGTTCTTGTTCGATCAGTTGATTTACTTTTAATAATCCCATAGGAAGATTTTGGTTTCTTTTTGAAAAGTCAGTGGGAAAAATGTAGCCATGTATATCACTTACGATATAAAAAGAGAGTTGTGTCATAGGTCATTTCCTTTCATAAATAAAGAGATAAAAAGGGAAGTAGTTTATTGAACGCCACATACCTTTATTATCTCTTATGTGTTGTATTACTATTATAAATTATTGAATTGAACCTGTAGCAAGCGTTTTACTACCTTGTTTTAAACGAATATTCGCACCTGAAATAGATTCAGATGTTTTAGCTGTAAAAGTTAATGTTGCGTTACCTTGGTCGTCAGTGGTTACACTTTGTTCTTGACTATAGCCTACCGTATCATAAGTTTGCCCATCTTGAGAAAAACGTGCAAGCTGTCTACCACCATCTTGATAAACACCTAATTTTAAATGATCAATAGTTGTATTTTTAGCCATGTCAGTAGGGATGTTAGGTAAATTATTTATAGAGGATATTGAAAGTTTAGACTTCTCATCAGCAGAGGCTTTAAAAGCAAGTGGTGCGAATAAAACTAAAACACTTGTCTTTGCAGTGATTCCTCAAATTTTACCTTCATTCTTATCCCTTATTTTATATCGTTTTGAATTAAACTTACGTTCAGCATCTATTTTAGGTTTAATCGGTGCTGGTGGTATTGGTACACCACTGATCTTTGCACTTCAAACACGTTCATGGGATCGAGTAGGGATTATCTTAATCGGCTTAGTGATTATGGTAGCCATTGTTGACTTTATCTCAGGAGCTATTCGTAAACGTATTGTGTAATAGAAAATATAATTTGAACATTTTTATAAACAAATAGAGCTATTGCCAGAACTTAGAAAACTGGACAATAGCTCTTTTATAATGCATGAAAGAAATGTTGTTACAGTATTAGTAACAGATACTTAGAAAAATACAGTTAATGTTTTTTAGGAATAACGCGTCTAAAGCTAATACTTCTAAGGCTAGTATAAGAGTGAATATGCTAAAATCATTATATTTTGAAGTATTAGTGTCATATTCTTTAGTAAGGGGCGTTACTAAAGAATATGTAACGTTATTTAAGGATTGTGAATGATGATAACTAAGTGTAGGTTCTGTTTTTAAATAATGTGGTTATTCATTGATGTGTGATTCGATACATAAGTCGTGTTGTCAGAGTAACGTGTTGTTTGAATAGCATTTAATTTAGTATCAGGGGTTGAATCGTCGTTGTTCGCTGTTTCATTAAGCTCTGTTTTTCAACATAACTATTAAAATCGTTGTCATTATTTTCTAGGGTGTCTTTACTTTATTCATTTTTCTATACAAGATCATTGAAACCGATACCTTGTCTTCAGATAGATTTCACTGTGGCGCTGAAACATGATAAAAACGTGTGTGTTGATTCTAACGGATGACGGGAACGTTATTCATGTTATAGTTAATCTTGATTTATTTTGTAATCATTTCTAAGTGTAATGAGTCATTTGTTTTGGTCATGATTAATTGGTATCGTTCTCTGAAGCAATAAGCTGATGAGGTATACGATCATTATATTGTTAATCAATATTCTGCTAGGATGTGAGAAAAAATGAATGAAGATGCTATAAGTGTTGTACCAAATATCTATTTAAAATGATGTATAGTCAAAGATAGTTAGTTCTTAGTAATGATCATTCTATATACATAAAGATAATGATTTTATTTTTTCAAAAATAATCATAACTATGTACATTTATAAACTAACATATTTATAAAAAAACAACCTTAATATTCCCTATCATCTATATGACAGTTTTGTCATACACTTAAAAGTTGATAGGATAAATCGCTATTAAATAAAACTATATGATGACATTGAAAGGATGTAGAAGATGAATTTTCGAAATGTAGTGGCAGATGATTTAGAAAGTTTAATTCAATTAGAAAATGAAGGGTTTACTAAAGAAGAAGCAGCAACAACTCAAGCTTTAAAACAGCGTATTGAAATCATTCCGGATACGTTTATTGTTGCAGAAGAAAACAATCAAATCGTTGGCTATATTAATGGTCCAGCTATTTCGAATAAGTTTATTACAGATGATTTATTTGCATCGATTAGACCTAACCCCAATATGGGTGGTTATTTAAGTGTACTCGGTTTAGTTGTAGCGAAAGATTTTCAACATCAAGGCATTGCAGGACAACTGTTAAATAATTTTGAGAATATAGCAAGGCAACATGCACGTTTTGGAGTCACTCTCACTTGTCGTGATACTTTAGTAAGTTTTTATGAATCGCATGGATATATTAATAAAAGATTATCAGATTCTAATCATGCAAATGTAGCTTGGTATAATTTAGTAAAAAAATTATAAAAATAGGGGTGATACATTGGAAACAGTATATCTAGCTGGAGGGTGTTTGTGGGGTGTACAAGCATTTATTAAAACATTGCCAGGTGTTATGGCTACTGAAGCAGGACGTGCGAATGGAACGACGCAGCGACTTGATGATGAATATGATGGCTATGTAGAATGCGTTAAAACAATTTTTAATCCTGACATCACTTCAATTCATGATTTAATGCATTATTTATTTGAAATCATAGACCCATACAGTCTGAATAAGCAAGGCGTAGATAAAGGACCTAAATATCGTACAGGTGTTTATAGTGAAAATGAGAACCATCTTAAAGAAGCACAACAATTCATTCAACAACGTTCAGATAGAGATAAAATCGTTGTGGAAGTACGTCCTTTAGAAAATTATGTTAAAAGTGCAGACGAACATCAAGATAGATTAGATAAACATCCTGAAGATATATCATTATGTCACCTCTCTAAAAGTATATTAAATAAATACAACTAAAAGGAATGGGACAGCATTCACATCGTATTCGTTGTCCCATGTGCGCTTTATTATTTCTTAGAAAATGTATCGATAAGACTAAGTGCAGCTAAACCTAATAAATCTAAAGCATGTTGTGCGCCAACCTTACCATGACCTGCTTCAAGGCGTTTGTATACTGCAACACTTAATACACTAAACGTGACAAGTGATCCTAAGCGAGAAATATTTTTATGCAAGACACTTGTGGCAAACAAACCCGATGCAATGAACTCAATCACACCTGCTAATTTCATTGCACGTTCCGATAATTTAAAATCTTGTGTAAACAGTTGTTTAGTATAAGGGTTACCGGTAAGTTTACGTTTTGAAGCGGCATACAAATCTTTAGCGAGTTTTAAATTGGTAGCATAACGTAATATCATTATCTAAACGCTCTTTTATATTATATTTTTTAGTTAAACTAAGTATAAAAGTCGCGTTAAAAAAAGTTAAATAAAAACGTTCAGCATAAATGTGTAATGCATTCACGCTGAACGTTTTTATTTATATAGTTATTGAATTAGTTTTTACCGAATGTATCAGCAAAACTTAAAGCAGCTAAGCCAAGTAAATCTAAAGCGTGTTGTGCGCCTTCTTTACCGTGACCAGCTTCAAAGTGTTTGTAAGCTGCAACGCCTAATACGCCAAATGTTGCAATAGAACCTAAACGAGAAATATTTTTGTTTAAGAAACTTGCAGCAAATAATGCAGCAGCAGTAGCTTCTACTGTACCTGCTAATTTAACTGATTTTTCTGGTAAACCAAATACATTTTTAAATGTATCAATCATTTCTTGGCTACCTTGTAATTTTGGTTTTGATGAATCATATAATTCTTTTGCAAGTTTTAAATTTGCAGCATAACGTAAGATCATTAATAAGTACTCCTTTTTTAGTTAAATTATTTTATTATAAAATAAGTATAATTTTTATACTAGAAATTATATGATTATTGGTAAGTAAAGTCAATAAAAAGCGTTAGATATTACCTTTTTATAAGAAAGTGTTAATCAGTACACTTTAGAAACTATATTGAACGTGTCATAATAATATTGTTGTGAAAAAATCTATGAAAGGAGTTATATTATGGAAACATCGATGAATTATAATCGAATGACTACAATTTTCTTTATTTCGGGTATTATTGTTATGGCAAGTTTATACACTGCTTTACCCCTTACTTCTGTATTCGCAAAAGATTTTGACATTTCAAATGCTGTTGCCTCTCTAAATGGTGTGATCTTTTCAATTACGTATTCAATCAGTTGTCTATTTTATGGTACAATTTCTGAAAAATTTGGACGTATTCGTACGATTTTATTTGGACTTATTGGACTCGTCATCATATGTTTACTTATAGGCTTCATTCATTCGTTCACACTACTTATTATTCTTCGTGCAATTCAAGGTATATGTGCGGCAGCTTTTTCGCCTGTATCTATTACTTATGTCACTGAAACGTATTCCCCAGTAAAACGTGTGACTGCGATTAGTTTTATTAGTACAAGTTTTATGTTATCTGGTGTCATTGGCCAAAACTTGAGTGAAATTGTAGTACGTTATACTAATTGGCATATGGTTTATTTTATATTAACGTTACTTTACATCTTTATAGCAGTACTTATATATAAATATATTCCAGAAAGTCCAGTGAAAAATCCTCAAATCAAACTAGTAGGTTTCTTTACAAACTTTAAAGATTTTAAAGATAATAAAATAGTCATATTATGTTATCTTATTTCTTTATCTTTACTTACCATGTTTATTAGTATGTATACAATCTTTAATCATTATATTACTTCTGATATTGTGGGTGGCTCGGAAGCAACAGCCATTAATGCTAAACTCTTTGGTATTATTGGGATGTTACTTTCATTATTAGCAGGACGTATGAGTGATCGTATAGGAGTTAAACATGTTATCGTAGGCGCATTAATTGTTAGTATCGTTTCTCTTATTTTAATGGGCTTCACTACAAATGTTATTTTATTAGTGATATGGAGTGTATTATTTGTGGGAGGTATTGCGTTTGCAATTCCATCTACGATTTCAAAAGTAGGTATGGTTGTCAATCGAAATCAAGGTTTCTTCTTATCTGTTAATACATTTATTCTGTTTTTAGGAACAGCCATTGCGCCATTATTGATGATTCTTATTCAACCATTATCTAATTTTACATTACAATTTATAATGATTGCGACCATCGGCATCATCGCTCTTATAGTCGCTTTACTTTTACCAGGTAGAAAAAATGAAATACGATAATATATATGATATATAAAAGAATGACCAATGAAAAAATACAGGGAGTGTGACAACACTCATTTAGGATCTATTGACATACTCCCTATAACTTATGTATAAACTTAAGCTACGAAATATCCGATCAGACAAATTGCACCAATGAGTACAAATAAAACGCCAGGTAAATATATTTTTTCTCTAAGATCAATATCTTGTCTATATGCGACGAAGCTACTAATAGAGATGAGTATGATACCAACTACTAGTAAAATAATAGAAAGTATAAGCATCAACTCAGCCTCCTTCATATCAAAATTGATGAAAACGGGGTTCTCTTAATTTTATTATATTAGGAACAGACAAATTTTTATAGCGATTTATTAATATAATGTAAAAATGTTATCATTTTTATAGTTATTTATTAATAAAATTTATAATAAATTTACATTTAATAAAATAATTAAAAGGAGTAGAAAATGAATTCTACAAGAATTGTTTTCTACTCCTTTGGTTATATAAATGATCTTTTCATCTCATTGACGTCTAAATACTTTCATTTTTTAAAGAATAGATTAATGTCATAAAGTTTTGAATAAGAGCAGTGAGATGATGATCTGCCCGGTAAACGATAGAGATATAACTTGAAGGTGGGCCTTCTTTTAATGACTTGCCAATAATATTAGGATGATGGAATAAGGTGCTTTGACTTACAAGACTCAGATAATTAGAATCTTTAATAATGGTTAATATACTACTAATACTATTTGATTCCATATGAACATTTAAATCAATAAAATTGTTTTTTCGCCAATCATCAATACTTTCTCGTGTTGAACCACTACTATGAATAATGAAACGATACGCATTTAAATCTTCTAATGAAATATCTGTTTTTGAAGCCAAAGGATGTCTTTTATCCATTGCGATAACAAGTGGATTTTCTTGAAGACGTTTCACTTTCAATTCTTTTTCATTGAATCCTTTTTCTGAAATAACGCCGATATCAATCTCTCTATCTTTTATTTTCTTTAGTATCATAGGAGCAGTATCTACAATTAAATTCATATCAATATTTGGATAATCATGCATATATTTTTTTAAAGTGGTAGGAAGAATACTATAAATAGGTGCATGACTTGCTCCAACGCGTAAAGTCCCACGTTTGGATTGTTTGAATTCTTCAATCATATGTGTTGTTTCATCAATTAAATTTAGCATTTTATTAGAATTACGATAAAGTAAGTCTCCAGCATCTGTTAAATTGAAACATTTCCCTTTTTTAAAATATAAGGGTATTCCAAGTTCGTTATTTAAATTTTTTAGATGAAATGTTACAGTTGGTTGCGTTATCCCCAGTTTTTCAGCAACAGCATTTTCATTCTGCAATTCAACAAAATTTTTAAAAATCATCATTTGTTTTGTATTCATAAATTAATTCCCCAAAATATATAAATTTTTTCTATTCTATTGTTTATATTAAAGAAAGAATTTTGAGGTTACGTTAATAAATTGTTTAAAGTTAGTTAATGTTGATACATTATAATGGAATATACAGTATTATCAGTAGAGGATTGAATAAAAATTTTGTTACGCTCTCATGTATTAAATTAAAAATTGAGGGTAATAACAATGTTGCTTAACAAATCTTACAACATAAAGCATTTACATTTAAGGAGAGATTTACATGTCAGAAAGACTACTTGTGATTTCTGATATTCATGGACATCGAAAAGCCCTTTCCATACTTTTAAAACGAGCAAAATATAATCCCAAAAAAGATCAACTCGTACTTATGGGGGATTACGTCAATAATGGGCCGGATTCATTTGGAACATTAAAATTGGTTAAAAGGTTAAAACGACGTGGTGCGCTTGCTTTAGCAGGTAATCATGAAATGCGCTGGTTAAATAGTAAAGATAAAAAGATTAAGCGTTGGCATCCGTTCTTACGTGAATTATCTGCTGTTGAAGTGATTGGTAATTATATTTTTGCACATGCAGGAATAGATACCAATAAACCTTTGAATAAGCAGATTAAAGAATATACTACTGGACATTATTCACATTCGCTTAATCGTCAGATTCCTAAAAATAAATATTTAGTTCATGGTCATGTACCGAATGATCGCTATGGATTAAAGAAAGACGAGATTTATAAAAATAAAAATGAATTATCTATAGATACAGGCGCAGGACACAATAAGTTTTTATCGCTGATTGATTTAACAGGTCAATATCAGTATTCAGTAGAGGTAACGAATATTCGAAAAATGAATATAAAACGCTTAAAAATATAATAGTTAATGATGTTTAATCTTTGATTAAAACGAATAAATAAAAATATAATAAGACATTCAAGTTTTATGTAAAATGTTATATAATGAAATGGAATATCACTAAAAAAGGGTGGCATTAATGAATAAAAATACGCAAAACAAAAATCGTAAAATGTCGAAGCTAAGTTCGTATTTAAAAGTGTCATGTTCAGCTTTAATATTAAGTAGTTCACTTGTAGGTTACGGGTTTACTAAAGATGCATTTGCAGCAACACAAGATGCAGAAACAGCAACTTCTGAAACTACAACACATGTTCAAAAAGATTTACAAGATGCAATGAATAAAGCGAAAAAAGACATTAAGCAACTAAAACATTTAAGTGCAGTTGAGTTAAAAAGTTATAAAGAAGATATTGAAAGTGCTAAAAATCAGAATGAAATTAAAAATATAATCAAAGAAGCGAAAAAAGAAAATAAAGTAACAGCACAAGAAAACACAACTGACGTTTCAAACAAGGATAATAGCACTGAATCATCTAGCACTCAAGATGCTTCAACAGAAGAAGAAAAGGCTACAACAAGTAACGACACTTCTGCTGATAATACATCTAATATATCAAATGAATTAGATAACATCGTATCAGATCTAGATACTTTATCTAATAAAGTTGATAGCGGTCAACAAAAAGATGCAACAACATCAAATGAATCTTCGTCTTCTGAATCAAATACTTCTGAAAACACAACTGATGAAGTAACGAAAGAGGAACCTACTACGGAAGAATCACCAAAAGAAGTGCCAACAACAGAGAAACCTTCAAACCAAACAACCTCTTCTAAATCAGAAACTTCTATTGTTGATAAATTAGATAGTATTAAAAATGATATTGATAGTGCTAAAAAAGACATCGAAAGTTCAAAAGAAAACGATTCAAATCAATTACCAAGTGATGAAAATAGTACAGAAGAGGAAACAACTGAATCATCTAGCACTCAAAATGCGCCAACAACAGAAGACACAACAAATTCTAATTCCAACCATCATGTATTAGATGGATTAGCTAAATTAAACGATACTCATAAAGATCAAGACTTAGATACAGATGCACGATATCATCAATTTGATAAAGTGAATCGCCAATTATCTGAAGCTGAAAAAATTAATCAAGCTATTGCTAAAATTGAAAATAGTAAAGATGATGCCAGTCATTTATATATCAATCGTAAATTAGATCAATTATCTGATTTACGTGATAACATTCAACATCAAGCTGATTTAGCGAAAAAAGATAAACAAGCTATTGATAATGACATTGAAACTGTACGTAAAAATATAGAGAATAACCGTGATATTATTCTTAATCGTTTGCAACAAGTCTCTGACAAACAACGTGCAGCTGAAGATGTATTAAACAGTGTGTTTAGCAAAAATGAAGCGCAACACATATTGAAAAATATTAAAACAAAAGGACAATCTGATAAACAAATTGCAGATCAGATTATGAAACAGATTGATGGATTGACTTCAACAACGAGTGATGACATCTTAAAATCTATGTTAGAACAAGCACCTAATAAAGAAGATTTATTAAAAACAATCTTATCTACACGTTTAGGACAAAATGAAGCGGCTACTATTGCGAAACGATTAGTAAATGACCATTTAACAAATTCACAAATTGTTGATCGCTTAAAACAAGCATTTAATCAACATGGTCTTGTGTCTAGTGATGATATTTTAAATGATATTTTAGATAAAACGTCTAATCGTAAACAAGCCATTGAAACAATGTTAGCAACAAAATTAAACCAAGCAAAAGCGAACGCTTTAGCTGATATTATTTCAAGAGTACAATCTGATAAAGCGAATGCTTTGGATTTAGTGAAAAGTACAATTAATGGTAAAGCCAATGACTTATTACAACTTCAAAATAGCTTAGGTCAAGCCAAAAATAGATTAAACTATATTCTTGATCCAATTGTAAATCGACCATCATTATTAGATCGTATTACGGGTAACACAAGTGGTTCCAATCTCGGTTCAAATCTATTAGGTAATGGATTAGATTTACTAGGTGGTTTAACTGGAAGTCATTTATTAGGCAATCTTCCTTCAGGTAGTAGTTTGCTTGATGGATTAACAAATGGAAACAGCTTACTTGACGGTATAAGTGATATTCCTAATCCAACACAAGGCTTATCATTAGGTCATTTAGGCGATGATGGTTTACTTAGCGGTTTATTTAATAGTGATGGAAATTTATCATTACCTGCAACAGGTGAAGCCATTAAGAAAAACTGGATTCCGATTGCAGCAGTGATTGCTATTGCAGGTGGGGCACTTGTATGGTTCAGTCGTCGTAAACATCACCAATCTAATAACTAAACCAAATAAATAGGAGTAAATAATTAATGCCATTGAACATTAATTATTTACTCTATTTTTATATATTGAGTTGTTGCACTTAAATGGACAACTCAACATATGTAAAAGATGTATCCAAAGTATGAATAATAATCTATTTACTTTACATCATCATTGAGTGTCATATGCATTAGACATAAACTTAAAGTATGAAAAAACAATTTGAAAATGACTCAATTGTAATTATGACGTAGTACATGTTGAAGTGATTAAGATTAAAGGGGTGGGGAGCATGGAACACAGTGAAGGTGTATCTCATACAGTATCTGATAACAAAGAGAAAAAACGGTTTCGATTAAAAATGCCTGGTGCATTTACAATTTTATTTATTTTAACCATTATTGCAGTGTTAGCAACTTGGATTGTGCCAGCAGGTGCGTATTCTAAGCTTTCTTATCATGCAGGAGCGCATGAATTTAAGATTGTCGATGCACATAATAAAACAACGACAGTCCCAGGGACACAAGATCAACTTGACAAATTAGGTGTCAAGATTGATGTGAACCAATTTAAATCAGGTGCTATCAATAAACCGATATCGATTCCTGGAACTTACGAGCGCTTGAAACAAAAGCCAGCGGGTCCCGATCAAATTACGACAAGTATGGTAAATGGAACGATTGAAGCTGTCGATGTCATGGTATTTATTCTTGTGCTTGGTGGTTTAATAGGCGTCGTACAAACGAGTGGTGCTTTTGAATCGGGATTATTAGCATTAACTAAAAAAACTAAAGGACATGAATTTTTACTGGTCTTTATGGTATCCATCTTAATGATTTTAGGTGGAACGTTATGTGGCATTGAAGAAGAAGCGGTCGCTTTCTATCCAGTGTTGGTACCTATCTTTATAGCGATGGGCTATGATTCCATTATATGTGTAGGGTCTATTTTCCTGGCGAGTTCTATTGGGAGTACGTTTTCAACAGTTAACCCTTTTTCAGTAGTCATCGCCTCTAATGCTGCAGGAACAACCTTTGTAGATGGATTATATTGGCGTATTGCTGGACTTATTGTAGCAACCATCTTTACGATAGGATATTTATATTGGTATGCAAAACGCATTAAAAAAAATCCGAAACGATCATACACTTATGATGATAAAGTGAAGTTTGAACGACAATGGTCAGTGATTAAGAATAATAGTGAAGACAGTATCTTTACCTTACGTGAAAAAATTATTTTAATACTCTTTATCTTGCCCTTCCCAATTATGGTTTGGGGCGTCATGACTCAGGGATGGTGGTTCCCGATTATGGCGTCTATGTTTTTAGCCTTTACCATTGTGATTATGCTTATTGTCGCATTAGGTAAGAATGGATTAGGTGAGAAAAAAGTGGTCGATGCATTTGTTAATGGTGCATCAAGCTTAGTAGGCGTATCATTAATCATTGGTCTTGCACGTGGTATTAATAGGATTATGAATGATGGACTGATTTCAGATACAGTGTTAAATTTTTCATCATCACTCGTAAAACATGCGAATGGCCCACTGTTTATTCTTGTATTATTGATTATCTTTTTCTTCCTAGGATTTATTATTCCTTCATCATCAGGATTGGCTGTACTTGCCATGCCAATATTTGCACCACTTGCTGATACAGTAGGTATTCCTCGATTTGTGATTGTTACAGCGTATCAATTTGGACAATATGCGATGCTATTTTTAGCACCAACAGGATTGATTATGGCTACATTACAAATGTTGGATATGAAATATTCACATTGGTTTAAATTTGTATGGCCAATTGTCGTTTTTGTATTTATCTTTGGCGGTGGCTTATTAGTTGCCCAAGTATTAGTATATTCATAATAAAAAGCCATTGAGTTTCAAATTTTTGAAACTCAATGGCTTTTTTATGCATTTATTTAGGTTGAATGTAGTGTAAAGATGAGGCAGTATCCGCATCAATTTGACGATAGGATACAATACCCAATCCTTTTACATTTGATTCTGAAATAATGATTGAGCCATCATCATTGACTTTTTCAACGAAAGCAACGTGGCCATATAACGCACTTGCTCCAGATTGGCCTGCTTCAAATACAACTGCTGTATGATTTTTAGGGGTTGTACTTACATTATACCCTGCGTCTTCAGCGCTATTATCCCAGTTATGTGCATCGCCCCAATGACCGCCTACATGTTTATCAAATTGTTGAACACGTTCGTACACATACCAAGTACATTGACCATATGGATACGGTGAAGCAACATCTGAAATTGAAAATGGCTTAAATGCACTTCCTGAAACATCTGTGCCACTACTTCCTGTTGATGTTGAGTATTTATCTAAATCAGGCATGTGTTTTTTATCAAAATCAGTTAAATTGTAATGTTCAATTAAGCTATTTAATTTCGTTGCATAGTTTGGATCAGTCGCATAAGTTTGGCTTAAATGACGTGTTGCTGAACGATAACTTGGTGCAATATTTTTCCAAGATGATTTATAAATTGTAGGATTACCGTCAATACCATGTTTGATTAAATCAGCATAATCTTTTAATGAAGCTTTAAGATTTGGATATTTACGGAAACTAGCATTAATACTAAAAATATTATTATTACTACTAGCTTCAAGTGTATTGAAGTTAACTGAAGCACCTTTATAACTACCTTTCATACCGAATAAATTGTAGTTTGGTGCTTGTGCAAGAGCGCTATTACCTGAACTTGATTCTAAAATAGCCTGCGCAATCATAACAGAAGCATAAATATCATTATCTTGCCCAATTTTATGCGCATCTTTAGCAATAGATGTAATAAATTCACGTGTTGCTTTATTTTCTACTACTGCAATATCTCCATTAGTAACATTGTTCCCATCTAATTGTGGTACATCTTGGAATAAACTTATAGCGCGTGTATTACTTTGTTTAAAATCATTTTCAAATGATTGTGGTGCTTCTTGTTTATGTTTTAGTTGTTTCTCCGTTGGCAATTGCGGATTGTCTTTATTTGTGTCTAGTTGGTCTTGAGTTGTTGATGTATCTTTTTTTGAATCTTCACTTTGTGATGCTTGAGATGTGCTGTCTTTTTTAGATGATGTATAGTCTTTATGTGTTTGTGTTGCTTTATCACTATATTTATCAAGAAGTGCATCTAGTACATCCTCTGATTGTTGACGATCTTTATTAGGTGTTGCTTGCTCTTCTTGAGAGGTTTGAGATGTTGTATTTTTTGTTGTTTGCTGTGATGTTGATTGATTGCTATTTTCAGATGTCGAGGACTCATTAGTATTAGAATCATTTAAATCTGAAGCTAATTGATTCAATGAATCTAAGGCTTTGCTTACGCTAGAATCATCAGTTGAATGATTGTCATTACTGTTACTATATTTAAATGATGACTCAGACGATTGATCTGACTGATTATTTTCTGTTAGTACCTCAGATTGATTTGATGGTGTGGTATGACTATTTGACTTATCAGATGAGTCTTGAGGTGATGGATCAATTGTTGTGTGTTGATGTGATGATTCAGTACGATCTTCATCTGAAGAAGTTGTATTCGTTGCATTTTTGTCATCATTAGTATTAGATGAAGATGAATCACTTTCAACATGTTCATATTTAGAAATATCATCATCAAAATGGAATAAAGATGAAATCAAACTTGTTAAACTAAAGCCATTTTCAAAGTGACTAGGATCTAAAAAGTTTGATGAGAATGAATGATTTGAACCATTCATGTTAAATACAGATAATGGTGTATGATACGTGTCTTCATCTTTAGTATGAGATGAACGATTATTTTTCGAATGTGTTGATGATGGTTTAGAATGAGAAGCGGCATCTTCATTTGAAACTGTGTCTGATTGACTTTCTTTTGACTGAGAGTCTTGCTTTTTATTATTATCAGAGCTATCAGAAGTTGGATCTTCTGAAGATGGAGTTTCATTGCTTTCAGTACGTGTTGTTTCTGATGTAGAAGTTGAATCCTCATTATTTGATTCAGATGTTTTAGTTTGTTTTGTAGTCTCTTCAGCTTGAGCAACACTAGACGTAAATGTTGGTAAAACCAGAGTTGTAGTTAGCAAATATATCATGAATTTTTGCTTCGACATCAATAAACGCTCCTTACTTTTGTATAATATATTTTATAAATCCGTCTTAAGTCAGACGATTTCTATCGTATTTTAACGTAGCATTAGCTTTGTCGCTAAAATTATTTTCTGCTATAATGCATGAGTACCATTTTAATTGTTGACGTATATCAACTAATTATGGCATTCGTGATAAAAGTATTATACTAATTCTACGATATAAAAAACAATGTTTTAAATCATATTGATATAAATTCTTAATATTTCATTTTTAGGAGAGTGAAAATGAAGAACGCGTTTAAACTATTTTTGACAGACTTAAAGCGTGTCGCTAAAACACCTGCTGCTTGGGTAATTCTAGGCGGTTTGGCAATTTTACCTTCATTTTACGCATGGTTTAATTTATGGGCAATGTGGGATCCATATAGTAATACAGGTCATATTAAAGTGGCAGTTGTAAACGAAGACCAAGGCGATAAAATTCGAGGTAAGAAAATTAATGTAGGTAATACGCTCGAAGACACATTGAAGAACAATGATAAATTTGATTGGCAATTTGTCAGTCGGGAGAAAGCAGATCATGAAATACGAATGGGTAAATATTATGCAGGAATTTATATACCTAAGAAATTTACACATCAAATTACGGGAACACTTCGTAAACATCCGGAAAAAGCAGATATTACATATAAAGTGAACCAAAAAATTAATGCTGTCGCCCCTAAAATGACTGATACCGGTTCGACAATTATTGTTGATGAAGCCAATAAACAATTTAATACTACTGTAACGAAAGCATTATTGAAAGAAGCAAATAAAGTAGGTCTTCAAATTGAAGACGAAGTACCAACTATCGATAAAATTAAAAATGCAGTCTATGCTGCCCATCAATCTTTACCTAAATTGAATAAAATTGCAGATAGAATTGTTTATCTTAATGATCATCAAGATCAGCTTGATCAATATGCGAATCAATTCCGTGATTTAGATAACTATAAAGATGATATTTTAAATGCTCAACAAAAATTAAATGACGTCAATGCAGCGATTCCTTCTTTAAATCAAAAAGCGAAACTAATTCTCGCATTGAATGAATATATGCCTAACATTCAGAAATTAGTGAATGTAGCAGCAGATGATATTCCTCAGACATTCCCTAAAATTAATAGAGGGGTAGAGATTGCGAGTCAAGGATTAGACTTAGCGAATCAACAACTTAACGATGCACAAGGTTATTTAGGTATGGCTAAACAACGTGTTGGGGATTATCAAGAGGCAACTAGGCGAGCACAAGCCGTTAATGGTAATGTGAATAATAATTTACGACAACAAAGTGCGACAACTAATGACAACGGTATGCCTCAATATACGATTCAAAAACTAAGTAATAGTTCGAATAATGATCAATTACCTAATGGTCAGATTCTTTCGAATGAAGATGTTAAATCAATGAATAGTGGACTTGCTGAAGCATTACTTGCATTATCTTCAAATGCGGATAAGCAAGCTAAGGCATCACAATCTGATGTAAAAGCATTAAGAGATATAACGTATGGTGTTATTGCCTCTAATCGTCCAACAGAATATAATGACATGCTTCGAAATATTAAAGGACGTTTAGAAAACACTTCAAAATACAATCAACAATTGATTGATGTATTAAAAGAATTACAACAACGTGAACATGTGAATTTAGCACCACAAATTAAACGAATCGAAAGTACCAATAACCGTATTAATGATACGTTACGTTCTACTAACCAATTGATTGATGCATTATCAAGTGGTGGTAAAGGTAGTGCGGAGTCTATTAATGTATTAAGAAGCTTGCCAGCTTTAAATTCTGGTTTAGGTAGTTATAGAGATTACATTAAAGATAATTTAAATCATCGTTTACTTGTAGTTTCTAATGATATTACAAAACAATTAAGTGAAGGCCAAGTTGTATTATCAGATGTGCAATCTAAATTAAATACGATTAATCAAGTGATTCAAGCAGGTCAAGATATTGTAGGTAATGGTCAAACTCGTATTGCAACACTTCAAAGTGAATTACCATCACTTGAAGCGGGATATATTGAAGCAACTCAAACTGCTAAAAATTACTTCCCAACAGTAAGAAAAAATGTAGCAAAAGCTGCAGACTTTGTACGTAATGATTTACCTGATTTAGAACAACGTCTTGCGAATGCAACAGCTACTGTTAATGCTAACTTACCAACATTATTTGATAAGTATGATAATGCAGTAGATTTATTAGATGAGAATCAACCAAAAGCAAAAGAAGCTTTAGCGAATTTAGCGAACTTTGCACAAACAAAATTACCTGGCATCGAAAGAGATTTAAATAAGGCTAATGATATATTCAATCAATTGGACGATGACGATGCAGTAGATAAGCTGGTTAATAGTCTAAAAAATGATTTGAAAAAACAAGCAGATGTTATCGCAAACCCAATTAATAAGAAAACTGTTGATGTTTTCCCAGTCAGAGATTATGGTTCAGGGATGACACCATTCTATACAGCATTATCTATTTGGGTAGGTGCCTTATTATTAGTAAGTTTATTAACTGTGCATAACAAACATGAAGAATTAGCAGATCAGTTAACGAAACGGCAAGAATATCTTGGTAAAGGAATGTTCTTTATCTTGATGGGTGTATTACAAACCCTCATTGTTACAACAGGTGACTTATTCTTACTTCATGCGCAAGTAGAATCACCATTGCTCTTTGTACTCGTTGCATTATTTGGTGCAATTGTGTTTAATACCATTGTTTATACGTGTGTATCTATATTGGGTAACCCAGGTAAAGCGGTAGCCATCATTCTTTTAGTATTACAAATTGCAGGCGGTGGCGGTACCTTCCCAGTAGTTACACTACCTAAGTTCTTCCAAAACATTTCACCTTACTTACCATTTACGTACTTAATTGATTGTTTACGTGAAGTTGTAGGTGGTATTGTACCAGAAATCTTAATTACAAAATTAATTATATTTGGGCTCTTCGGTCTTGGTTTCTTCTTAATTGGATTTATTGCTAAACCATTCTTAGATCCAATTATGACTAAAATTGCAAAACGTGTAGAAGAAAGTAAAGTAACAGAATAGAAAATAAAAGAGCCTGATTGATAATGAAACATCATTATCAGTCAGGCTATTATTTTTAATTAGATTTGTTATTAGATTCACTACTACGATTAGTGTGACTTTCAGTTGAAGACTGCGTGCTTTGTTGTGATGAAGGTTTTTGTTCTGTTGAGGGTTGTTCAGTTGATGTTTGCTCTGAAGATGGTTTTTCTTCTGTGCTTTGAGATGTGGGTTGTTTTGACGTGTTACTTTCTGAACGATGTTGTGATTGTGACGTAGTTGATGATTCACTTGTTTTTGGCTGTGTAGTTTGAACAGTAGAGTGACGTTGTGTCGCTTGTTGGTCCTCTTGTATTGATTGACTTGTTGACTCAGATTGCGCAGTGGTGCCATTGTCAGACTGACTTGTTTCATTAGATTGAACTGTATGACTTTCAGCAGTAGTTTCTTTTTTATCTTTCTTTTTAGTAGATTGTGTTTGATTTGAGTCGGATTGATTGGAATGAGTGGCTGCAAAAAAGATTGAGCATCCTAATGCCACAACAAGTAATATAATGACTATAGTTGCTAATATTTTTTTCAAATGATAGTCCTCCATTTTTAATTCATTTCTTTAGTTTATTATAATCAAAGTTCAACAAATAGGAAGTATTTATATAACCCAATCATATTACATTTTATTCACATAATTCTGTGATAGATACATCTAAAGTACAGTGAATTAAGATAAAGAGTATGAGATAATAATAGTGAAATAAAAATCCATTAGAGAAAGAAGGACAATCATGAATAAAATAGTTAAATCTATAGCATCAGTTACTTTAGCATTTGGGACAGTGTTAGGCGTAAGTACAACTGTTTTACCAATCGAGGATACAGCGCATGCAGCTACAAAACCATATTATGTATATAACGGGTATGTAGATAAAGACGCAAAATTTGTAACAAATAAACAGTTTATTAAAGCAGTTAAATATGGAAATGTAACAATGAATGGAATCAAATTTGAAAAAGTGCATAGTAATAAAAAACTTGAAAAATATAACCAAACATTTACTGGTGTAAGTAAAGATGGCAAGAAGGCGAATAAAGTTCAATTTAGTGTTAAAGGGGATTTGACATATAATCAATTGAAAAAAGCGTATGGCTCAGATTTTAAAAAAGTAAAAGGTACTCCAAGTGATAAAAAAAGTGGTATTTTCGAATATCAACCTAAGAAAGATGGATTAATTGTTTCTTTTGTTATCACACATGGAAGAACAGTAGAAGTAGATATTGGGTATGAAGGTGTCACAACAAGTAAATAAATGATAAATACGAGCGGAATTGAGTTCAATTTCCGCTCTTTTTTATTATTCAATGTAACATAATACTGCAAATTTGAGTTGCATTGTTTGTGAGCCATTTTCATTACTAATTGTAATATACCGCTTTAAAGTATCAATACGTTTAATATAAGCTGCAATAGAATGAATCGTACCATTTCTAAAATAACTAATCATAGCGAGTTGATGCGTTGTATATTTTTCAATTAATCGTTGATTCAGAATATTGAATTGATCATCCGACAAAGAGGGCATTGTTATTTTATTTTGATTTTCTATAAAAGCATTTATGCGTTCATACTGTTCAGGCATCACTGCAAAAGGTGCCCACTTAATCATGCCACGTCCTTGTGGGATGTTAGTGTCTAAATATTCTCTAGGAATGTTGCGATAATCTGTTTCATGTTTGTATTGATCAGGAATCATTAAAACCACCTCGATTATATTATAGAACATACGTTCGCGTTTTTGAAGTGATTTCTTATAATATAAATAAATTTTATATTTAAAAATTAAAATAATGAATTTATATATCATAAGACCACAAGTTTAACAAAGGGGAAGTAAACTCGTGGCCTAGTATTGTTATGTAATATAACATTTTGTGAAGGAGTGAATAGGACTATTACTCCTAATTATAGTATACCACAATTTTATAAAAAAATATTTAAATAGATAGCTAATTACTATAAAGATTGTATAGATAAGAGTAATGAAGTATGATATGAGTAGTTTAAAGAGAAAGAGGAAGACGCATATGAAAAAGATAACAAAAGTATGTATAGCTACGACAATAGCGTTTAGTACACTATTAGGTGCTAGCGTCACAGGTGCACTTGTTCAACAACCGACTGCCCACGCAGCAACGTCATCATATTACAACTATGATGGTTATGCGGGTCAAAATGCTTCATTCGTATTAGATAAACATTTTAAAAATGCGATTAAAGCTGAAAATGTTAAATTTAATGGCATTAAAATTAAATCGACAACATCTAATAAATCGGTATTGAAATATGATCAATACTTCAGAAATGTATCTAAAGATGGTAAAACTGCCTCGTTATTAGATATGGAAGTCAAAGGTCAACTTTCATTAACACAACTTAAAAAAGTATATAGTAAAGAGCTACAAAAAATTGATAATGGTAACAACAACACAACAGGTATTTATTACTATCAACCTAAACAAAATGGTATGACAGTTTGGTTTGATGTTAATAAAGGTAAAGTAGATAGAGTCGTATTAGGCTATAGTACAGTACAACAAGCAATGAATTAAATGGGTGATTGAAGTGAACGTATTCGCTTCAATCATTTTTTATACACATAGGCGAATAAATATTAAATGATTATATAAAGCTATTTCAAGTTGAAATTTTAAAATCCTCTTTTAATCAATAATTAAAAGATTTTATTATTGGAAATTAACATTTAATGCTACGATAGAACTATATACATGAAATGTATATTTTGAACCGCTACTCCATGATAATGACATATCAATATACCATTTACTTGAAGGAGGAATACAAATGACAAAGGGGCCAATTCAAGTTAATAATGAAATCGGTACATTAAAAACAGTACTTTTAAAACGTCCAGGTAAAGAATTAGAAAATTTAGTGCCTGACCATTTAAGTGGACTATTATTCGATGATATTCCGTATTTAAAAGTGGCGCAAGAAGAGCATGATCAATTTGCAGAAACACTTAGAAGTGAAGGGGTAGAAGTCGTTTATCTAGAACAACTTGCTGCTGAAGCGATTGAAAATGAAGATATAAGACAGCAATTGATTGATGATATTTTATCAGAATCTCAAAAAACAATTTTAGGTCATGAGAAAGAAATTAAAGATTATTTTTCAAAGCTATCCAATCAAGCACTGATTGAAAAAGTAATGGCAGGTATAAGAAAAGAAGAAATTCAACTTGAAACAACGCATCTCGTTGAATATTTAAACGATCGTTATCCATTTTATTTAGATCCAATGCCTAATCTATATTTTACACGTGATCCACAAGCGAGTATTGGTAGAGGTATGTCGATCAATCGTATGTATTGGCGCGCAAGACGTCGTGAATCTATTTTTATGACATATATTCTAAAATATCATCCACGTTTTAAAGATGCAGATATACCAGTGTGGCTTGATCGTACATCACCGTTTAACATCGAAGGCGGAGACGAGCTTGTGCTTTCTAAAGACGTATTAGCTATCGGTATTTCAGAACGTACATCAGCTGAAGCCATTGAGCGACTAGCAAGAAATATATTTAAAGACGACTATACTACATTTAAAAAAGTACTTGCGATTGAAATACCTAATAGTCGTACATTTATGCATCTAGATACTGTATTTACAATGATTGATTATGACAAATTTACAGTGCATGCAGCTATTTTTAAAGAAGAGAATCACATGAATATCTTTACAATTGAGCAAGATGAAATGAAAGATGATATTAAAATTACACACTCTAGACAGCTACGAGAAACGTTAGCCAATGCATTAGGTGTAGATAACGTAGAATTGATACCTACTGGCAATGGAGATGTCATAGACGGTGCTAGAGAACAGTGGAACGATGGATCTAATACATTATGTATTCGCCCAGGCGTTGTGGTGACATACGATAGAAACTATGTCTCTAATCAATTATTACGTGACAAAGGTATTAAAGTGATTGAAATTAAAGGCAGTGAATTAGTACGTGGTCGCGGAGGTCCAAGATGTATGAGTCAACCTTTATTTAGAGAAGATATATAATGTTTTCACGTGAAACAAGTTATAATCAAAAACGTTAGTCATTTGGCTAGCGTCTTTTTATATTAAAAAACATTCCATTAGTCTACAAAAAGTGTAAAATAGATATCATACTTATAAATTGGAAGGACGAAACAATATGGCATTTATGACTATTAATTATAAATCACCTACGATTGGGATGAATCAATCGTTTACAGCCATCGTTCCAGAAGACGATAGCTTTTTTAAACAACATGAACCTGTAAAACCATTAAAAATGTTATTACTGCTCCATGGTCTATCAAGTGATGCGACATCGTATATGCGACTAACGAGTATTGAACGTTATGCAGAAGCACATCAGTTAGCAGTGATTATGCCGAATGCAGATCACAGTGGCTATGCGAATATGGCTTTTGGTCATAGCTACTATGACTATATATTAGAAATTTACAATTATGCACATCAAGTGTTACCAGTATCTAAAAAAAGAGAAGATAATTTTATTGCAGGTCATTCAATGGGGGGTTACGGAACAATAAAATTCGCTTTAACTCAAAGTCATTTATTTTCTAAAGCAGCGCCATTGTCAGCGGTATGTGATATACAATCATTACTCGATATTGAGTGGAATGACTTTGATCCCAAAGCCATTGCCGGTGAAGCTTTAAAAATTAAAGGTACAGAGTTAGATACCTATCACTTAGTGGATGAAGCGGTTGATAAAGACGCAACACTTCCAGAACTCTTTATTCAATGTGGCACAGAAGACTTCTTATATGATGATAATCAACGATTTATGAAATATTTAGATGAAAAAGGTATCAATTATAAATATGAAGAAGGACCTGGGGAACATGATTATGCTTTTTGGGACAAAGCCATTGCACGTACCATTGAATGGTTAGTAGAGGAATAAAAAAATATCCCTTTGTGATGATACGTCACAAAGGGATATTTCGTTTTATTTAATGATTTCAATCGTAAATGGAACAACAAAATCTTCGCCTTTATTCATTGCAAGAATAGCTAAAATGGTATAGACAAAACCAGCAATACCTACAACGAATAAAGTTAAGTAACCAATTAACACTACAGTTAAAACTAAACTTTCAAATTAGCGAATGCCATCGATCAACCCATCAAACATGTTGATACATCTAGTAAGGATAGATAACCAAAAAGTAAGAAATAGATACTTTTTCTATTTCTTACTTTTTTTAATTCATAAACTAATTTGAGTTATTATTTTGAGTATTTTAAAATAATGACAAGTATTAATTATTTTAGGTTTTTCGTGAATATAAAAGAAGCTACTCTAAATCAATAAGGAGCGTAAGTTTAGTGTACAGATATTACATAACCTCGATCGTTATTTTTCTAGTATTTTCGCTGATATGTGGCATGGCGCTTGTTGAGGACAATAGTACAAAAGTTTCCGTTGTGGCAGTAGGAGATAATTTAATTCATCCTGTCGTCTATCATGATGCACAATATTCAGATGGTACATATAACTTTAAACCAATGTATTCTAATATAAAGAAAGACATAGCTAGGCCTGACTTAGCTTTTGTCAATCAAGAGTCTCCACTTGGTGGGGATGATATTCCATTTTCAGGATTTAAACGATTCAACACACCTAGTCAGGTAGCAAGTGACATTGTTGCAACAGGGTTCGATGTGATTAATGGTGCAAATAATCACTCCTTAGATCAAGGAGATCAAGGGGTTACAAATCATATACAGACTTGGGAAAAATTTGATCATAACGTATTGTTTACAGGAATATACAATTCGAAAAAAGAGGCGAATCGTGTACATACCATTTCTAAAAATGGCGTGAAAATCAGTGTATTAAGTTATACATATGGAACAAATGATATGGTCTCAAATTATCCATATACAGTAAAAACGTTTGACGAAGCAACTATTAAACGGGATATACGAAAGGCAAAACAACAAAGCGATGTAGTGATGGTGTCGGCACATTGGGGAAATGAAAATCACCATACACCAAATAAAACACAGAAAAAGTACGCTCAATTATTTGCAGATGAAGGCGTAGACGTCGTTATTGGTACGCATCCACATGTGATTCAACCAGTAAAGTGGGTTAAAGCAAAAAACCATCATCATAAAACGTTGGTAGTCTATTCTTTAGGTAATTTTTTAAATGGACAGTATAGTGGAGATGAAAATAATCAATTGTTAGGAAGGATAAACTTCGATGTAGTAAAAGAACCTAAAGGTGTACATTTAGACAATGTTAAATGGACAAGCATGGTCAATCATTACGAACAAGCACGTCCTACCAATAAACAAACACGACAACATTTTAATATTTACAATCTAGATGATTACACACCACAATTAGCACAGAAACATGGACTACAGTATGATTCAGACAGTGAATGGAATATCAAACATTTACAGGATATTACAAAAGATGTAATCGATCGAACATTTTTAAATGAAAAAAGTTTATAAAAAAAAGCGACTGTACATGTGTAAATGACACATACAGTCGCTTTTGATTTATCTATATAAAAGCTTTTCTGTTATACAGTTTATTTATTTTGATTTGCAAAAGCTTTGGAAATATCTCGCAATGTTTGTGGTGCATCATCCCACTTCATCGTCACTTCAGTGAAGTGCATGTGTTCTTGATCTTCGTTTATTTCATCGAAGACAGCCTTTAAATCTTTTGAAGTTTTAACATCATGGACTTTCACGCTATCTCCACCAAATACGTTGGGTAATGCTTTGTAATCCCACATGTTGATATCATTATAGGACTCTTCCATACCATGAATGAGACGTTCAACAGTATAACCATCATTATTAATTAAGAACATCACAGGTTTAATATCTTGGCGAATCATTGTTGATAATTCTTGAACAGTTAATTGGAATGACCCATCACCAATTAATAAGATATGACGACGGTGTGGGTTAGCTAATTGGGCACCTAATGTAGCTGGTAATGTGTAACCAATTGACCCCCATAAAGGTTGACCAATAAATGACATGTTTTTAGGTAAAGCTAAACTGTAAGCCCCAAAGAAGGATGTCCCTTGTTCAGCGATTAATACGTCATTGTTGCCAATAAAATCTTGCATCATTTTAAAGTAAATATCTTGAGTTAACGTATCATCAGTTAATTCATAGTTACCTAATTTTGGTTGTTGATAAGAAGGGAATGACTGTTTATTTGTATAATCTATCGTACTTAACGCTTCTAAGAATTCAGGCAATGCAATTTCTGTATCACTCGTATCGTTTAATTTAAATAGACGATGATTAATCATGACCACGTCGTTAATATCAAATTGATATGAAAAGCCTGCAGTGGCTGAATCAGTTAATTTGGCACCAATATTTAAAATAGCATCGCTATGATTGACATAATCTTTAATGTCATCTTTAGCAATTTCCCCATCATACATACCCATATAGTGTGGGTTTTCTTCATTAAATGCCCCTTTACCTAACGATAATTGAACAACTGGAATATTCGTTTTATTGACAAATTGTTCTAATTCATCATGTAGATGAAAACTATTGATTTCATGACCTGCAATAATTAATGGTTGTTGAGCTGAACGTAATTTATCAGCCACCATATCTATATATTGAGATACATCTTGTTGAGGTGCGTTTTCAACTTTGAATGGTTGTTCAACTTCAATGTCTGACATAGCCACATCAATAGGTAAGTGAATGTGTACTGGACGACGTTCTTGAAGCGCTGCATTGATTACTCTAGGGATTTCAGTTGTTGCATTTTCAAGCGTGATATAGGCTTGTGCTGTTGTAATCGGTTCAAACATGTGTCGATAGCTATCAAAGCGTCCTTCACCTAAAGAGTGATGCACATATTTGCCTGCCTTTTCAACAGCTCTTGTTGGTGCGCCTGTGATAGCAATGACTGGAACACGTTCTGCATATGAACCTGCAATACCATTGACGGCACTTAATTCTCCAACACCAAATGTTGTTACGAGTACGCCTAGTCCGTTCATACGTGCGTAACCATCAGCGGTATAAGCGCCATTTAGTTCATTCGTTGTTCCAACCCATTCAACGCCTTCGTGACTTACGATGTCATCTAAAAATGCTAGGTTAAAATCTCCTGGCACACCAAATATTTTATTGACTCCTGCTTCATGTACTGCATCCATTAAATATTGTCCTACACGTTGTTTCATATTCAAATCCACCTTTATATTGCTTTTGTTTACATATATAGGATAAGCCTGGTTATAAATAAAGTCAATATTATTGACCTTTTGATGAAAGTCGTTAGAAAATTTACTATAATAATTAATAATGTCTTTGAAAAGGAACGAATGAATATGGATCGAAATAAAAATGATTATGAGCACATGCTATTTTATTTCGCTTATAAAACGTTTGTGACGACTGCAGATGAAATTATCGAAAAATATGATATGAGTCGACAACACCATCGCTTTTTATTTTTTATCAATAAATTGCCTGGTATTACGATTAAGCAGTTACTAAACACGTTAGAAATATCAAAGCAAGGGTCTCACGCGACATTGAAGAAGTTAAAAGAAGAAGGCTTAATCATTGAACAACAATCTGAAGAAGATCGCAGAGTAAAACAATTATTTCCAACACCTAAAGGAAGTAAATTAGTAGAGAAATTAAATAAAGCACAAGATAAATTAATGCAACAAACGTTCCAAAAAGTTGGAAAAGATTGGTATGCGATTATGGAAGAATTATCGAATTATCGAGAAGGCTTTCAAGATATTAAACATTTAAAAGATGAAAAAGAATCTTAAAAAAGAAGCTGAACTGATGTACATCGACAGTTCAGCTGTTTCTATACAATTTTAAGGAGAAAATATACTGTCTATGATCAATAAAGATGAAAAGTTAATTCAACTTATTTCAAAAGAATTAAAGATATTTACAGTTAATGTACAACGTACGATAGGATATTTGACAGTAATAAAACCCAATAATATTGTAGATTACAATATAAAATATTAAGGCGTTCAATTAGAATTAATACTAGACTGTTAATAAATATTTTTCACTCATAACGGTTATTTATTAAAAGCACGTAAAAAATGAAAAAATTGGACATCAACAATGGATCATTTTGCGATAGCCATAAATAATGCAATTCGAAAGTATATGTTTTAATATAGAAGAGGTTAGAGTAAAGTAGAATGTTAAGATATCACATGTTAGCGTTTTAATTTTCTAACCTTATTTCATTTATAGAAAGAAAGTAGTGTAGAATGTGGCACCACGTTATATCGCAAGAATTTATTTTATAGTGCTTTTTATTATTTCATTGTTTGTACCGCGAATACTTAACTTTATGATATTAAATCTATTCTTAGCCTATATTCCTCTAGAGCTTTGCTTGCTTTTAAAGTTATTTAAACCAAAGGAAACTAAAGAGTGGCCTTTATTTATTGTATTTGCATTTATTTTTATACTATTAGTTCCCAATACGTTCTATATGGTTACAGACTTAATCCATCTTAATAATTTTAAATTCAATTTCTTAGTCAGTTTAAATTTAATTGAATGGTTTGCGTTTGCGTATTTACTGGCAGGTGTCTTTTTTGCAATCTATTGTATGATCATTATATTTATCAGCTTAGAACATTTTACTTCTAATATATGGCTTAATCGATGCTTAGTACTGAGTTTAATGTTTCTAAATGGGATAGGCATATATGTTGGACGTTTTTTAAGATTCCATACAGTTTATCTGATTACACGACCATTAACGATTACGCATCAAGTGTTTGATGCCATCGATTTAAAAAGTGTTATTTTTATTATGCTTATGGTATTATTACAAGCCATTCTTATATTATTTGTGAAAGGAGTACGATTAATAAAATGATTCGCATACTACTCCTCTTAGTCATTGTGATTATATTACAAGTAATAATTAAGTATTTTCTTAGTGACATAGAGTTAGATTCAAAGTATAAAAATATGATTACTTATGTACCATTAGGTTTAGGAATGTTTTTTGTTCAAAATGTATATTATGAACGTAAGTATCCACATTGGGAGGTACCACTTAAAGAAAAGCTAAATTTAAAATATATTTATCTTTTTACTTTCTTAGAGTTTGTTGCGATATATATTTGTGTATTTGTGATGAAAAATTAAATATTATTGTCAATCCCTTCTCTAAAATGACATAAATATAACGCAATTTGTTCGATTGACTTTAAAAATAATACCAAATGAGTGTATAATAGATTTAGTCTAGACTTGTTTTTTGACAAAACAAATCTAATGTATGCTAAAAATTAAAAGGAGTGACAATAATGAAAAAACTTTTAGTTACAACTATTATTGGTTTTGTAGGCTATATTGCTTTCAAAAAATATCAAAACAAAGTAAACGAAATGCCAAATATTGAATATTAATAAATGTAGCCAAGAGGTTTTCTTAAATGAAAATCTCTTGGCTTTTTATATGTCTTAAATAGACATAAAAATTATTAAATTTTAATAAATGAAGTTGAATATAATTTATTTAATGCGAAGCAAATCATTACTGAGGACAAATAATGTCTGATCTGTAATATATAATAGTTTTGATTGTCAAGAAAAATACAATCATTCATATGATACTTACATCATATTAAATATTTATTTAAATTAAAGTAATAATATGGAACGTAAGGATTTATTTAAAAATTATGAAAAAATAGAAAATACTTTTATATAATATTGTAAAAAGCTTTTTAAAAATATAAAATGATTAATGAATTAAAAAAATGGAGGATGTTATGGAAAATACATTAGATTTTACAAGAATATGGGAAATAATAAAAAAGAATTGGATGATATTTTTGATTTTACCAATAATTTTTTTGTTATTGAGTTTAACTTACACATTTTTGATAGCTCAACCGAAATATGAAGCTTCGACACAAGTACTTGTAAATCAAAAAGAAAAAGATAAAGATATGATGGCTCAACAAGTGCAAAGTAATATTCAATTAGTTAATACATATTCAGAAATTTTAAAAAGTCCAAGAATTCTAGATAAAGTTGCAAAAAAAGAAAAAGATTACTCGTCTACTAAATTAAGTAAGATGATTTCAGTTAATACGGAAGCAGAATCGCAAATTTTAAATGTTAGTGTGAGAGCAAATAGTGAAAAGAAATCGGAAAAAATTGCTAATGATGTAGCTAATGTTTTCAAAAAAGAAATACCAAAAATTATGAGTGTTGATAATGTAACGATTCTTTCAAAAGCAAATGGAACTTCAAAGAAAGTATCTCCTAAAACGACTACTAATATAGTAGGTGGATTGTTATTAGGACTAGTTATAGCAATAGTAATAGTTGTTTTAAAAGAAATATTAGATAAACGTATTAAATCTGAAGAAGATGTGGAAAAAGAATTGAATGTTCCTGTACTAGGTTCTATTCCAAAACTAAAATAAGGAGAAAGATTTATGGCTAAGCGAAAAGAAGAGAAAAGAAAGGCTTTAAATACACCTTTGTATGTTGAAGATAAACCTAAGTCGATTGTGAGTGAGAAATTAAGGGGTATACGTTCTAATATTATGTTCTCAAATGCTGAAGAAATTAAAAGTGTATTGATTACTTCAGAAAAACCGGCAGCTGGGAAAAGTATTGTGTCTGCGAATGTTGCGATCACTTATGCGCAAGCTGGATATAAAACATTAATTATCGATGGAGATATGCGTAAACCTACGCAACATTATCACTTTCAAGAGTCAAATTATGATGGGTTATCAAATTTAATTATTGGCAACTCAGATTATGATAAATCAATTCGATCAACAAGGGTGAAGAATTTAGATTTATTGTCATCTGGTCCTGTTCCACCAAATCCTTCAGAATTAATAGCTTCTGAAAGGTTTAAAAAGATTTTTGAACATTTACAAAAGGAATACGATTTTATTTTAATTGATACGCCACCAATCATTTCTGTTACAGATGCACAAGTATTTTTACAATATGTGCCAAATTGTGTGTTAATTATTGATGCTCAGAAAAACAATCGAAATGAAGTTAAAAAGGCTAAACAACTCGTTGAACAGGCAGACGGACACGTTATTGGTGCAATTTTAAATAAAACCGCTCAAGAAAAATCTTCTAATTATTATTATTATTATGGAGAGGATTCTAAATCATGATTGATATACATAATCATATCCTTATAGGTTTAGATGATGGATCTCAAAGCAAAGAAGAGACACTTGCCTTATTAAAGCAGGCTAAAGATGAAGGGGTTACAGATATTATCGCAACTCCTCATCATTTAAGTCCACAATTTGATAATTATTATGAAGACATCGTACCTAAAATGGATGAAGTATTGAGTATCGATGAATTTAAAGATATAGGAATTAATATCTATCCTGGACAAGAGGTAAGAATAAGTGACCAAATTTTACCACAACTAGAGAATAACCAAATTATTGGTTTGAATCATTCTAAGTACTTACTTATCGAATTACCGTCAGGGCACGTGCCTCATTATACTGGACGTTTATTCTTTGAATTACAATCGAAAGGCTATGTGCCAATCATTGCGCATCCTGAACGAAATAAAGAAATTAGTGCCAATTTAGATGTTCTTTACGAATTAATTAATGCAGGAGCGTTAAGTCAGTTAACAACGGCTTCACTAATGGGGCATCATGGGAAGAAGACGCAAAAAAAATGTATAGATATGATTGAAAATAACTTAACACATTTTGTTGCCTCAGATGCACACCATGTGGAAAAAAGACCTTTCATTATGAATCGTCTATTTGAAGAAAGAAAGTTGAAAAAATATCATGAAGACATTCATAATTTAATGAATAATGCGAAATTTATTATAGATAATGAAGATGTACCAAAAAAACAGCCAACTCAAGAATATACACAGAAAAAATTTTTTAATTTATTTTAATCAAATTTCACATTCTAAGTGAGGAGAGTTAAGTTGGATAAATTAAGTGCAAGAGGACGGCTTTTAACTTTAATTATTATAGATTCAATTATTGTAACATTGTCTGTATTTATTTGTTACAGCATATTAGAGCCATATTTTGAAGGCTATTCAAAGAAAATTTTAATATTTACTTCAATTATATTACTGATTTCACATCATGTATTTGCATACATATTTAACCTTTACCATCGCGCTTGGGAATATGCGAGCGTGAATGAATTATTGATTATCGTTGAAGCGGTAACATGTTCAATTGTTGCCACAATAATTATTGTACCTCTTTTTACAGGGCATCCACCATTTTTTAGATTGTATTTAATCACATGGATGATGCACCTGATTCTTATAGGAGGATCGAGAATTTCATGGAGAATCGCACGTGGTTTTTTAGTAGGAAAACGGAAAAAGAAAAAACCAACACTAATTGTAGGCGCAGGTCGCGGTGGATCACTATTAATAAGACAAATGTTACGAAGTCCCGATATGGGATTAGAACCTGTCTTAGCTGTAGATGATGATCCACAAAAGCGTAATTTAGCTATTACTGGAGGAGTTAAAGTACAGGGCACAATTGAAGATATTCCTAATCTAGTAGAAAAGTATCGAATTAAAAGAATTATCATTGCTATACCTACGCTTTCACCATCTAGATTGAAAGAAATCACTGATCTATGTAACAGTACTGGGGTTGATATCTTCAAAATGCCAAGTATAGAGTCTGTATTATCTGGAGAATTAGAGGTTAACCAATTAAAACGTGTAGAAGTTGAAGATTTACTAGGAAGAGAACCAGTAGAGTTAGATATGGCCATGATTTCAAAAGAATTAACGCATAAAACCATATTAGTCACTGGAGCCGGCGGGTCTATAGGTTCTGAAATTTGTCGACAAGTATGTAAATTTGAACCAGAAAGAATGATATTACTTGGACACGGTGAAAATAGTATTTATTTAATTTATCAAGAGCTAACGAAATTGTATAAAGATAATATTGAAATTATTCCAGTCATTGCAGATGTACAAGATGGAGAACGTATTCAAGATATTATTGATAAGTATCATCCCTATGCGATTTATCATGCAGCTGCACATAAACATGTGCCACTCATGGAATACAATCCAACTGAAGCATTTAAAAATAATGTGCTTGGGACTAGAAATGTAGCAACAGCAGCTAAAAAAACTGGTGTAAGAAAATTTGTCATGATTTCAACTGATAAAGCTGTAAATCCTCCAAATGTCATGGGAGCATCTAAACGTATGGCTGAAATGGTCGTACAAAGTCTCAATGATGAAAATAGTAAGACAGATTTTGTAGCTGTGCGATTTGGAAATGTTTTAGGTTCAAGAGGATCTGTTATTCCATTATTTAAAAAACAAATTGCAGCTGGAGGACCTGTCACAGTGACGCATCCAGATATGACTCGTTATTTTATGACGATTCCTGAAGCATCACGACTAGTACTACAAGCTGGTGCATTAGCACAAGGTGGAGAAGTCTTCGTACTTGATATGGGAGAACCAGTAAAGATAGTTGATTTAGCGCGAAATTTAATCCGATTAAGTGGTAAATCTGAAGATGAAATAAAAATTGAATTTTCGGGAATTCGTCCAGGAGAAAAATTATATGAAGAATTACTAAACGAAAACGAAATTCATTCGGAACAAGTGTATGAAAAAATTTATAGAGGAAAAACAACGACGCCTCCAAAAGGAGAGCTTGAGAAAACTATTAACTATTTATGTTTACATCAAAATAGCATTAAAGATACTTTAATTAATCTAGCGAATAGGAAGTATTAGTTATGATAAAGTTTTATAGAAGCGTAATAATATTTTTATCTTTTATAAGTATAGTTTCAGTATTAGGAACTAAAGAGCATATTCCTAATAACTTAATACTTCTACCTTTAATTTTTCTTTGTTTATTTTTAATTTTTCCGTCTTTTAGTAGATATATGTTTAATAACTTAGGTATAACAGTACTAAATTTTACAATGTTGTTAAGATATATCGTGTCGCCCTTGCTCATGTCAATATATGGATCTAATATTCAAATTGGTACACCAATAGGGTTGTCAACGCAAAGTCACGCAATATATTTAATGATATATGAAATGATTATTTTATTTATGATATTTGGTATATTTCATAAATACTTTTATTCTAATAAAGTAGAATTTGATAATGTAAAATCAAAATCCAACCTATTTGGATGGTTATTTGTAATTTTAGTATTAGCATTAGCATTAAGAGATCCATCTTCTATTGGAAGATATTCATTCATTTGGTCTGCTTCGCAATTAAATAATGATGAATTAGCAAATGTCAGTCTAGTAGCTTTATTAGTACAGTTAGCACAAATTGTTTTAACTATTGGAATATTAAATATTGTTTATAAATTTTATGAAAAACGACCGAACATTTTCTATTTATTTGTATCTCTAATTATAATTATGATATCAGCATCATTTATTGTAGGTACAAGTCGGTCTAGTATTATTATTCCTTTAATAACAGGATTATTCACTATTTATATATTATATAAAAATTATAGAAAGATAATTACTGCTTTATCTTCGGTCTTAGTTTTATTAATTGTGATAGTATCAACATTATTAAAGCAAAGTACGAACATTGTAACAGGACGAGGTTTGTATCATTCTGCTGGAACACTTGAAAACTTTAATACAGATATACAGATTTATTTTTCAGGTCTTTCAAATATTGCTCATTCTGTGGAGACTTCGCATATTTATGAACCTTTTAGCTATTATGCAATATTAGGAGATTTAACTCATTCGGTAGTATTTATAAATCAATATTTTACAAATTTTCAGAGTGCTATCGAAAGTTTCAACAATATGTTTTATAAACGAGTAGGAATGAACGATCAAATTTTACCTCTTTTAGGACAAGGCTATTTATATTTTGGACCAATATTGGCGCCAATATTTTCAGTTATAACTTTATTTATAGTGATGTTACTGGATAAGAATATTTATAAAAGTACATCTGTGTTTAGCCTATATGTGTATGCATATTTATGTGTTAAATTTTCATTATTCTTTATGTCTAATGCAACTATTTTACTTTCATTCTTTACAAACTTCTTCCTTGTGCTATTAGTAATTAAGCTCTTAAATCAAAAAATTATAATTAAGAGGAGAAAGTAATGAATATAGGTAAAAAAGACGTTATATGGAGTTATATAAGTTTATTAATGGTACAAGGAATAAATGTTATTTTATTACCAGTCATTTTAAGATATTTAAATTCCGCAGAGTTAGGAGTTTGGTACACATTTACTTCTTTGTACGGTTTAGCAATGTTAATAGATTTTGGTTTCCAAACGATTATAACTAGAAATATAAGTTATTTATGGTCGGGGGCACAGAGTATTAAAAGTACAGGTTTTGAAGTATTAGGAGATAAAAATGTTGAAGTAAATATTCCATATTTTATTAAAGTGATTTCAGCCGTAAGATTTATTTATACTTCAATGGGTACAATTATATTTACATTATTTATAACTGTTGGCACTTGGTATATGATTAGTATTAATAATGGAGAAATAAGTATGAAAACTATGCTTATTTCTTGGTTTTTTTACATGTTATCCATTGTTTTAAATATTAGCTTTTCTTATTGGAATTCGGTATTAAAAGGCATAGGTGCTATTAAAACGTATAATCAAATATTAATAATAACTAAAAGTACACAACTGGTACTATCTATTATTCTATTAATTTTTGGATTAGGATTAATAGGGGTTTCAATTGCCTACTTTGCTTCAGTAATAGTAAACCGTATTTTACAATCAATAGCGTACTATAATTATTCTAATGAAACGAAACAAACTAAAAGAAAACTAAAAATTAAATTTGATAAAATAATATTAAAAAATTTATTGCCTAATACACTAAGAACTGGATCTTTATCGATTTCAAATTATTTAATCATTAATTTTCCAATAATTTTAAGCTCATACTTTTTATCTTTAAAGGTGTCTGGTCAATTTGGTTTTATCAATCAAATTGTTACCTTAATCATAATGTTATCCAATTCTTATTACAATACTTATTTAGCTAAACTAAATTATTTAAGAGTGAAGAATAAATACGATGAATTAATTCAATTATTTAAAAAAGCGCTGGTAACGAGTTCTATATTTAATATTGTAGCATTTATACTATTTGTACTATTAGGCAACCCTATTTTAAGTATTATTGGTGCAAATTATAAGTTATTAAATTTATTACCGTTATTAGTTATTATTATTTATCGATTTTTATATAATATTCAGATGCTTTTCACTAATTTTTTAGCGACTAAAAATTTAATTCCACACCACAAGTCATTTTTAGTGTCGGCAATTATAACAGTATTATTACAATTAGTCTTATTAGAATTCGTAGATAATAAATTGATTTACTTATTGTTGCCTCTTCTTCTAGTTCAACTATTGTACAATAATTGGTACTGGATATGGTATGTGATAAAAGATATAAAAAAAGATAAAAATCTATATCAATCAACTCAAATATAGATTAAGGAGTATATTATGAAAATATTATTTGTTGTCAACAACTTTAATTTTGGAGGTCCTCAAAAAAGTTTGTTGAACTTAATTTATGAATTGAAAGATACAAACACTGAAATTGACATAATTATATTAAACCAAGAAGACACCTTAACAAAATATTTACCTAAATATGTTAATGTAAAAACAATTAGTTCTAAATTTTCTATACTTATGTTGAACAAAAATAATTTAATTCGGAATATGCTTAAAAATTTAATTTCTCCTAAATTAGTTTTTAATGCTTTTATTTTTATGATTAAAAGTCAATTGAATTTGCATAATAATACGAAAGCCAAGCAAAAATTTTGGATAAATAATAAATGGCAAGAAATAGTTAATCAAGAGACTTATGATTATGCTATCGGCGTTTCAGGAGGTCATTCTGTCTACTTCATCGAAGACTATGTTAATGCAAAGAAAAAAATTGGTTGGATACGAACGGACTATAGAGTGCTAAAAAGAGATCTTTCAATTGATCGTTTTTATTTTAAAAAGATGAATGGTATGTTATCTGTTTCTAAAATGTGTTCTGATATTTTTGAAGATATATTTGATATAAAGCCAGTTACTTATTACAATAGTTTGCCAATAAAGCTGTATGAAAATATTCCAAGTGAAGAAATTAATTTAGATACTAATCACTTTAACTTATGCACTATTTGTCGATTGGATAATGGTAAAGGATTAGATTTAATGATTGAAGCCGCTAAAATTCTAAAATCTAAAAACTTAAATATTAAATGGTATTTAGTTGGCAAAGGTAAATTAGGTGAATGGTTACAAGATGAAATTATAAAAAATGACTTGCAAGATATGTTGATACCATTAGGATTTAAATTTAATACAGGAAGTATTGTGAAAAATATGGATGTATTAGTTCATCCATCAAGGTTTGAAGGTAAATCCAATACTATTGATGAAGCTTTACACTATAACATTCCAGTTGTTGCAACTAATTTTTCAACTGTATATGAACAGATAAAAGACAATGAAAATGGTTTTATTGTAAACATGAGTGGTAATGACATTGCTACTAAAATTGACCATTTATATAACAATCGAGATGTTTATCATAAAATTCAAAAAAACTTAAAACGTGAGCATCAAGAAATAACAAATAAAGGTCAAGAATTTTTAGAAACTATACTAAATATTGGAGGTTAGCATAATGTTAACTATTTTTACTCCGACTTATAATAGAGCACATACATTACCGAGACTATATAACTCATTACTTGAACAAACTGATTATAATTTTGAGTGGCTTATTGTAGATGATGGATCCACTGATAATACATATCAAATGATTGAAACATTTGATACAAAAAAATTTAATATCCGTTACATTAAACAAAAAAATGGTGGTAAGCATATAGCATCAAATGTAGGTTTAAAGGCAGCTAAAGGTGAGATATTTGTTGTTTTAGATAGTGATGATTGGTTTTATCCCAATGCTGTAGAAGTTTTTAATACAAAGTTTAAAGAAAACAAAGATATGAAAGCTTTAATTACTTTAGATACATATGAAAATGGAGAAGTAATTGGAGAAAAATTACCAAATATTGAAAAGGTGAATTGGGTAGATTTAAGATATAAATATAAGGTTAGACACGATAAGTGTTATGTATTCTCAACAAGTATAATTAGAAATATGACTTTTCCACAATATGGTACATCAAAGCATATGCCTCCTTCATATCAGTGGTTTGAATTTAGTGAACTTTATGACTGCTACTTAGCTAATATTAATACTAAGTACGTAGAATACCAAGAGGATGGAATTAGTAGTAAAGTTAAAACTAATTACTTTAAATCTGCCGAGAATTATTGTGAGTATAGAAAATTAGCTCATAAACAATTACCGACTGTAAAAGATAAGTTAATTAATTATCTTTTATATGATATATCTTGGATTGATACAGGTCTAAATTCTAAATATAAATTTAAAAATATTGAAAATTTTTTAATTTCTGTAGTATTAACTCCTGTGGCTTCAATATTATATATATATTATAAATTGAAATTTAAAAGGAGGGGGTTAATTGAGTAATATAACGTTAAATAATTTTCTTAAACTTGTGCAAATTCCATATAAAATTGTACCTAAATCAATTTGTAATCTTATATGGGAAGTTTTCTCAGTAAGTGATTCTTTGTTAGCTATTATTTATAGAAGACTTTACATGCAAAAGTATGCGAAAAAAGTTGGATCAAATATTTATATTGGTAAATATGTTGTTATAAAAAATATTCACAATCTAATAATTGGAAATAATGTAAGTATTCATTCGTTTAGCTATGTTGATGCTTATGGTGAAATTGATATCGGCAATAATGTATCGATAGCAAATCATACTATGTTAATTTCTTCAAATCATACTTGGCAAGATAATGACAAACCTATCAAATATAATCAAGTGACACCTAAGAAAATTATAATAGAAGATGATATTTGGATAGCTGCTGGTGTTAGAGTGCTTGGTGGAAGTCATATTAGAAGACGTTGTGTTATTGGGGCAGGGGCAGTTGTTAATAAAGATACAGAAGCTAATAGTTTATATGTTGGTGTCCCAATAAAAAAAGTTAAGGAGGTAAGTAGTTAATGAAAGTTTTAATCACAGGTGTTGCAGGATTTATTGGTTCAACATTAGCAAAGAAATTACTTAGTCAAGGGTACGATGTTATTGGTATTGATAACATCAATGATTATTATTCAGTAGAATTGAAAGAAGACAGACTAAAATCAATTGGTGAAGATCATTTTACTTTTTATAAAACTGATTTAGAAAATTATGAGAAGGTAAATAAAATTTTTGAAGATGAAAAGCCAGAAGTAGTAGTTAATTTAGCTGCCCAAGCTGGAGTAAGATATAGTTTAGAAAATCCAAGAGCATATATTGATTCTAATATTGTTGGATTTATGAATATATTAGAAGGTTGCCGTCATCACGAAGTAAAACATTTAATTTATGCTTCTTCAAGTTCAGTATATGGAGCAAATACAAATAAGCCATTTAAAACTTCAGATAATATTGACCACCCATTAAGCTTATATGCTGCCACTAAAAAATCAAACGAACTTATGGCGCATACTTATAGCCACCTTTATAACTTGCCAACAACAGGGTTACGCTTCTTCACAGTTTATGGGCCATGGGGTAGACCTGACATGGCACTTTTCAAATTCACTAAAGCAGTAGTAAATGATGAAACAATTGATGTATATAATCACGGTAACATGATGCGTGACTTTACTTATGTTGATGATATCGTAGAAGCAATTAGTCGCTTAATTCAAAAACCAGCTCAACCAAATCCTGAATGGTCTGGTGCTAATCCAGACCCAAGTTCTTCATATGCACCTTATAAAATTTATAATATTGGTAATAACAGTCCAGTTCGATTAATGGAATTCGTTGAAGCAATTGAGAATAAACTTGGTAAAACAGCGAAGAAAAATTATATGGATTTACAACCTGGAGATGTACCAGAAACATATGCAAATGTAGATGACTTATTTAAAAATATTGATTTTAAACCACAAACATCTATACAAGATGGTGTGAATAAATTTATAGATTGGTATTTAGATTACTATAAACATTAATTATTATTAAAATTATTTTTATATATAAAGGAGCAATTTAAAATGAATAGAAAAATAGCAGTTGTAGGTTTAGGATATGTAGGTTTACCCGTAGCAGTCACTTTTGGAAAAAAACATGAAGTCATTGGTTTTGATATTAATGAAAACAGAATTAAAGAATTAAAAGAAAATCACGATAGAACAAATGAAGTTACATCAGAAGATTTAAAAGCAACAAATATTTATTTTACTTCTAATTCAGAAGATTTGAAAAAAGCTGATTTTATCATCGTGGCAGTTCCAACACCAATTGATAAAAATAATAAGCCAGACTTAACCCCACTACTTAAAGCGAGTGAAACGGTTGGTCAAGTGTTAACACCTGATACAATCATTGTATATGAATCAACAGTATATCCTGGAGCGACAGAAGAAGACTGTGTTCCAGTATTAGAAAGAGAGTCTGGCTTAACTTGTGGCAAAGATTTCTTTGTTGGTTATTCACCTGAAAGAATTAATCCAGGCGATAAAGTGCATACATTTGAAACGATTACTAAAGTTGTTTCAGGTCAAACACCAAAAGTGTTAGACATCGTTGCTGACGTATATGGTTCTGTAGTTACTGCAGGTGTGCATAAAGCATCATCAATTAAAGTAGCAGAAGCAGCTAAAGTAATTGAAAATACACAACGTGACGTAAATATCGCCCTAATGAATGAATTGGCATTAATTTTTGATAAATTAGATATCGACACGAATGAAGTTTTACGTGCTTCAGGTACAAAATGGAACTTCTTAAACTTCAAGCCAGGCTTAGTTGGTGGACACTGTATCGGAGTAGATCCATATTATTTAACTCATAAAGCTCAAGAAGTTGGTCATCATCCAGAAGTGATTTTAGCAGGACGTCGTATTAATGATAATATGTCTAAATTTATTGCCTCTAATGTCATTAAAGGCTTACTAAAACAAGGTTTAGAAGTTCAAGGGGCAACAGTAAATGTATTAGGCTTAACATTTAAAGAAAATTGTCCAGATTTAAGAAATACAAAAGTAATTCATATCATTGAAGAACTAAAAGAGTACGGTTTAGATGTACACGTAAATGATGTAGAAGCAGATAAAGAAGAAGCGAAAAAATTCTATAATATCGACTTAGAAGATAAACAAAATTTACCTAAGGCTGATGCAATTATTTTTGCTGTAGCACATAAAGATTATGTAGAAAATAAAAAAGACTATCTAGATTTGGTGAAAGATAATGGTGTAGTACTTGATATTAAAGGTATTATTGAAGATGGTGAAATCGGAAACAAAGGATTATGGAGACTATAAACTAAATGTGTTCTATAAATAAGGGTGAATGACATTGTCAAATAAAAAAATCTTTCAATTAGTAACTGTTTCAAAGAGTATTCCATTAATGAAAGGGCAAATTGAATATTTAAGAGATAAGGGACTCGACGTGCATGTTGTATCCTCAGAGGGACCAGAACAAAACACATATTCTTCTGATATTACACATGTAGTTAACATGGAAAGAGAGATTTCTTTAAAGAATGATTTAAAATCATTAATGAATATGATTAGATTATTTAAAAAAGAAAAACCTCACATTGTTAACTCTGGAACTCCTAAAGCTGGATTAATAGGTACATTAGCAGCCTTTATTACAAGAAGGCCGGTACGTATTTATACAGTGAGAGGTCTCAGATTAGAGACCGTTACTGGTCTCAAATACAAAATTCTACATGCTATGGAAAAATTAGCTATGTTTTGTGCTACAGATATAATAGCAATATCTGAAAGTTTAAAAGATAAAATCGTAGAATTAGGTTTAGAGAAAAAAGAACATATTAAAGTTCTAGGTCATGGAAGTTCTAATGGTATTAATCTTGATAATTTTACAAAAGACAAAATAACAATTCCCTATGAATTAAAAGAAAAATTGGCTGGTCATTTTGTGATTGGTTATGTAGGACGAATTGTCAAAGATAAAGGGATTCATGAAATAATAGAAGCATTTAAAATAATACAAAAAAATTATAAGAAAGTGAAATTATTAATTGTTGGTCCAATTGAAAAAGATGATTCAATTAGTGAAGAGGATTATCAATACTTACAAAATAATTTGAATATAATAATGACAGGTCATGTTAATGATACAGTAAATTATTATAATCATATGGATGTCTTAGTTTTTCCTACGTATAGAGAAGGATTTGGAAATGTAAGTATCGAAGCACAAGCTGTTGAAGTACCAGTAATTGTCAATAATGTTACAGGTGCAAAAGATACTCTTATTAATAACGTTACTGGATATCTAGTCGAAAAAGGTAATTATAATCAAATTGCTCAAAAGTTAGAATTTTTGATTGATAATCCAGCGATAAAAAAACAACTCGGAATTAATGGTAGGGAAAATGTAGAAAGTAAATTTAGAAATGAAATTGTTTGGAAACATTTAGAAACAATATATAAAAATAATCTTCCTATTTAAAAATAAAAAGGAGGGGTGTATAATGTTAAAACGTTTATTTGATATTGCAGTGAGCGCGACAGGATTAATTATTTCAGCGCCGATTACTTTAACTGCAGCCGCTGTTATTGCTAAAAAATTAGGCAAACCTGTACTTTTTAGACAAGTACGACCTGGTCAAGATGGTAAACCATTTGAAATCTATAAATTTCGGACAATGTCTGATAAAAGAGATGAGAATGGAGAGTTATTGCCAGATGATCAACGTATGACACCAGTAGGGACATTTATTAGAAAGTCTAGCATTGATGAATTACCGCAATTAATCAATGTATTAAAAGGTGATATCAGTTTAGTAGGGCCTAGACCATTATTAATGGAGTATTTACCTTTGTATAATGATGAACAGAAAAAAAGACATAACGTTAAACCAGGTATAACTGGATGGGCTCAAGTGAATGGACGTAATGCGATTAGTTGGGATGAAAAATTTAAATTAGATGTTTGGTATGCAGAGAATCAATCATTTAAATTAGATATGTATATTATCTATAAAACAATTATTAATATCTTACAACGTAAAGATATTAATGCGCCTAACCATGTCACAGCTGAGAAATTCAAGGGGAATAAAGTATGAGCCACCCCATTGTTCTAATCGGAAAAGGTGGACATTCAAAAGTGATTAAAGATATTATAGAAGCGGATAAACAATACTATGTAGCTGGATATCTTGATCATGCAATTAATGAATATTACATGGATGAAGACAAATTTTATGATAATTTAGATAATATAGAGAAGTATAAAGATGAATGTTTCTTTGTCATTGCTATCGGTAACAATTATGTGCGCCAAAAATTATTTAACTCGCTAGATATTCCTGTTAATCAATACGCGACGTTAGTTCATCCATCGGCTATTGTAAGTTCTAGTGCAAAAATTGAATGTGGTACAGTTGTTATGCCACATGCAGTGATTAATGCCGATACCACAATAGGTAAACATGTCATTATTAACACAGGCGCAATTATTGAACATGATAATAACATTGCAGATTATGTTCATGTATCACCCAATGCCACTTTAGCGGGTGGCGTCACTGTAGGAGAAGCTTCTCATATTGCAATTAATGCTGGTGTATTACCATTAGTCGAAATAGGTAGTCATTGCATAGTAGGGGCAGGCGCTACAGTAATCAATCATGTAAAATCAGAATCAACAGTTATTGGAACACCAGCTAAAACTAAGGAGTGAATAAAAGTGGAAGAGGAAAGAATTTTCTTATCTAGACCACATATGGGCGGAACAGAATTGAATTATATTAATGATGCATTCGATAAGAACTGGATTGCACCATTAGGTGAAAATGTAACAGAGTTTGAGAATAGTATGAAAGATTATGTCGGTGTAGATGCAGCAGTTGCTGTCGGTAGTGGGACATCAGCAATACATTTAGCTTTAATTGAAAGTGGCGTTCAAAAAGATGATGTTGTTTTTTGTAGTTCATTAACATTTAGTGCTTCAGCCAATCCAATCATTTATCAAGGAGCAACTCCCGTCTTTATAGACTCAGAAATGAGCTCTTGGAATATGTCTCCAGATGCATTACGTAAAGCGTTCGAAACATATTCTGAAAAAGGTATTACACCTAAAGCAGTCGTGGCTGTTAATTTATATGGTCAATCAGCTAGAATGGATGAAATTAAAGACATTTGTGATCAATATGGTGTGACTTTAGTTGAAGATGCTGCAGAATCTTTAGGTGCTGAATATCATGGCCAAAAAAGTGGAACATTCGGTAAATTTGGAATCTTTTCATTTAATGGTAATAAAATTATTACTACCAGTGGTGGCGGTATGCTTATTTCTAATGATAAAGAACATATCGAACATGCCCTTTTCTTAGCAACACAAGCTCGAGATAAAGCGTTACATTATCAACATAGTCAATTAGGATATAATTATCGTTTGAGTAATATCTCTGCTGGTATTGGTAGAGGACAAATGGAAGTATTAGATCAACGTATTGAACGTCGCAGAGAAATCTTTGACCGATATAATCAAGAATTTGGTAATGTGGATGGATTTGATTTCCAACCAGAGCTACCAAATTCTAAATCAAATCGTTGGTTAACTGCTTTAACAATTGATGAAAATAAAACAGGCTTTACAGCATTAGATTTAATTGATGCACTACAAAAAAACAATATTGAAGCACGTCCAGTTTGGAAACCGATGCATTTACAACCGTTCTTTGAATCATATGATTATTTTAAAGAAAATGAAGATAATAGTGCTTATTTATTTGAACATGGTGTTTGCTTACCTTCTGGATCAGACATGACTGATGAACAACAAGCACGTGTAATCGAAATTATTAAAAGTTTGCAGAATGAGTGATGATGAATGAAAAAGAAAAAATCAACGACATTTAAAATTATCATAACAATTTTAATTTTATTGTTAGTATTGATTATTGGGCTCGTTATCTTTGCATTTGCTAAATTCCATTCGCTGAACAATTCAATTAAAGAACCATTAGATAGAGATCACTCACAACTAAGACAAAAAAATTTAAAAGATGGCGATCCAATGACCGTTGTGTTATATGGTATTGACGATGATGCACAACGTCATCAAGAAAATTTAGGACAGCGTAGTGATTCGATTGTACTCATGTCGATTAATCCAAAAGATAACAAGACAGTAATGGTAAGTGTACCACGTGATACGAGAACTGAAATTGTGGGTCACGATTCAACGGAGAAAATCAATCATGCGTATGCGTATGGTGGCCCTAAAATGGCAGTGAATTCGCTTGAAAAATTAATGGATGTACCTGTTGATCACTATATTGCAATAAATATGGATGGGGTAAAAACCGTTGTAGATGAAATAGGTGGTGTAGATATTGTCAGTGATGCTACATTTAAATTCCATAATTATCAATTCGAAAAGGGTAAAAAATACCATATGGATGGAGATCAAGCTCTAACATATATGAGAAGTCGTAAAGAAGAAGGCGCTGGCGGTGATGGTGGACGTCAATTACGTCAGCAACAAGTCATCACAGCTGTTGCTAAAGAAGCGTTCTCAATGAATTCAGTAACAAAATTAAACAGTATATTTAAAGCAGCACAAGATAATTTAAGAACAGATTTAAGTTTTATCGAATTAAATAAATTTAGATCTGATTATAATAAAGCCGATAATAATGTAGAACGTTTAATCATTGATGGTCAAGATGACAAAGGTGACGACGGATTGTACTATTTCTATCCCAATAAAGATAGCTTAAACGAAGTAAAACAAAAAATTAAAGATAATTTAGAAATGAACTAATGATGTAAAAAAGCACTTTAGCAGTTTTTTACTTGCTAAAGTGCTTTTTTGACCATAAAACAAGACACGCTTCAATTATAGAGAGCGTCTTATCTATGAGCTAAATATTATTGTTGATTTTGGTTAGACGTGACATCTTGACTAAAGAAGTCGAAGATGTTTTTCGCACTATCCGTGTTATCAATGTTACCACGGAATTTATCAGCACCTGGACCATATGCATAAGTATTTACATCTTCACCAGTGTGACCATATGTTGTCCAACCAGTATGAGATGCATCGTTAATTGGTTTTTGAATTGCATCTTGTAATTGAGTTGTTGCTTCTGCAATTTTTGGATCATCGTCATTTTTAGCTTTATCTTTAACGTCTTTTAATTCTTTCGCTGCATCTTTAACTTTATCTAATTGTTTTTTAGGGAAGTCGACACCATAACCTTCATTGATCACTGTTTCAGGGTCTTTACCTTTAGCAATTTGTTCAGTCATGTAACTTCCAGAATGTTTCATTTTATGAATAGCGTCTGGATTCCATACATAATCTTTGCCTTTAGCGATGGATAAACCGCCAGTTGAGTGGTCAGCAGTTGCGACAACTAATGTATCTTTATGATTTTTTGCATAGTCGATAGCGTTTTGGAATGCTTTATCGAAACCGCTCATTTCTGACATGACACCAGTGATATCATTAGGATGACCAGATTTATCAATTGACGCGCCTTCTACCATTAAGAAGAATCCTTTATCATTTTTTTCTAATTTAGATAATGCACTCTCTTCCATATCTGCTAATAATGGATTTTGTTGTGGTGCATCAATTTGTAACGGCATATTTTTTTCAGCAAATAAACCTAATACTTGGTCACTTTTTGAGTTAGCTAAGTCAGTTTTATTGGTTACATAGTCGTAACCATCTTTTTGAAATTTCTCAGTTAAATGACCATTTTCTTTACCGAAGTATTTAGAGCCACCACCTAAGATAACATCTACTTTATGTTGGCCATTAATTTTATCGTTATAAAATTGTTGTGCAATGTCATCTTTTTTATCACGACTATCTACATGTGCAGCATACACAGCTGGGGTTGCATCAGTGACTTCTGCTGTTGTCACTAAACCAGTTGATTTACCTTGTTCTTTAGCATATTCTAATACTGACTTTAAAGGTTTTTTATCATTATCTACAGAGATTGAACCATTATATGTTTTATGACCTGTAGCGAAAGCTGTGCCACCTGCAGCTGAGTCAGTGACATTTTCTTTAGGATCATTAGGGTTAGTACGGTTAGTCCCTTTTAAATATTTATCAAAAGCAGTTTGATCTAATGCTTTGGTATTAGGATTATCTGCATAATAACGGTAAGCTGAATTATAAGAAGGACCCATACCATCTCCAACCATGAAAATCACATTTTTAGGATTTTTAGTGTTACCGATGGCCATGTAATCGCCATTTTGACCTTGTTGATCTTGAGCACCTTGTCCAGCACCAGATGCGAATGACACATGTGTTGTACCTAATACTGAAGCAGCTAGAATTGAAGTTGCTACTGTGGTTTTTCCGAATTTATTGATGAAACTCATCATTAAAAAAGCCCCCTAATATGTAAAATATAGATTACTTACATCTTTATATTAAGAAACTTTATTTGATTTGAAGTAAGTATTTAGTAAACTTTAGTTTAAGGTATTGTAAAAAACTATTAACTTATCATATTCTATAATTTAATAAATCAATTTAATATAAAGAATTGAAAATGTATGTTACAATAGTATTAAATAAAATAGTTTGATCTTATTAAGAGTAAGTGGAGGGAATTGGCCCTATGAAACTTCAGCAACTGCGCTTTGCGTGAGGTGCTACATCCAACAGGATTTCCTGAAAGATAAGAAGATGTCGACAAGCGCTTCTTATTTAAGGAGGGCTATTTTATTTACCCAAATTAAAAAAGGTGGTAAACATATGACAACATTACAAGAACTATTTAAAGAATTAGATGATTGGGAACAGCATAGTCCTAAAAGTTGGGCAGGAAGTATGGGAAGAACAGCAAAAATCAATGATATCAAAAGACAAATTAAAGAAGCGATCACCATAGAAGATATTAGAAAGTATATTTTAAATAAAGAAGATTAAAAGTAAAAGAAGCATGGGAGTGAGACGGCGTATTCAAAATGAATTCGAATCTCGCTCCTTACTTTTTTATGAAACAGTTAATCTCGAATATATTCAATTTAAAGAAAAAGCGTTAAAATAAAGTTAAAGAAATCATGTCATGAATAAATATATAGAGGTGAATCAATAATGATATTCGTAATGTTATCTCCTTTACTGATAGTTGTATTTATCGCATTATCTATTATGGAAGAAAGAAAACGTAAGAAAAAAACGAAACATAAAGAAAATAAATTTGAACAAGAAAAAAATAAAATGTCTAATCCTAATGACAATAATGATCATGACGCAAAATAAAGGATGAAAAAAATGAAAGTATTGATTGTCGAAGATGATGTCGTCATTGCAGAAAGTCTAGGGAATGAACTCTCACATTGGAACTATGAAGTGAGTATTGCTAAGCAGTTTGATAATATTCTTGAAGAATTTAAAACTGCAGAACCTGAACTTGTGTTATTAGATATTAATTTACCTACATTTAATGGTTATCATTGGTGCCAAGAGATACGTAAAGTATCTAATGTCCCAATTATTTTCATTAGTTCGCGTACTGACAATATGGATCAAATTATGGCAATTCAAATGGGGGGAGATGACTTTATTGAAAAGCCATTTAATTTGTCACTTACTATAGCGAAAATTCAAGCATTGCTACGTAGAACATATGATTTAACGGTTTCAAATAATGAGATGACTGTTAAAGGGTGTAAGCTCGTTGTTGATGAAGCCACACTATATTACAACAATGACTCTGTACAACTTTCGTTTACTGAATTACAAATTTTGAATAAATTATTTCAAAATGCAGGGAAATATGTCAGTCGTACAGCAATCATTGAAAAATGTTGGGAATCGGAGAATTTTATTGATGATAATACGTTAGCAGTAAATATGACACGTTTACGAAAAAAACTGCAATCTATCGGTATTGTTGATTTCATTGAGACAAAGAAAAATGTAGGATATAAGGTGTAAATATGATGTTAAAAGCGTTTATAAAATCGATACGTCATCAAATGATGATAGTAGCTTTATTTCTATTACTTTTCTTGGTGATTTTCTTTCTTTTTAATTTGCCTTTTAATGCATTCTTTCTAGGTATGGCAATTATTCTTTTCATAATGATTATTTTTTGGTTGATTCAACTTAGTGGATTTCAAGAAGCAGTGTCTTTAAAAGAAGAAGTTGCTGACTTAGAAGATGAATTACAACGTGTAAAAAATGAACAAGCTGCATACCAAGTCAATGTTGAGAACTATTTTTTAACATGGGTGCATCAAATGAAGACACCTATTACCGCTTCAAAACTTCTTCTAGAAAGAAATGAAGATAATGTAGTGAATCGCGTGCGTCAAGAAATTATACAAATTGATAACTACACGAGTCTTGCACTCAGCTATTTAAAATTAATGAATCAAGAAACGGATATGTCTTTTTCGAAAGTGACCATTAACGATCTCGTTAAACCGCTTATTATGAAATACTCGATTCAATTCATCGACCAAAAAACAAACATTCATTACACACGTTGTGAAGATGAAGTACTGACTGATGTTCAATGGTGTACGATCATGATAGAACAAATTCTTAATAATGCCTTGAAATATGCACGAGGTAAAGATATTTGGATGACGTTTAACAACGAAAATCATGTGCTATCTATACGAGATAACGGTGTAGGAATTAGTAAAGCCGATCTTCCCAAAATCTTTGATAAAGGCTACTCGGGCTATAACGGAAGACTTCATCAACACTCAAGTGGCATTGGATTATTTATTGTTAAACATATATCGGCACATTTACATCATAAAGTAGAAGTGTCTTCAACGCTCCATGAAGGAACTACATTTGACATACATTTCCCAGAAAATAATTAAACTTTCAATAATGTAAGGACAACTAGTAACATTTTTAAGAAATGATTAATGTTACTGGTTTCTTTTTGTTTTATGATAGAAGTAAGTGATAAATTAAAGAGTTCAATGAAAAGAAAGGAAGCATGGATATCATGTTGTTAGACGTGAATAATGTAAAAAAAATATTTGGAAGAGGCCTGAATGCTACGACCGCATTAAATGGCATTTCATTTAATGTGGATAGGGGTGAATTTGTAGCAATTATGGGTGAATCTGGATCTGGGAAATCCACTTTACTCAATTTAATTGCAACTTATGATAAAGCTACTGAAGGTACGATAACAATTGACGAGCAAAATATCCGTCAATTGCGTAATAAAGAAATCGCATATTTCCGTCGAGATCATTTAGGTTTTGTCTTTCAAAATTTTAACATTTTACCGACGATGACAAATAAAGATAATATCTTAATGCCGCTTGTACTTGCGAATCGCTCACATCAAACGATGCGTCATCGTCTTTATCGCTTAAGTTATCAGTTACATATTGAACCACTTCTTAATAAGTATCCTTTTGAAATATCAGGAGGAGAACAACAACGCGTGGCTATCTGTCGAGCACTGATTAATGAACCAGATTTGTTACTCGCAGATGAGCCTACAGGTGCACTTGATTCTAAAACTTCTAAAACGATTATGGAACTATTTAGAGACATTAATAAAAATGAGCAAACCATTTTAATGGTGACACATTCGGCTGTGGATGCTTCCTATGCCAAACGTATTTTGTTCATTAAAGATGGCCGTTTATATCATGAAATTTATCGAGGGGAGGAACTACAATCAGAGTTTCAAAAACGTATTGCTGATAGTTTAGCAATGCTTCACGAAAGTGGTGATTAAAATGACTTTTCGCTTGGTTTGGACGTTAGTCATTCAGAATTTTAAGACACAGCGTCATATTATAATTCCATTTATTCTAGTCATCAGTACATTATTTGGTATTGAATTTATTTTATTATCCTTAAACATGAATACTTCGATTCATAAGCATAGTGATGTAATTCCGGTTTTTATTAGTATAGGAAATTTTTTTATGTGTCTATTTGGCCTCCTTTTTATTCTTTATGCTAATCGTTTTATTATGCGACGTCGTCAAAAAGAGCTGGCCATGAATATGATTTTGGGTATGGAAAAAAAGCATTTTAGGTTAATGCTGTTTATAGAAGGAATATATCAATATATTATCATTGGGTGTCTGAGTATTATAGGTGGTTATTTATTTGGTGCATTAACTTATATGTCGTTAAATAGAATATTAGGTTATACGCAGGTCTCTTTAAAAAAATATCCATTTGATATAAGTGCAATGAGATACACCTTGTTGATGTTAGCAATAATGATGCTATTTTTATTTATTCTCAACAATATAAAAATCACTTTTCAAAGTCCTATCAAGTTAATACAACAACAACATCCAACGGAAAAACAATGGTCCAAACCTTTACTCTATATCTTATTGATTGTTGGGATCATAACTGTTGTTGACAGTTATATGATTGCCTTAAAAGATACACTCATTTTGGTTTCACTACGTAATATTTTTATTGCCCTTATTTTAGTGACAATAGGAACGTATTGCTTATTTATATCACTGAGTGTTTTAGTGATAGATTGGCTTCAAAAGATTCCGAGTGTTTATTATCGACCTAAATATTTTTTTACTATTTCTGGTTTACGTTCAAGAATGAATTCTAATTCTATCGGTTTGGCTAGTTTAACCATGCTATGTACTTTTCTTATTGTGACTCTAGGAATGAGCGTCGCCACATATCGTAGTGTAGACCAACGTGCGAATCATTTAATGCCAACACAATATCGTATTGAATTGAGTGGAGATGTGCATCATAGTACTACGAGTAAACACAAAGTACATCAGCTAGAAAATGAGATTAAGAGACATGCTGATGTTGATGCTTTCAGAGAATATACAAGTGGAAGTGTTGCAGTCACTTATAAGAAGGGTGCATTTGTAAAGCGAGATAATGAGAACAGTCCATTAGATTTAAATAGTGTATATTTAATTGTAATGAATCAGAAAGATTACAATACAATCAATCATACGCACCTGCGACTTAAACATAATGAAACGGGAATATTAGCGAATCATTTCATGTTTCAAAAGTTAGACCATATCAAATTAATGAATCAAACATTTAAAACAAATCAGTTAAAAGGTGATCATTTTTCATTTCCAGTTCCAGGTGCAGTCACACTTGTTACTCATAATGTAAATCAACAACGTCAATTGATTCATTATTATCAAACAACAGCAGATATTAACTCATACATTGCTTTTAATCTTAAAACAAAAGATACACAATCCATAGACCATATTGAGTCTCAATTAATGAAACAATATGATATTCAAATTGATAAAAAAGATGAATTAAATAAGGAAATGTTTGATATTTATGGTGGTCTCATTTTTGTTGGAACTATTGTTTCTTTAGTCTTAATGATTGGCACATTTACGATGATGTATTATAAGAATATTGCTGAGGGATATGAAGATCGAAAAAACTATCGAATTATGCGTCAAGTAGGTTTAGAAGAAGAACGAATTAAATCTGTTATTAATGACCAAGTAGTTATTATTTTTACTTTACCTATTATAATATCTATGATACATGTACTATGTGCTTCTAAAATGATTTATACTTTGCTTGGTATTTTAGATGTTAATGATATAAAATTATTTTTAACAACTTATATCGGTGTCTTAGTGTTTGTAATGATAATCTATGCTTTGATGTATGTAATGACGTCTCGTGTATATTATCGTCTTATTCATCATTGATATAATACTGAAAATAAATCATCATTATATCAATGAGTGTAAAATTTTAGACAGTAGGGTATAAGGATAAAAAAAGGAGGCGGAATAATGGCGAAACAATATGATGATGCAACAATTAGAAATAGTAACAATAACATTAAACGTACTGGTGAACACGTTCTTACTTGGATAGGTGTTGCGATTCAAGCATTAGTTGCAATTATATTTTTAATGATTAAACCCTTTATTGGTAATGCTGATTTTAAAGAACAAATTATTAATGAAGCTCAAAAACAAGACAATCAGGTTTCTATAACAGAAATAAATAATGGTATGGATGCATTAGGTGGTTTATTTAATTTCTTTACATGGGGTGCGTTCATCCCATTAATTCTTGCAATTATTGGCGGTATTTTAATTAATAAAAAACCTAAACTTGCAGGTATCTTATTAATTATTGCAGGTATTTTAGCGATTGCTACAAACTGGATTAGTTTAATTTTATGGTTAATTGCTGGTATTATGTTACTTGTTCGTAAACCTAAGCATGACATGTATGGCAATGGCGGTTATAATGATTATTACAGAAGAGACTATCATGATGTAAATGCAAATAATAATGCATTCATTTTGAATGAAGAAGAAGAAAGACAACAACAACGTTATATTAAAGATCATTATTCAAATAAAGATCAAGAAGCGGACAATAATAATGAAAGATACCGCGATACACGCGTAAATGATTCAAATGATGACGACTATCGTGATCAACGTTATTCAAATCATAAAACGAATCAACAAAGTAATGATTTTATTCAAGATGAAGCAAGAAAGCTTCAAGAAGAAAAAGATAATGATCCATACAAATATTAATAATATGATATATAAAAGCGATGGTATTCCTAAGTTAATACCATCGCTTTTTACGTTAATTTCTACTATATGGTTTGGATAAAAATATATTAGATAAATGATTTTAATATTAAATTAAATCTAAGTGTTCTCTTAGTGTAGAACCTTTATACTGATGTCGATATAAGCCACGACGTTGTAATTCAGGTACAATGAGTGTAACCACATCGTCTAAACTATCTGGTAAAGAAGGTGGCATTAAGTTAAATCCATCTGCAACACCTGCATTAAACCAGCGTTCCATTTCATCTACAATTTCTTTTGGCGTACCTATGAGTGTCAGATGTCCACCCCCCGCATTAAGGTAACTTAGCAGTTCTCTGACAGTAGGTTGCTTATCTTGAATAATTTCTAAGATGGTTTCATATCGACCGACGGGACCGTTAAACTCTTCTAAAGAAGGTAGTTTAGGCACAGGAGCATCTAATTCCCACTGACTACAGTCTTGTTGAATGAAAAAACTGAGTTGCTTTAAAGCGGCTTTGATAGGAAGTCGTTGATCAAGTTCTGCTTTCTTTTTCAATGCTTCTTCATGTGTATGACCTACATAAGTGACTAGTCCAGGAAAGACTTTAATATAACGCTGATGGTCACGTTGTGCCATTTCACTATCTAAGCGCTCGCGATACCGTTTTGCTTGCTTCATATTCCAAGAAACAGAATATACTGCATCTGCATATTTTGTAGCTAATGCAATACCTTGTTTAGATGCACCTGCTTGCATGGCCACAGGTTTTCCCTGAATGCTACTTGGTGTTGTCAATGGTCCATGAACTTGAAAATATTTGCCATTGTGGTGAAGCGGTTTGATGTTGCGATTGATCATTGTACGGTGATGCCGGTTGGGTTTGAAATCTTCAGTATGCCAAGAATCAAACAATCCATTCATGACTTGAGCAAACTCTTCAGCCTTCTTATAGCGTTCATCATGATTAGGTAGATGGTCCATGCTGTGATTTTGAGCTTCGGCATCTGTCATGGAAGTGACTAAATTCCATCCCACTCGTCCACCACTAATATGATCTAAACTAAGTAACTGACGTGCTGCAGTGAATGGATTAGAAAATGTACTTGAAATCGTAGGAACTAATCCAATATGTTGTGTGACTTGAGATATAGCAGTTAAGTTAATCAGTGGATCAAACCAAAAACTTGGCATCGACGTATAGCTAGGGATAAAAGACTGGTTATCTGCGAAAAAAACTACGTCTAACAATCCTTTTTCAGATAACTGGGCTAATTCTTGATAGTAATGAATATCACCGAGACGTTCAATACTTGAATTGGGAAGTTGCCAAGCAGCTTGATGATGACCACATCCATAGATTAATACACCGAGATGAAGTTGATGTTGATGAGTCAATTTAATTTCTCACTCCAATGTTCATTTTATTTCTATTCTAAGCTAAGGAAGACCAGTCCTATATTAATTCATGGTTAAACCACCATCGACAGTAATATTTTGACCAGTCATACCATTTGCTGCTTCGCTACTTAAATAAGCGACCATATTAGCAACATCTTGTGGGGTAGTCACTTTACGTAATGGAGTCGTCTGTGCAATTAAATCAAAAACATCTGGTGTAGTGACAGCACTAGCATCAGTTGTTTTAAGCAATCCTCCTGACACTACATTAGCAGTAATACCATATTGCCCTAATTCGGCTGCAACATTACGCGTAAATCCAATCAACCCAGCTTTAGCTGTTGTGTATTCATGATATGGTACAACGGGATGTTGATATAAATTTGTGCCAATACTTACAATGGCACCAGAACCACGCTCTATAAATTGCGGAATGACACTTTGAGTAACATTAAAAGCGCCTTTTAGGGTACCATCAATTTGCTGTTGGTAGTCTTCCCATGCTAAGTCTTTAAATGCCTTTTGCGCATTAGGATCGAATTTAAAATTAACTAATGCGTTATTGACCACAACGTCAATTTTTCCAAAATGATGTGTTGCCTCATCAACTAAACGATCAACTTCATCACGCTGTGTGACATCTGCTTGAATTGAGATAGCTTTGTCACCAAGCTCCTCTGCAAGTGCCTCAGCTGCTTCACGACTTTGATTGTAATTAATGATCACTTCAAATCCTTGTGTAGCTAATGTTTTTGCAATGACCGCACCTAAACCACGGCTACTTCCCGTTACTAATACTGTTCTCGTCATAAATATCGTGCCTCCATTTACTTCATTTACAGCAAAAAAATATGCAACCTTCACATTAGGAAAGTTGCATTAAAATAAATCTGTCATTATTGAGAACAGTTTGACACATCTCAACAGGTCATCTTATTTTATACGACACTTTCCTACGCTAGTATAAGCTAGTTCAGGTTCAAAGGGTTTGAGGTTACACCTCATCTCAGTTTTAAAACACCCCTAGTGCATATGATTTAACTATAGTTTCACTTTATGACTTCTATTATCAGAAGTCAAGCGCTTCCATTAAAGAATATATTGATTACTTTTTTATTTGAATATAAAAATAAAAATTTATATAATTTATTTTTATAATAATTTTCAATTATATGATTGAAAATCAAATATACCGTGGTTAAAATAGAAGTTACACTAAATAGGTGCTTTATAGGATAAGTAATAAACAGTTTAACGTTGAATGAAGATTTAACGTTTTTATTTTTTACAAATAAAATATTGAGGAGAGCGACACGTATTATGAATTGGCTAGCAATTATTTTATTTTTAGCCGTTGTTATGGGGGTCAGTCTTTATGCGTTTTGGCGTTCAAGAAAAATAAAGACTGATAGTGCAGACGGCTATTTTATGGGAGGCAATAGTTTAACAGGATTTACGATTGCCTCAACGATTATTATGACTAATCTATCTACAGAACAAATTGTAGGACAGAATGGTCAAAGTTATGGTAAGGGTATGGAAGTGATGGCTTGGGAAGTCACAGCTGCTGTAGCAGTTGTCTTACTTGCATGGATATTCTTACCAAAATATTTAAGGTACGGTGTGGATACCATTTCTGAATTACTTGAAATGCGTTATGGTACCTTTACTAAACGTTTCGTTTCTATATTATTTATTTTCACTTATGTTGTATCATTTTTACCAGTTGTCTTATACTCTGGTTCATTAGTATTTAATAAAATGTTTAGTATTGGGGAATACTTAGGAGTAAGTGATGCAACAGCAACAATTATTATTGCATTTGTCATTGGTGCAGTAGGTGTTATCTATTTATTTATCGGTGGTTTGTCACTGAGCGCATTTAGTGATTCAATCTATGGTGTCGGATTAATTATAGGTGGTTTGATTATTACAATTTTAGGTTTACATCATTTAGGTGATGGGAATTTTGTAAAAGGATTCGACCACATGGTCCAACGTACGCCTGAAAAACTAAACGCTTTTGGGGCCATTGATTCAGATGTTGTTCCATGGCCAACATTATTCTTTGGTATGTTCTTTAATAATTTATTCTTTTGGTGTGCGAACCAAATGATTGTACAAAAAGCCTTAGCTGGTAAGAATTTAAAAGAAGCACAAAAAGGTGCGATATATTTAAGTTTATTCAAGGTATTTGGTCCTATTTTTACAGTGATTCCTGGTGTTATTGCATATAATTATTTCAATGGGGGTATAACATCTAATGATAATGCTTATCCTGCATTGATTCAGGCGATTTTACCTGATTGGGGCTATGGTTTATTCGGAGCAGTTATTTTTGGAGCCATATTAAGTTCATTTGTTGGATCATTAAACAGTACAACAACACTCTTTACTTTAGACTTTTATAAACCTATTTTTGGTAAGCGTGCTTCAGAACAACATATTGCACGTGTCGGTCATATCGCGACAGTTGTGATTGGCATTATTGTAGTAGGTATATCTCCACTTATTGCCCTTTTCCCAAGTGGATTATATGCGATTGTGCAACAGTTCAATGGTGTATATAGTATGCCAGTACTTGCATTGGTCTTAGTTGCATTTTATTCTAAGCACACATCTAAACTAGGCGCTAAAGTGGCTTTAGTTACACACATTGTGTTATATGCTGCAATTAGTTTTATGGTGCCACAATTAAATTATCTATATACTTTTAGTTTTATGTTCTTTATTGATTTAGCTATTATACTTGTCTTTAATAAATTAAAACCTTCTAATACGTTTGACTTAAATACTAATAAAGCTAAAGTGGATCTTACACCTTGGAAATATCGTTATGTTACAGGCGGTATTGTTCTAGGTTTAGTAGTACTTGCTTACATTATTTTTTCACCACTTGTACTTGCTAAATAATTATTTATAAATAGGTGTACGTTTGAAAAGAGTAGACTTTTTCGACGTACACCTTACTTTATATATTTATAAAGAAAGGAGGATAACACAATGCACAAAATCGGTTTGATACCTTCACCGGGTGTGTCTCGTAAACACGTAGAAGCTGTTATTCCAGATATAAAAGAACAGCTGAATCAACGTGTGAATGATCAACAAGAATGGGTATTTCAACTACACGTTGATTTAATGATTGGCTCAGCTGAAGATGTACATGAAAGTATTGATAAAGCAGCAAAAATGAAAGATCAACATGATTGGGATTTTGTTGTATGTATTACAGATTTACCAAGTGTTTCTGGAAATAAAGTAGTGATCAGTGATTTTAATAATGATAAACAAGTAGCGATGCTATCTTTACCTTCATTAGGTTGGATAGACCTACGACGAAAATTAAGAAATAGTTTAACTTCTATTATTGAACAATTGTATTATTCAACTTCGAGAGTGGCTCCCAAGATTCATCCTCTTATACAGCCTAAAGCAGTAGAACCAAATGAAGATGAAACGCCAAAGCAACGTTATATTCATCGATGGTTTATTCTCAGTTGGATTCAACTTATTTTAGGGTTAACACGTGCAAATGAACCATGGAAAAATATTTTTAATTTCAAAAAGATTATTTCAGTTGCTTTTGCAACTGGGACTTATGTATCGATTTTCTCCATGCCTTGGGAGCTGAGTATACAGTACTCCATAATAAGATTTATTATACTTATGCTTATTGCTATTCTAGGTATGACAGGCTGGTTACTCTATGCACATCAATTGATTGAACGTAAAACAGCTAAATCACAGCGTGTGTATCGCTATATTTATAATTTTACTACCATATTCACATTATTTATTATTACATTTTTAAATTATATTATTTTATATCTTTTATTAGCGATAAGTGTTTCATTGTTTGTTCCACCAAGTTTATTTAATCAATGGACCAGCGCACATCCTCATTTTACATTTATAAATTATGTAAAATTAGTATGGTTTGTATCTTCACTAGGTTTACTTGCTGGGGCAATGGGGTCTACTGTAGAGAATGAAGAAAAAATCCGTCAGATTACTTATTCGTATCGACAATATCATCGTTATAAAGAAGCAGAACAAGAGAAGAAAGAAAAAGAGCAAGCTCAATCATCTTCTCATGATGCATCAAATCAACAAGTTAAAGAAAGTGCATCCAATAAACAAAATAATGATAATCAACAAGATGAACATAAAAAACAAGATCATAGAGAGGAGGAGACAACATGAGTGAAGAAAAAATAATTGGTCTCGTTGTGGCACCAGGAGTGACAGAGAAATTAGCACAAAGTTTAATTAATGACATACCCAATATATTATCAGAACAAGATAATCATCAACGTGACTGGAAAGTTGATCTCGTGGTGGATCCTCTTACTGGTTTTGCGGAAAGTGTGGAAGAAATATTCAAAAAAATTCAAGATTATCATAATAAAAGAGAATGGGATTATGTTGTAGGAATTACAGACTTACCTATGTTCTATCATCAAAACGTACTTGCTTTAGATATTAATAAAAAAAATGGCGCTGCAATATTTTCGTATCCTGCATTTGGATGGCGTCCTGTAAAGAATCGCTTTAAACATGCTATCGTAACCATTATTAATGAACTTCATTATTCTGAAAGAGCGCATGTGGGTTATGATGACAATAATAGGGTTAAGAAAGAAATCAATAAACAATTTCCTTTTTCACGTATTGAGAAAACAGAAGTACATTTAAAAGAAACAGGAAACAATCATTTAAGATATTTATCAAATTCACGCAGTCTTGGAATGATACGACTTGTCAGTGGGATGACCTTTGCGAATAACCCACTGAATATGATGGCAAGTTTAAGTAATATTGTAGCGATTGCTTTTACGACAGGCGCATTCGGATTGATTTTTTCAACCATGTGGAATATGGGTCTTGATTTTTCTGTATGGCGATTATTTGGAATTTCCATCATGGCAATTTTAGGTATGCTCGTTTGGATAATGGTCTCCCATGGTCTATGGGAATCTACAAAAAAAGCTAAGCATAAAAGAATTGTAATGTTATATAATTTAACAACCATCATGACTTTATTGATAGCCATTGTTATATATTATATGATTTTATATTTATTATTCTTAATAGCAGAGCTTGTGTTATTACCTCCAGGATTTTTAGGACAACAAGTAGGTTTAAAAGGACCAGCCAGTGTCCAACTTTATTTAAGTATTCCTTGGTTTGCAACCTCAATATCTACTGTTGCAGGAGCAATAGGCGCAGGTTTGCTTAATGATCAATTAATTAAAGAAAGCACATATGGTTACCGTCAAAAAATACGTTATGAAAAGAATAACTAATTAGTAATAATGAAGTGAGAAACACTTCATTATTTTTTATATAATATAATAAATTTATAGAAAATATCTTTAAAGTCGTTTGAAATCATGAATAAATATAAGTGTGAATGGATATATGATTTTTCAAGTATGACTGAAAAGGAAGTTAAAAAGATAGTTGGAAAATATAAAATTCATATAAGAGTGTATAGATTATGAATTGATTACAAGGATTTAGTAGTTAATTATAATCCTAGTTTTAAAGAAAAGGTAGTAATTACAGTTGAAGTTGCTTCAATAATGAAAAAAACGGTTATGAAGTAGGTACTTATTTAAGTAGGAATAAAATAAAACTTATATTTGTAGTTCGAATAAAAAATGTATGTTTATTTTAAAATAAATATTCCCTAAACTTTCTTGACTTTCTCCTCAAAACTCGTTAAAGTATTAGCATATTATTCTGACAATTCTGATAGGTATTAGATTAATAAATTTGTAAATACTGAGGAGGGACCATAGGTTTATGTCAGTATCAAAGATAACGTATGAGAGTTTTGATGGCGATCCATTTATTGACTCCATTTCTACTGACGACGCGACAAAGGGTGCCTATGAAATTTTAAAATGGGCTTATACTACGTATGGTGAAGATATCGTTTACTCATGTAGTTTTGGGGCGGAGAGCATGGTACTTATTCATTTGATTTATCAAATTAAACCAGATGCTCAAATTGTATTTTTAGATACAGATTTACATTTTCAAGAAACATACGATTTAATTGATAGAGTAAAAGAACGTTTTCCTAAGTTACGTATTGAAATGAAGAAACCAGAATTGACGCTTGAAGAACAAGCTGAGAAATACAATCCTGCATTATGGAAAAATAATCCAAATCAATGTTGTTATATTCGTAAAATTAAACCTTTAGAAGAGGTACTAGGTGGTGCGATTGCCTGGATTTCAGGACTACGAAGAGATCAATCTCCGACTCGTGCTAAAACAAATTTCATTAATAAAGATGAACGTTTTAAATCGATTAAAGTATGTCCTTTAATTTATTGGACGGAAGATGATGTTTGGGATTATATTAAACAACATGATTTACCTTATAATGAACTTCATGACCAGCATTATCCAAGTATTGGTTGTATTCCTTGTACAGCGCCAGTATTCAATTCTGATGATTCCAGAGCAGGACGTTGGTCAAGTTTTGAAAAAACAGAATGTGGACTTCATGTTGCAGATAAACCGTGATGTAAGGTTTAAAAAATTTTTTATATAAAACATAGTATTCTGATAAGGATTTAAAAATATTCTATATTCGATTTTTACTGGAAAGTCGAATATAGATTACATAATATAGAGATAGTAAGTATTTTAAATAAAATAAAGATTGAAATGATAGAGGTGGATGAATTGAATCTAAGTGTTACCAATAGTCCTTTTACTGAAGGACAAGCCACACAAATTAATGAATTATTACAGACACTTACGCCAGAACAAAAAGTATGGCTAAGTGGCTATTTAGTTGCAAATCAGCAACTTACATCAGGAACATCTGAGACACAAGGTTCACAAATAGGAGCTGTTTCAAAGGATACTGAAACAATGCTTCAACAAAATGAACCAACAATTCAACCTGAAAAACGTGCGATTACATTATTATATGGTTCAGAAACAGGAAATGCACAAGGTTTAGCAGAAATATTTGAAGAACGTCTTTCAAATATTGGACATAATGTAACGTTAAAAGCAATGGATGAATTTAAACCTAAAAATCTTAAAAATGTCGAAGATTTATTTATTATTACTTCCACACAAGGTGAAGGAGATCCACCGGATAATGCAGCCGAATTACATGAATTTATTCATGGTAGAAAAGCCCCTAAATTAGAAGGAGTAAGATTTTCAGTACTTGCATTAGGTGATCAAACCTATGAATTCTTCTGCCAAACAGGTAGAGATTTTGATAAAAAACTTGAAGAACTTGGGGCCGAACGATTATATGAACGTGTTGATTGTGATGTTGATTATGAAGAAGATGCCGAAAAATGGATGGCTAATGTCATTAATACTATTGAGTCAGCACCTGAAGGTACACAAAGTGAACAAGTTGTAAGTGAATCAATTAAATCTGCGAAAGAAAAAAAATACTCAAAGGCGAATCCATACCAAGCTGAAGTATTAGAAAATATTAATTTAAATGGTAGAGGATCTAATAAAGAAACACGTCATATTGAATTCTTATTAGATAATTTTGGTGAAGAATATGAAGTAGGGGATTGCTTAGTCGTTTTACCACAAAATGATCCAGCTTTAGTTGAATTACTGATGAGTACATTAGGATGGGATCCGGGCCATCAAATTCAAATCTCAGAAGATGGAGATACGATTTCATTAGAAGAAGCATTAACATCTTACTTTGAAATTACAAAATTAACGAAACCATTACTTCAAAATGCAGCAGCATATTTTGATAATGAAGCGTTAGAAGACAAAGTTCAAGATAATGAGTGGATACAAAATTATATTGAAGGTAGAGATTTTATTGATTTACTCAATGATTTCCCACCTGAAGAATTAGAACCTGAAGATTTATATCAAATTCTTAGAAAATTACCTCCTAGAGAATATTCTATATCAAGTAGTTATCAATCATTACCTGATGAAGTTCACATTACGGTTGGTGCAGTAAGATATAACACACACGGTAGAGATCGTTCAGGTGTATGTTCTGTTCAATTTGCTGAACGTATTCAACCAGGAGATACTGTTCCAATTTATCTTAAACGTAATCCAAACTTTAAATTCCCTAAAGATGGAGATACACCTGTCATTATGATAGGACCTGGTACAGGCATTGCACCATTTAGAGCACATATGCAAGAACGTGAAGAATATGGTTATAAAGGTAATACGTGGTTATTCTTCGGCGATCAACACTTTACTACTGATTTCTTATATCAAACAGAATGGCAAGAATGGTTAAAAGATGGTGTTCTTGAAAAAATGAATGTCGCTTTCTCACGTGATACAGATCAAAAAGTATATGTACAACATCGCATTGCTGAACATAGTAAAGAATTTAATGAGTGGCTAGAAAAAGGTGCATCGATCTATATTTGTGGTGATGAAAAAAATATGGCTAAAGATGTACATCAAGCTATTCGCAATGTATTAGTGAAAGAACAAAATTTAACTGAAGAAGATGCTGAAAGCTACTTAAAACAAATGAAAAAAGATAAACGTTATCAACGTGACGTGTACTAAAGAAAGGGTGGAGAGTGAATGGCTAAAACGATTAAACAAATTGCTGATGAGTTAAATGAAAACCTTGATGCGTTAGAACATTTAAAAACTGAAAGTAATTATTTACGCGGTACGATTGAAGAAGGCTTAGCAGATCCTTTAACTGGTGCCATTTCTGATGACGATACTAAATTACTTAAGTTTCATGGGAGTTATCAACAAGATGACCGAGATGTACGTGATGAACGTCGTAAACAAAAATTAGAACCTGCATATGCTTTCATGATTCGTGTGCGACTACCTGGAGGTAAAGCAACACCTGAGCAATGGATTGCAATGGATGATATTTCTAATAATTATGCGAATCATACATTGAAACTCACAACACGTCAAACTTTCCAATTTCATGGTATTTTAAAACGAAATTTAAAATCATCTATGAAAAAAATTAATGAATCAGTGTTAGATACGATTGCAGCATGTGGGGATGTCAATCGTAATACGATGTGTAACCCAAATCCATATCAATCAAATATTAATAAAGAAATACTTGATTATGCTACAGCCATTAGTGATCATTTATTACCTAAAACGAATGCCTATCATGAAATTTGGTTAGATGGAGAGAAAGTGCTTGATTCTAAAGAAGAAGTGGAGCCAATGTACGGGGAAAAATATTTACCACGTAAATTTAAAATTGGTATTGCCGTACCACCATCAAACGATATTGATGTATTTTCACAAGATATTGGTTTAATTGCAATTGTAGAAAATGATGAACTCGTTGGATTTAATGTGGCTATTGGTGGTGGCATGGGTATGACGCATGGTAATCCAGATACATACCCTCAAGTAGGACGCATTGCTGGATTTATTCCTAAAGATAAAGTCATAGATGTATGTGAAGCATTACTTACAATTCAACGTGATCTTGGTAATCGTTCAAATCGTAAAAATGCACGTTTTAAATATACAGTAGATCGTTTTGGTGTAGATAATATTGTTAAAGAATTAAATACACGTCTAGGCTGGGAAATCAGTGAAGCTCGCGAATTTAAATTTGAACATAATGGCGATCGTTTAGGTTGGATTGAAGGTGAAAAAGGTGTATGGAATTATACATTATTCATTCAAAATGGACGTGTAAAAGATACAGAAGACTATAAGTTAAAAACGGCGTTAAGAGAAATTGCAGAAACACATACGGGTGATTTTAGATTATCTCCAAACCAAAATTTAATTATTGCTAATGTAACTGAAGAGAAAAAAGCAGATATTCAATCTCTTATTGATAAATACGGTTTAACTGATGGTAAAAATTATAGTGGTTTAAGACGTAATTCAATGGCTTGTGTAGCATTTCCAACTTGTGGTTTAGCAATGGCTGAATCAGAACGTTATTTACCAACGCTATTATCTAAAATTGAAGATTTATTAGATGAAGCTGGTGTTAGTGAAGAAGAGATTACTATACGTATGACAGGTTGTCCTAATGGATGTGCAAGACCTGCATTAGCTGAGATTGCATTTATTGGTAAAGCACCTGGCAAATATAATATGTATTTAGGTGGAAGCTTTAACGGTGATCGCTTAAATAAACTATATAAAGAAAACATCGATGAAAAAGAAATTCTCGAAAGCTTACGTCCAATTTTAATGGATTATGGAAAATCACGTCTCGAAGGTGAACATTTCGGAGACTTCGTTATTCGTTCGGGTGTAGTAGCTAAAGTTCATGATGGTAGAGATTTTCACAGCTAATGTTTAAAGAAATAGAAGGCGAACGGGGTGATAAGATGGGAAAGGTTTATCTTGTAGGTGCAGGACCTGGTGATCCTGATTTAATAACTGTAAAAGGTATGAAAGCGATTCAAGCGTCAGATGTGATTTTATATGACCGCTTAGTGAACAAGGACATTTTAGATTTTGCAAAACCCAACACAAAGTTTTTCTATTGTGGTAAAGATCCAAATAAACATTCATTGCCACAAGAGGAAACAAATCGGATGTTAGTGAATTTAGCGAAAAAAGGTCACACCATTACACGATTAAAGGGTGGTGATCCTTTCGTTTTTGGACGTGGTGGTGAAGAAGCAGAGATATTAGCGGATAATCAAATTCCATTTGAAATTGTTCCTGGTATTACATCAGGAATTGCAGCTCCTGCTTATGCAGGAATTCCTGTTACTCACAGAGATTATAGTTCATCAGTTGCGTTTGTTACAGCGGTGAATAAACCAGGTATGACGAAAGAAGCATATTGGGAACATTTAGCGCATGGTCCTGAAACATTGTGTATTTATATGGGTGTAAAACGTTTGCCTGAAATTTGTGAACTATTAGTGCGTCATGGTAAGTCAGTAGATACACCTGTAGCGCTAGTACATTTAGGGACAACCGTTTCTCAAAAAACAGTCACTGGGACATTAGGTAGCATTGTACAACGTGCATCTGAAATCAAAAATCCTGCAATGATTGTGATTGGTGATGTGGTAAATATGCGTCAAAAAATTAGCTGGTTTAAAGAACAAATATCAGATGTTGAAATGACATTACCATAATTTGAAAAATATCTAATATAGGAGGACGACAATATGAATCATATGCCGCTCATGATTGATTTAAGCCAGAAATCGATTGTCATAGTAGGTGGCGGGAAAGTTGCAACGAAACGAGCTTCAACTTTAATCGAATATTGTGATGATGTTCATATTGTTAGTCCTATTATTTCAACAACTTTAAAAGAACTATTAGATAACGAAATGATCACTTGGAGCCAAAAAGAATTTGAGCCACAAGATGTTGAACATGCCGATCTTGTAGTGATTGCCACAAATAATAACGACGTCAATACAAAAGTGTTAGAAAGTGTTCCTCATTATGCATTATGTAATCATGCTTCGAAAGCCCAAGTTGGAAATGTTACGATTCCAAGTATTTTAAAACGTGGAAAACTTTCTATTAGCGTGTCAACCAATGGGGCAAGTCCTAAATTGAATAAAAAAATTATTTCAAGAATAAGCGATATGTACGATGAATCATATGAAATGTATATTGATTTTTTATATGAAAGTAGACAACTAATTAAACGATTATCAATCGAGCCATCTAGGAAACAGGATTTATTACAACACATTTTATCTGATGAGTATTTAGATGAGGTTAAGCAACGAGAATTCACACGATGGCTTCATTTACAAGTTTAGGTATGAAGGGATATGTGATATATGAGAAAATTGTTTATATTTGCATTAGCTGGATTTTTAGCACAACTTGTTGATGGATCACTCGGAATGGGATTCGGTGCCTCCTCATCATCCATATTATTAACATACGGAATAGCACCTGCGATTGTTTCAGCAACGGTACATTTTTCAGAAATAGCAACGACTGCTGCATCTGGTACATCACATTGGAAATTTGAAAATGTACATAAGCCAACCATGTTGAAACTTGCAATACCAGGATCGATCAGTGGATTTATCGGTGCAGCATTATTAACTCAAATACATGGTGACTATATTAAACCTTATATAGCACTATTCTTACTTTCAATGGGTTTTTATATTTTGTATCAGTTCTTATTTAAACGTCACAAAGACTTTCATACACATGTAGGAACACTTAGTAGTGTGAAACTTGTTCCACAAGGAGCCGTTGCTGGTTTTCTAGATGCTATTGGTGGTGGAGGCTGGGGACCAGTCAATACACCGTTGTTACTTGCAAGCCATAAAATTCAACCACGCTATGCCATTGGTACAGTGTCTGCAAGTGAATTTTTTGTAACACTTTCAACATCATTAAGTTTTATTATCTTTTTAGGATTTACTCAAATTAATTGGTGGTTTGTCATTGCATTAAGTATAGGCGGTATGATTGCCGCCCCCATTTCAGCCTATTTAACTAAAATATTACCCATTAATATTTTAGCAATTTGTGTAGGTGGCCTTATTATTTTTACAAATAGTAATGCTTTAATGACGTATTTCATCAAAGACACTACAGTGACAAATGTTATTCGATTCGCAATTATTTGTGCGATTATTGTATTAGTTATTATTACTATTATTCGTAACAAAAAATTGTCTTTTTCTTATAAATAAAGCCGAGTAAACTAATCAAAATAATTAGAAAAGGGGTTATCAATGATGACAACAAATGAAGATATTATCAATTATACAATTAAGCCACATGGTGGAGAGTTAATTAATCGAGTTGTAGAAGGAAAGGAAAGAGAAGCATTAATTGAAAAAGCGAACACTTTTAAATCCTTAACTTTAAATCCTTGGTCAATTTCAGATTTAGAATTAATCGCTATTGGTGGTTTTAGTCCACTTACTGGATTTATGGGAGAAGCGGATTATAAAAAAGTTGTTGAAGATACACATCTTGAAAATGGACTAGTATGGAGTATTCCTATCACTTTACCTGTCACTGAGACACAAGCGAATGAATTTAATATTGGTGATGATATTGCTTTATATGGTGAAGATGGAGTACTTTATGGTACTTTAAAACTTGAAGAAAAATATACGTATGATAAAGAAAAAGAAGCTCAAAATGTCTACGGTACGACTGAAGAAGCTCATCCAGGTGTCAAAAAAGTATATGAAAAAGGGAACGTTTATTTAGCAGGTCCTATTCAATTAGTAAATCGTCCTAAACATGATGAATTTTCAGATTATCATTTAGATCCTGCTGAAACACGCCAATTGTTCAAAGACTTAGGGTGGAAAACAGTAGTCGGATTCCAAACACGTAATCCTGTCCACCGTGCACATGAATATATTCAAAAATCTGCATTAGAAATTGTAGATGGTTTATTATTAAATCCTTTAGTTGGCGAAACTAAAGCGGATGATATCCCTGCAGATGTCCGTATGGAAAGTTATCAAGCTATCTTGAAAAATTACTTTCCTAAAGATAGAGCACGTTTAGTTATCTATCCCGCAGCGATGCGTTATGCAGGTCCACGTGAAGCAATTTTACATGCTACAGTTCGTAAAAATTATGGTTGTACACACTTTATTGTTGGACGTGATCACGCAGGTGTGGGTGATTATTATGGTACTTATGAAGCACAAGAACTTATCTCTCAATTTGAAGATGAATTAGATATCCATATTTTAAAATTTGAACATGCATTTTACTGTAAAAAATGTAGCAATATGGCTACAGCTAAAACGTGTCCACATGATGCATCAGACCATGTACATTTAAGTGGTACAAAAGTAAGAGAAAAATTACGTAATGGTGAATCATTACCAAAAGAATTCTCAAGACCTGAAGTTGCAGAAGTATTAATTAAAGGATTAAGACAAAAGTAATTTGGGGGAGTATATAAAATGAGTCAATCAACAAATATTACATGGCATGATTCAGAAGTAACTAAAGAAGATAGACAACATCAAAATGGTCATAAAAGTGCTGTCATTTGGTTTACAGGGTTATCTGGTTCTGGTAAGTCAACAATCTCTGTGGCACTTGAAAAGGCTCTATTTGAAAAAGGTAAACATTCATATCGATTAGATGGCGATAATGTCCGTCACGGTTTAAATAAAAATTTAGGTTTTAGCCCAGAAGACCGTAAAGAAAATATTCGTCGCATCGGTGAAGTAAGTAAATTGCTTGTAGATGCGGGAACAATTGCAATTACTGCATTTATTTCTCCATATAGAGAAGATCGTGATGAAGTACGTGATATTCTAGAAGACGGAGAATTCATTGAAGTATATACGGAGTGTAGTGTAGAAGAATGTGAGAAACGAGACCCTAAAGGTTTATATGAAAAAGCACGTTCAGGTGAAATTAAAGAATTTACAGGAATTAGTGCGCCTTATGAAGCGCCAAAACATCCTGAAATAACTATTAATACTGAAATACAAAGTATAGATGAATCAGTTGAACATATTCTTAATTACTTAAAAGAACACAAATATATTTAATGAATAACCAAACGAGTGAGATAACGAATTCAAAGTGAATGTTGTCTCACTCGTTTTTTGCTATAAATTCTTGAAAATAATAGATAATATTCCCTTATTTTATGAAATAAAACATATTTAAAATAATCAGATATATTACACCGTCTGTAATGACACTGTTGATTAAATTGATAAAAGGGCTGATAATAAAGCATTTTGAATGATGTAATAAAAGAGAGGTTTAATTACAAAAACCGTCGTATTATTATGATTCAATTACAAGGTATTAACAACACCCACAAACGCTTGTTTATCTGATAAAGTATATCTTGTCGTTAATTAACGAGTAAAAATAATTCGAAGTAATTTAATATTGAGATGTCATTTGAAAGTAGCCACGTGATAAATAAAGGAAGAATGTTTTAAATTTCTAGGAGGATATTTAATTATGAAAAAAATCGCTACAGTAACTATCGCCACAGCCGGAATCGCTACAGTTGGATTTGCGCATCATGACGCACATGCAGCGGAAAATAATGGATATAATCCTAATGATCCAACTTCATATAGCTACTCTTATACAATTGATCAACAAGGCAACTATCATTACACATGGAAAGGTAATTGGAGTCCTGATCGTTTAAATCACACTAATGATTCAAATCATAGTCAATCTAACTATAATAATAATTACAGTAATAATAGCTATAATTACAATAGTAATTATTCATATACAACAAACAATAATCAAACATCTACTAACAATAATCAATCTTATACAACTAATAATACGACAGGTGGATTAGGCGCTAACACTGCATCAACATCAAATAGTAATGTAAAAGTTACAACTCAAAGTGCACCAAGAACACAATCAACTGCTTCGACTCAAGCATTTTCAGGTAAAACAAATTCAGGTGCGAATTACTATACTTGGGGTCAATGTACGTATTATGTATATGATAAAGTTGGTGGTTCAATCGGTAACACTTGGGGTAATGCAAATAACTGGGCTAACGCAGCAGCGCAATCTGGTTATACTGTAAACAATACACCTAAAGCAGGTGCTGTGATGCAAACAACTCAAGGTGGTTATGGTCACGTTGCATATGTTGAAAATGTAAATAGTGATGGTTCTGTTACAGTATCTGAAATGAACTATCAAGGCGTAGGTGTAGTATCTACACGTACAATTTCAGCAAGTCAAGCAAGTTCATACAATTACATTTCATAATTTAAGGAAATAAATTATTTAAACAATAATGTTATTTAAAAGAGCAAGTATATGAATTCAAAACGAATTCTACCTTGCTCTTTTTTTATTTTTAAAAATCGCATTTAATATGATTTAAATCGCTTTATAAAGGGAAATATATAACTACTAATTCTTATAGTGTTCAAATATAAAGGTGGTGATTCACAATGGCGTTAGGAGTACTTCAATGGATCCTAGTGATCGCAATTGTGGTAATTACGATTGGCGTCATAGTTGGCCTCATTTGGGGTTCTCTTTTTGAGGAACGCTTTTATAGAAGTCGTTCTAAAAAAGAAGAAGAAGCACGTATTGAGAAAAATCTTAAAATGGCAAAAGGCCATACCGATGATGACGTAGCATATGATGAAGAAGGTCGTGCATCACTCAACGAAGATGATAAAAAACAATAAATATTCATAAACCTTTAAGAATCCGTTTGATTTTTAAAGGTTTTTTCTTATCAAAATATTTATATTAATTAACTTTATGCAATTATATACTTTTAACAAATAAAAGTGATAAAATAGATATGTTAAAAAATTCACATGAATTATTTAAAGTTAGGAGTTATTATAATGCTACTGTTTATAGTAGAAATTATCATAATGATTGTAGCCATTATGCTAGGATTGCGCACAGCAGGTGCTTTAGGCTGTGGTATTTTTGCTATTGTGGCCCAACTGATTATGATATTTGGTTTTCAACTTCCTCCTGGTTCTGCCCCTGTTACAGCAGTCCTAATTATTCTGGCAATTGGTATAGCTGGAGGAACGTTACAAGTTACAGGCGGAATTGATTATCTTGTCTATCTTGCTTCGAAAATCATTGAACGATTTCCAAAATCAATTATTTTTATTGCACCGATGATTGTATTTGTCTTCGTATTTGGAGTAGGGACTGCAAACATTGCTTTATCACTAGAACCTATTATTGCTCAAACCGCAGTAAAAGCTAAAATCCAACCTAAGCGACCACTCATTGCTTCAGTATTAACTGCTAATTTGGCTTTACTTTGTAGTCCAGCTGCATCCGCAACAGCCTATATTATTTCAGTACTTGCAGGTCATGACATTTCAATGGGTCAATATTTGAGTATCGTCTTACCTACATCATTAATCACTATGTTTATGTTAAGTATATTTTGTACGTTTGTAGGACGTAAAAATACAATTACTGAAAGTGAAATTGCCCATACACCTGACGTTGAAGTAAATCATGCTTTTTCTACTAGAGTAAAGATAGGTGTTTTAGCATTTATTTTATGTGTGTTTGGTATTCTTACATTTGGTATTTTTCCTCAATTCATGCCTTCGTTTAATGTCAATGGAAAAGATGTCACTGTATCAATGACAGAGATTGTACAATTCTTTATGTATTTAAGTGCAGCAATTAATTTATTGATGTTAAAAGTGAATACGAGTGATATTCTCTCTTCAAATATTACACAATCTGCTATTGGTGCATTATTTGCAGTACTCGGACCTGGTTGGTTAGGTGCGACAGTATTTAACGCACCTCATAATTTACATATCATACAAAATGATGTTGGCAAAACGATTCAACATATGCCCTGGCTTGTGATTATTCTTGTAGCTGTAGTAGCGATGATTGTTATTTCACAAACAGCAACAGCATCGATTATGGTACCTATCGTCATGAGTATGGGAATTCCACCCATGTATTTTGTAGCAATGGTACAAACATTAAATGTTAACTTTGTTATACCTGCGCAACCCACGTTATTATTCGCAGTTAATTTAGATGAAACAGGACGTACACGACCTACAAGCTTTATTATTCCAGGATTCTTTGCAATAGGTATTTCAGTTATTGTTGGTTTTATAATAAAAACAATATTAGGATATTAGTTTATAATAGAGTATTAGTCATATAAACGATGTAAAGTTTCATGAAAATTTAATAGATTGAGAAGACCTTTTGTGCCTTTTTGAATATTGAAGAGAAGAATGTGAATTCTATTATGAATTGCATTCTTCTCTTATTTTTAATTTAAAACAGAGAATTTCAAAAAAATATATATTCATTAAAAGTGAATAAAAATTCAATGTTTATAATTTAATATTTGTTTAAAACGTTTATTTTTAATTTAACACTATTGATATAGTTAAATTTTTCGATAGTTTCAATGGAATAAAATATATAAATATTCAGTTTTGCTCAAATGATTTTATGAATGTAATTTGCATTTTTATTTAATTTTAGATATTGTCATCATGTGGTTCATTCACGTAAATACATTATAAGTCGTACATATAATATTCAAAGGAGGATCTTAGTTGAAAAAAGAAAAAATAATGGATTGGCCCACCTTTATAGGTACTGTTATTGTCTTACTTGCAGCAGTTATACCTATGATGGTCTTTCCAAGTGCAAGTGAGAAAGTTATTACTGATATAAATAGTGCTATTTCTAACTCGATAGGATCTGTTTACTTATTTATAGGTTTAGCTGTTTTATCCTTTGTACTCTATATTGCTTTCGGCCGATATGGTAATGTGACTTTAGGAAAAGCAAGTGATAAACCTGAATTCAATAATTTTAGTTGGGCTGCAATGCTATTTTGTGCAGGTATTGGTTCAGATATTCTTTATTGGGGTGTTATCGAATGGGCCTTTTATTATCAGGTACCTCCAAATGGAGCTAAAGGAATGACTGATGAGGCGCTTACATATGCAACGCAATATGGTATGTTTCATTGGGGACCTATTGCATGGGCAATTTATGTATTACCAGCTTTGCCTATTGGCTATTTAGTATTTGTAAAGAAACAACCAGTATATAAAATTAGTCAAGCTTGTCGTCCAGTACTTAAAGGACAAACTGATAAATTTTTAGGTAAATTAGTAGATATCTTATTTATATTTGGACTATTAGGAGGAGCGGCAACCTCTTTAGCATTAGGTGTGCCATTAATTTCTTCTGGAATTGAACGATTAACAGGTATAGATGGAGACAATATGGTTATTCGCTCAATTATACTTTTCACAATCACAGTCATTTTTGCAATTAGTTCTTATACTGGTTTAAAAAAAGGAATACAAAAATTAAGTGATATTAACGTATGGTTATCATTCTTACTACTTGCATTTGTATTTATTGTAGGTCCAACAATCTTTATTATGGAAACCACTTTAACTGGCTTTGGGAATATGATGCGAGATTTCTTCCATATGGCAACATGGATGGAGCCATTTGGTGGAATTAGAAACCGTAAAGAAACAAATTTCCCTCAAGATTGGACGATATTTTATTGGTCATGGTGGCTTGTATATGCGCCATTTATTGGTTTATTTATTGCTCGAATTTCAAAAGGTCGTCGTCTCAAAGAAGTCATATTAGGAACAATTGCTTATGGTACATTGGGATGTGTCTTATTCTTTGGTATTTTTGGTAACTATGCCGTTTATTTACAAATTAGTGGACAGTTTAATGTTGTTGATTTTTTAAATAAACATAGTACTGAAGCAACAATTATAGAAGTTATGCACCAATTGCCAATGGGTTCTTTAATTATAGTGTTGTTCTTAATATCTGCATTCTTATTCTTAGCAACGACTTTTGATTCAGGTTCTTATATTTTAGCAGCTGCTTCTCAGAAGAAGGTAATAGGGGAACCATTAAAAGCGAATCGTTTATTCTGGGCTTTCGCTTTATGTCTATTACCTTTCTCCCTTATGTTAGTTGGTGGAGAACGAGCTCTTGAAGTGTTAAAGACTGCTTCATTATTAGCAAGTGTACCACTTCTATTTATATTTACGTTTATGATGATATCCTTTATTATCACACTTAATAAAGATCGGATTAAACTGGAAACAAGAGCAGATAAACTAAAAGAAGTAGAACGACGTTCACTTCGTATTGTTCAAGTTAAATCAGACCCTGAAGACGATAATTTATAATGTAAAAAATGATAGTACATTTAAAAATCCTCAGAAATTAGATAATAAATCTAATTTCTGAGGATTTTTGAATCATATTGATATTGAATTAAGTTATAAATCTTCTTCTTTTGGTATAGGATAATGTTCGAAAATGTCTCCAGATTCAATCGCAGAGATTAAATTTTCTAACCATTTATAATATAATTTTGTGTGGTTCAATTGGGATTGTATACTATCTATTTTTTCTTTTTCTTCTTCACTTAAATTATTAGTTTGTATTATGTTTTGAAGAATGTTTTCTGCTTTTTTCGTCGCTTCTAAATTTGTATCGATTTCACGTTCCCATTTTTGTGTGAAAAAGTTTCGAAAAAAATTAAAAAAATCTTTCTCGGCTATAAAATGCTGTTTTCGACTGCCACGGGTAAATTGTTGCTTAACGATATCGTATTCTTGCAATTTTTTTACACCCGCACTCATACTAGGTTTGCTCATTTGCAAATGTTCACGCATTTCATCAAGCGTCATACTACCTTCAAAAACCATCGTACCGTAAAGATTACCAACACTACGATTTGTACCATATAAATCCATGGTTTCACCAATTGAGTTGATAACTAAATCTTTCGCTTCCTCTATTTTTTGATTAATATTATAAGAATTGTTCATATTGCACCTCACTTATTTTAACCTTCATAAGATGTGAAATATTAACACAAATTTTACATTCTCACTCATTATATGATTTTTTCTTAAGAGTTTCAAAACTCAATTTTAATTCCCACAATATTTAAAATGATATAAAAATATATAAAGATGCTTTTTGCAATGACTTAAAAAGTATGATACGCTACTTTTGTAAAATTCGTTAAATAAAAATTTAACAAACTTAACGGAGGTAGTATGATGGAACTTGTAAAAGCATTGTCTAATCGCCAATATATCAATGGTGAATGGGTAGAGAGCGCTAACAAAAATACTAGAGATATTATTAATCCATATAATCAAGAAGTGATTTTTACTGTTACTGAAGGGACTAAGGAAGATGCAGAACAGGCTATTTTAGCAGCACGTCGTTCATTTGAAAATGGTGAGTGGTCACAAGAAACAAGTGAAGTCAGAGGTAAAAAAGTAAGAGCAATTGCTGATAAAATTACAGAAAATCGTGATGAATTAGCCAAATTAGAAACGTTAGATACCGGTAAAACATTAGAGGAATCTTATGCAGATATGGATGATATTGCAAATGTGTTTAATTATTTTGCAGGTTTGGCGGATAAAGACGGAGGAGAAATTATTGATTCTCCAATACCTAACACTGAAAGTAAACTTGTCAAAGAACCTGTAGGTGTAGTTACACAAATTACGCCTTGGAATTATCCATTATTACAAGCTTCATGGAAAATTGCACCTGCATTAGCAACTGGTTGCTCATTAGTAATGAAACCAAGTGAAATTACGCCATTAACAACAATTCGTGTATTTGAATTAATGGAAGAAGTTGGATTCCCTAAAGGGGTTATCAACCTAATATTAAGTAGTGGTGAAGAAGTAGGAGATACATTATCAGGTCATAAAGAAGTTGATTTAGTATCATTTACGGGTGGAATTGAAACTGGTAAACACATTATGAAGAATGCTGCAAATCATGTAACTAATATTGCATTAGAGCTTGGCGGAAAGAATCCAAATATTATTTTTGATGATGCTGATTTTGAATTAGCTGTAGATCAAGCATTAAATGGCGGATATTTCCATGCAGGTCAAGTTTGTTCAGCAGGTTCAAGAATTTTAGTGCATAACGATATTAAAGATAAATTTGAAAAAGCATTAATTGAACGTGTTGGAAAAATTAAATTAGGTAATGGATTTGATAGTGATACAGAAATGGGTCCAGTGATTTCTCCAGAACATCGAGATAAAATTGAAAAATACATGAAAGTTGCTAAAGATGATGGTGCAACCATTGCTATCGGTGGGAAACGTCCAGACGATGAAGATTTAAAAGATGGTTTATTCTTTGAACCAACTGTAATCACTAATTGCGATACTCATATGAGAATTGTTCAAGAAGAAGTATTTGGTCCTGTTGTTACAGTAGAAGGGTTCGATAATGAAGAAGAAGCGATTGCACTCGCTAATGATTCAATTTATGGTTTAGCAGGTGCAGTATTTTCTAAAGATATAGGAAAAGCACAACGTGTAGCTAATAAATTAAAACTAGGCACAGTTTGGATTAATGACTTCCATCCTTACTTCGCTCAAGCGCCATGGGGTGGTTATAAACAATCTGGTATTGGACGTGAGTTAGGTAAAGAAGGATTAGAAGAATATTTAATCTCTAAACATATTCTTACAAATAGAAATCCAGAACCTGTAAATTTCTTTAGTAAATAACTTTTACAATTTAACTATAAAGGACCGTAGGCGTATTATTTTACGGTCCATTTATTTTGAAGTATAAAGATGTATCAAATTAAACTAAATTGTATTTAAATAGAAGATTTATATTTTTAGGGGAGGACGACAATATATGAGTAAAAATCAATCATATGATTACGTAATTATTGGTGGAGGAAGCGCTGGATCAGTATTAGGAAATCGTTTGTCAGAAGATAAAAATAAAGAAGTACTTGTACTAGAGGCAGGACGTAGTGATTATCCATGGGATTTATTTATACAAATGCCTGCAGCATTGATGTTTCCTTCAGGAAATCCATTTTACGATTGGAGATACCAAACTGAAGAAGAACCGCATATGGGACGTAAGGTAGACCATGCTCGAGGTAAAGTATTAGGTGGTTCAAGTTCAATTAATGGCATGATTTATCAACGTGGTAATCCAATGGATTATGAAGGCTGGGCTGAACCAGAAGGAATGGAAACTTGGGATTTTGCACATTGTTTACCTTATTTTAAAAAACTAGAAAAAACATTTGGAGCTGCGCCATATGATAAATATAGAGGACATGATGGTCCGATTAAATTAAAACGTGGGCCAGCCACAAATCCATTATTTAAATCATTCTTCGATGCAGGTGTTGAAGCAGGTTATCATAAAACAAACGACGTCAATGGATATAGACAAGAAGGCTTTGGTCCATTTGATAGCCAAGTACATAATGGTCGTCGTGTTTCAGCTTCACGTGCCTATTTACGTCCTGCAATGAAGCGTAAGAATTTAACAGTTAAAACACGTGCATTTGTTACTAAAATACATTTTGAAGGTAAGAAAGCTACAGGTGTAACATTTAAACGTAATGGTAAACTTCATACTGTAAATGCCGGTGAAGTGATTCTTTCAGGTGGTGCATTTAATACACCTCAGTTATTGCAATTGTCTGGTATCGGTGATTCTGAATTCTTAAAATCTAAAGGTATAGAACCACGCATGCACTTACCTGGTGTTGGAGAAAACTTCGAAGACCATTTAGAAGTATATATTCAACATAAATGTAAGCAGCCAGTTTCACTACAACCAAGCTTAGATGTAAAACGTATGCCTTGGATTGGATTACAATGGATATTTGCACGTAAAGGTGCAGCAGCTTCAAACCACTTTGAAGGTGGCGCTTTTGTTAGATCTAACAATCAAGTTGCATATCCAAATTTAATGTTCCATTTCTTACCGATTGCTGTAAGATATGATGGTCAAAAAGCACCAGTGGCGCATGGGTATCAAGTACATGTTGGTCCTATGTATTCAAATTCACGTGGTAGTTTAAAAATTAAATCAAAAGATCCATTTGAAAAACCAAGTATTGTATTCAATTATTTATCAACAAAAGAAGATAAACAAGAATGGGTTGAAGCAATTCGAGTTGCACGTAATATTCTATCTCAACCTGCGATGGATCCATATAATGGCGGTGAAATCTCACCAGGACCATCTGTACAAACAGATGAAGACATTCTTGATTGGGTACGTAAAGATGGCGAAACTGCTTTACATCCTTCTTGTAGTGCTAAAATGGGGCCAGCGTCAGATCCAATGGCAGTTGTAGATCCATTAACTATGAAAGTACATGGTATGGAAAATTTACGTGTTGTTGATGCGTCTGCTATGCCTCGCACTACTAATGGTAATATTCATGCACCAGTTTTAATGCTCGCTGAAAAAGCAGCTGATATCATTCGTGGTAAAAAACCATTAGAACCACAATATGTTGATTACTATAAACATGGTGTGAGTGATGAAAACGCTGGAGCAATGGAATTCGATCCATACTATAAACATTAATAAAATAGTTATATGAAATAAGGGTTGGAATCAAAGATGATTCTGACCTTTTTATTTTAAATATCCCCTTCTACAACATTTTTAATACGTAAAGGCATATAATGAATGAAAGAGAAGGAGTGAAATGAAATGATTAAAGATTTAGTGCAACGTTTACAAGATAAGGAAAAACGTATGATCGAGGTTCGCAGACATTTACATGAATATCCTGAGCTATCATTTCATGAAACTGAGACACCCAAATATATTGCTAATTTTTATAAAGATAAAGATTGTAAGGTAGAAACAAATATAGGACAAAATGGTGTAAAAGTAACGATAGATAGTGGTAAACCTGGGAAAACGATTGCTATTCGAGCAGATTTTGATGCGCTTCCCATTCAAGAAGATACTGGTGTATCATTTGCTTCTAAAAACGAGGGAGTCATGCATGCGTGTGGACATGATGCACATACAGCATATATGCTTATTTTGGCAGAAACATTGATAGAAATGAAATCTCAGTTCAGTGGCAAAGTAATTGTTATTCATCAACCCGCTGAAGAAATGCCACCTGGTGGAGCTAAAGGTATGATTGAAGATGGCGTATTGGATGGCGTGGACCATGTTTTAGGTACCCATGTGATGACGAATATGGCGCCTGGTAAAGTCTATTATCATAAGGGTAACGTTCAAACAGGACGTTCTTACTTTAAATTAATTGTAAAAGGTGAAGGAGGACATGGTTCTTCTCCGCATACTGCAAATGATGCGATTGTAGCGGGAGCTCATTTCGTTACTACCGCTCAAACAGTGGTCTCACGTCGTCTTAATCCATTTGAAACGGGTGTCGTCACAATTGGATCATTTGATGGTAAAGGTCAATTTAATGTGATTAAAGATAAAGTAACCATTGAAGGTGACGTTCGCGCTTTGACAGATGCTACACGTGATCGTATTGAAACGGCTTTAAAACAAATGGTTCACGGTTTGGAAGAAACATTTGGTGTAAATTGTGAGTTTACATTTAGTAAAGATTATCCTGCATTGTATAATGATCCTGACTTTACTGAATATGTTGCAGAAACAATTAAACAGTCAAAATTAGCTGATGTTAAAGGCGTAGAAATATGTGAACCTCAACCGCCATCTGAGGATTTCGCTTTTTATGCTAAAACATTGCCAAGTACTTTTATATATTCTGGAGCAAAACCTAGAAAGGGTAAAGCATATCCACATCATCATCCTAAATTTACGATTGATGAATCAAGTATGTTAGTTGCAGCAGAAGCAGTAGGTGCTGTGGTATTAAACTATCTAACTATTGAATAAGCAGTCATACTATATATTTATAAGAAATCAATTTACATTTTTAAAGTAGAAGTCGAGATGATATTCTAGTATTAAAGAATGTGTCATGATAGTATTATTCTATATTTAGATATTGGGGTGAGTTGATGAGTTTCTATGATTTTATGCAAGGATTTATTGATGATAAGACCCCATTAGGTGAACTTGCATCATGGATAAATCAAGACCAAGATTTTCCAAAACATGAATATCTTGCTGAAAATATACTTGATTACTTTTCTAAGATGTCGATGTTAGATCATGAATGCTTAGAAATTGTTAAACGTTCCCTTTCGTTATATGAAGGAAGATAGATGTGAATAGCAAAAATAAAAAATGATAGCTTAAAGCTAGTTAAGAAATGAAGGAACAAAGAAATGACTTTAACTGATAGTTATAAAACATATGTCATAGAAGAAAAAGAAGATCAAACGATGTCTATCGAAAAAAATAATGATGTTCAATTATATACAGTACTTGAGTCAATAAATGAGTTAACAAACGATTCAATGTGTGTTTTAAATCACTTGTTTGTTAATGAAGGTAATGAACCTCAATTTGAATCTAAATTTTTAAAGCGCACTAAATATTTACAAGATGTGCCAGGATTCAAAGCTTTACGTTTTTTACGTCCTCAAACTAAGCATCGTCATTATATTATTTTGACGTTATGGAAAGATCGACAATCGTTCTATGATTGGCAAAGTTCAGACGCTTATGGTAAAACGCATAAAAAAAGAGGCACTAAACAAGGTGTCGATAATAAAATAGTTAATCGCGATTTATCTTATAATGTAAGAATAGAACTTGCTAATTTAGAAACGAGTATTGATATAGATAATATGTTTAATATTCAAAGATTAAGTTTCTAAAAAAGTAATATACTGGTATAGAAACTTAATCTTTTTTATATTTAAAACAAATACCGCGTAGAATTGCATGAAATTAAGATGTATGATTTTATGAACGATGAAGATTTAAAAATTGGAAGGAAAGTAAAGTAATGAATCATTTAAATTTATTAGCACCAGAGATATATAATATTGTATTTGAAATAGAAAAACATGCTTCAAATCAAAATAAACAAGCAATTATTTATGAAAATGGTGTAGAAGAACCCATTAGTGTGACATACTCTGAATTAATTAAAAATGCTAATAAAGTAGGACATGTATTATTAAACCATGGACTAAAAAAAGGCGATAAAGTGTTAATCATGATGCCACGTGCTATCATCACGTATGAACTTTATATTGCAGCATTAAAATTAGGTATTGCAATTATCCCGAGTTCTGAAATGTTAAGAACAAAAGATTTACAATATCGTATTACGCATGGAGAAATTAATGCAGTTATTGCATTAGCTGACTTTATAGAAGAATTTAGAGACATTAAAGAATATCATGAATTAACAAAATTTGTTATTAATGGAAATGAAGAGAATTGGATTAGTATTGAAGATGAAAAAGTAAAGCAAAGTGATGAATTAGACACAGCCAATACAACAAGAGATGATGTTGCTATTTTATCTTATACTTCTGGAACTACAGGTAATCCAAAAGCTGTTACACATTCTCATGGTTGGGGATATGCTCATATGAAAATGGCACCTGAACATTGGTTAGCTATAAAAGAAGATGACTTAGTGTGGGCAACAGCTGCACCTGGTTGGCAAAAATGGGTATGGAGTCCATTCCTATCTATTATGGGATCAGGAGCGACAGCATTTGTGTATAATGGTAAATTTAATCCTTCCCGTTATTTATCATTATTACAAAAATTTAAAATTAATGTGCTTTGTTGTACACCAACAGAATACCGTATGATGGCAAAATTAGATAACTTAGATAAATACAATTTAGATCATTTACACAGTGCAGTATCTGCAGGGGAACCATTAAATAGAGAAGTCGTTGAACAATTCCGTAAACATTTTAATTTAACAGTGCGCGACGGATATGGACAAACAGAAAGTACGTTATTAATTGGTTTCTTAAAAGATACAGAACAACGTCCTGGTTCTATGGGTAAAGCAATTCCTGGTAGTCGTGTAGCAGTTGTTGATGATGAGGGAAACAAAGTGGATACAAATGTAAAAGGTAATATAGCATTACCACTTGATTTTCCTGGATTATTTAAAGGTTACTTTAAAGATGAGAAACGTACAAAAGATGCACATGCAGGAGATTATTATATTACTGGAGATTTAGCACATATCGATGAAGATGGCTATTTCTGGTTTGAAGGTCGCCGTGACGATATTATTATTAGTTCTGGCTATACTATTGGACCTTTCGAAGTTGAAGATGCACTCACAAATCATGAATCGGTAAAAGAATGTGCAGTTGTAGCAAGTCCACATCCAATTCGTGGCAATATTGTTAAAGCATTTATTATTTTAAAAGAGGGCTATAAACCAAGTGATGATTTAGTGAAAGAGTTACAAACTTTCTCTAAAAAAGTAGTCGCACCATATAAATATCCACGGGCGATTGAATTTGTAGAAGATTTACCAAAAACAAACTCTGGCAAAATTCGTCGTGTTGAATTACGCGAAGCTGAACGCACAAAACATAACAACCCTCAAAATAAATAATCATATTCATCACACTGATAAATTAGTATGTCACTAATTTATCAGTGTTTTTTATGCTGATTTTTAATCCTGAGAATACTAATGTATCAGATAGCATCAATATTGAAAATATGTCTATATTTAGAAAAATTAAAAATAAAGATAATTTTAATTGTATTTCACGTATTATTATGACATACTTTTAAATAATTAGTATGACATAATAAAAATTTGAGGTGACTTATAATGACTAAATATATTTATGCTTTTGATGAAGGACAAAAATCAATGAGAGATGTATTGGGAGGTAAAGGAGCCAATCTATCTGAAATGAAACGCTTAGGTTTACCTGTACCAGATGGTTTCACCATTACCACAACAGCATGTATTGAGTATTTAAAACAAGGTAAGTCATTATCTACTGACATCAAAACAGAATTAATTGATCACTTGGCTTCATTTTCAGAGAGAACCGGAAAAATCTTCTCTTCTGATACGAATTTATTGCTTGTTTCTGTAAGAAGTGGTGCAAAAATTTCTATGCCAGGAATGATGGATACAATATTAAACTTGGGTTTAAATGATGAGAATGTAGAAAAATTAGCTGAAAAAACTGGGGATAAACGTTTTGCTTATGACTGTTATCGTCGTTTATTACAAATGTTTGGTGAAGTCGTATATAGTGTGCCTATGCAAGCATTTGATACATATTTCGAACAGTATAAAAAACAACACCATTTTGAGAATGACGCTGCCATTAGTGCAGATGGCTTAAAAGAAATTTGTAAGCGCTTTAAAGAGATATATGTAGAAGAAGTACATCAACCTTTCCCACAAGAGCCTTTGAAACAACTGGAAGAAGCTATAGAAGCTGTATTTAAATCTTGGGATAATGATCGTGCTCGTATTTACCGCGATTTAAATGATATTCCACATGACATTGGTACAGCAGTAAATATCCAAGAAATGGTTTTCGGTAATAGTGGAGATAATAGTGGGACAGGCGTTGCTTTTACACGTAATCCAGTGACTGGCGAAAATAAATTATTTGGTGAATATTTGCTTAATGCGCAAGGAGAAGATGTTGTTGCAGGTATTCGTACACCTAAAGATATCTCAACATTACATGATCAAATGCCAGAGGTTCATCAAGAATTTGTAGATGTGACAAAACAATTAGAAAAACATTATAAAGATATGCAAGATATTGAATTTACAATTGAAAATGGACAATTATATTTACTCCAAACTCGTAATGGTAAACGTACAGCACGTGCGGCTATTCAAATTGCTGTAGATTTAGTGAATGAAGGCATTATTACTAAAAAAGAAGCAATGAGAAAAGTTGAAGTAAAATCAATTGATCAACTTTTACATCCTAATTTCGATGAGTCTTCATTAAAAGAAGCAACAGTTGTATCTAAAATGGGATTGCCAGCGAGCCCAGGTGCTGCAACAGGTCAAATTGTATTTACTGCTGAAGAGGCGAAAGTACAATCAGAGCAAGGTAAAAAGGTGATCTTGATGAGACCAGAAACGTCTCCTGAAGATATTGAAGGTATGATTGCAAGTGAAGCGATTGTAACCACACATGGTGGCATGACGTCTCATGCAGCAGTTGTAGCTCGTGGAATGGGTAAATGTTGTGTGACAGGATGTTCTGATTTAGAAATTAATACGAGTGCTAAGACGGTATACTATGGCGATCAAACACTACATGAAGGAGATATGGTTTCAGTTGATGGTTCAGAAGGTGACATTTATTTAGGTGAGATTAAAACAGTCAATGCTGAGCATAGTGAGTCATTTAATCAATTTATGGAGTGGTCAGAAAAAACAGCTCGTTTAAAAGTACGTATGAATGCAGAAACACCTCAAGATATTAAAGTAGGTTATCAATTTGGTGCTAAAGGCATCGGATTAGTACGTACAGAGCATATGTTCTTTGGAGCTGAGCGACTAGTAGAGATGAGACGTTTCATCTTATCATCATCTCGTGAAGATCGTCTCGAAGCACTGAATCATATTAAACAATATCAAATAGAAGACTTTAAAGAAATTTTTAAATTATCAGGTGAACATCCTACAATAGTGCGTTTACTTGATCCGCCATTGCATGAGTTCTTACCACATTCTGAAGAAGATATTGCGAATGTTGCGAAGCAATTAAATATACCGAAGGAAACATTAGATAAACGCATTGTGGATTTAAACGAAGTGAATCCAATGCTTGGACATCGTGGTTGTCGTTTAGCAATCACATACCCTGAGTTATATGAAATGCAAGTAGAAGCGATTATTGAAAGTGTATTTAAATTAAAAGAAGAAGGCATTCAGTGTAAACCAGAAATTATGATTCCGTTAGTGTCTACAGTAGAAGAATTTACCACTTTAAAAGAAAACCTTGTTAAGACGATTACCCAATTAGAAAAACAACATCAGAAAAGCGTAGATTACTTAATGGGAACAATGATCGAAACGCCTCGTGCATGTCTTGTTTCAGACGAATTAGCAAAACATTGTGATTTCTTCAGCTTTGGTACGAACGATTTAACACAATTGTCATTTGGTTTTTCTAGAGATGATGCAGGGAAGTTTATAAATGTGTATACTGAAAGAAATATATTGAAACTTGACCCGTTCCAAACATTAGATAAAGATGGTGTTGGAAAACTAATTGAAATGGCAGTTAAACAGGCAAAGAAAGTGAACGAAAATATAAAGATTGGTGTATGTGGTGAATTAGGTGGAGATGCAAAATCTATTCATTATTTCAATCACTTATCAATTGATTATGTATCATGTTCACCATTCCGAATTCCAGGAGCAATTTTAGCGACTGCTCAGAGTCAAGTGGAGGAAAGTGAGTAATCAAAAATGAATGAAGTCGAGTCACAAGCACATAATTTAAAATTGTTTATTGTTTCAGATTCAATTGGAGAAACTGCTCAACGTATGATTCATGCAACCTTAACCCAGTTTCCAGATTTAAATAATGTAGAAATAAAAAAATTTCCTTATATTAAAGATGAGGAAGAATTTTTAAATATATTAAATTTAGCGAAAGAACACAACGCAATAGTAGCTACGACATTAGTAAGTGAATCATTTAATGCACTTGGTCACGAATTTGCTAGAGAACATGATATCCCATATGTAGATTATATGTCTGATTTAATTAGCATTGTTGAACACGTGACAGGTGAAAAACCATTGATGGAAAGTGGTGCATTAAGAAAGTTAAATGAAGCTTATTTTAAGCGTATTGAAGCCATTGAATATTCAGTTAAATATGATGATGGTAAGCATTTTTCTGATATAGGTGAAGCGGATGCATTGATTGTAGGGGTATCGCGTACTTCAAAGACACCATTAAGTATGTATTTAGCGAATAAAGGATACAAAATAGCAAACATTCCTTTAGTACCTGAAGTTAGTATTCCAGACAGTGTTTTTAAGCAAAAAGGGTTACAAGTATTTGGATTAACTGCAAGTCCACAGTATATTGCAAATATACGAAAAAGTCGTGCTGAAACATTAGGTTTGTCAAAAGCGTCTCAATATAATAATTTAAATCGTATAAAAGAAGAACTCAGTTATGCAGAAGAAGTATTTAAAAAATTAAATGCTACAGTGATTAATACTGAGTATAAATCAATTGAAGAATCAGCTTTTTATATTGAAAAGTTTTTACAAAATAATAAATAATCATTATATAAGGTTGTAAGTAAATCATTAAGTGATTGTAATGACATCATGTTATAATAAAACTTTGATCATTCAACTATTCTTACTATTTAGCTTGTATTGATAAATATTTCTGCTTAATTTAATGATAATGAATTCGTTAATTCAAATAATTAAGTTTTTCTGATTTACAATTGACTATATTTGTTTTAACATAGTAATGAAAGACTTAACACATTACTAAAAACAATATATTGATTACTAGATATTAGGGAAACAAGAGCAACAGGTAATTATATTATATTGTGAAACATAATTTTTGGAGAGGTGTACAAACATGACAGAATCAAAAGATATGATTATTGTCGGTGCTGGTGTAATTAGTACAACAGTTGCATCTATGTTCAATGAACTTGTACCTAACTGGAACATCGATCTTTATGAACGTTTAGATCGTCCAGGTATTGAAAGTTCAAATGAACGTAACAATGCTGGTACTGGTCACGCTGCATTATGTGAATTAAACTATACTGTAAGACAACCAGATGGTACGATTGACATTGAAAAAGCAAAAGAAATTAACGAACAATTTGAAATTTCTAAACAATTTTGGGGTCATTTAGTAGAATCAGGACAAATTAAAGATCCTAGAGATTTCATTCATCCTTTACCACATATCAGTTTCGTACGTGGTAAAAACAACGTTCAATTCTTAAAAGAACGTTATGAAAAAATGAAAGATTTCCCTATGTTCGATGATATCGAATACACTGAAGACATCGAAGTAATGAGAAAATGGATTCCATTAATGATGCAAGGTCGTTTCGATGATGGCTTAATGGCTGCTAGTAAAATCGACGAAGGTACTGACGTTAACTACGGTGAATTAACTCGTAAAATGGCACATAACTTACAAAACGACGATTCAAACGTAAACGTCAACTATAATCATGAAGTACAAGACTTCAAACGTTTATCTAACGGTAAATGGCAAGTTAAAATTAAAGACTTAGCTAACAATAAAGTCTTTACTAAAGAAGCTGACCATGTATTCATCGGTGCTGGTGGTGGATCTATTCCATTATTACAAAAAACTGGTATCGAAGAAGGTAAACATATCGGTGGTTTCCCAATCATTGGTCAATTTATCGCTTGTACAAATCCAGAAGTTATCGAACAACATGATGCGAAAGTTTATGGTAAAGAGCCACCTGGCACACCACCAATGACTGTTCCTCACTTAGATACTCGTTATATCGATGGTGAAAGAACATTATTATTCGGACCATTCGCAAATGTTGGCCCTAAATTCTTAATTCACGGTTCTAACTTAGATTTATTCAAATCAGTTAAACCACACAATATCACTACGTTATTAGCTGCAGCAGTTAAGAATATGTCATTACTTAAATATTCATTTGACCAAATCATCATGACTAAAGAAGGTTGTATGAACCACTTACGTACGTTCTACCCTGAAGCTCGTGATGAAGATTGGCAAGTATATACTGCTGGTACACGTGTACAAGTTATTAAAGATGATGAAAAAGAAGGTAAAGGATTCATCCAATTCGGTACAGAAGTGGTTGACTCTAAAGACCACTCTATCATTGCTTTACTTGGTGAATCACCAGGGGCTTCTACATCAGTTTCAGTAGCGTTAGAAGTTATCGAAAGAAACTTCGAACAATATTTAGATGAATGGAAACCAAAAATCAAAAAAATGATTCCTTCATATGGTGAATCATTAATTCATGATGTTGACTTAATGAGAAAAACTCGTCGTTTAACATCTAAACAATTAGAATTAGGTTTCTATGAAAATACTAATGCTAAATAAGAAAAATTAGAAAACTGTTAACAGGACATCACGTTCTGTTAACAGTTTTTTTATTAAATAAATTTAATGGTTATAACTGCTTAAAAACATGAAAAAAGTGATGAGCACGTTACTCATCACTTTTGAATAAAAATCTGACTATTAATTTTTATTTACTGAAGCATCGTAGATTGAATCTACTGCATCGCCTAAAGCTTTATCAAATTCTTCTTTTGATTGGCCTGCACGTAAATCACTTGCTAATGCACGTGAGAAGCTTGCAATTAATTCATCATTGTCTTTTAATAATTTGTTTGCTTCGTCTCTGCTGTAGCCACCAGATAATACAACAACACGAACCACATTTGGATGATCAGCTAATTCTTTGTATAAGTTAGCTTTAGTAGGGATAGTTAATTTTAGCATTACTAATTGATCATCATTTAAAGAATCTAAGCCTTTTTTAAGTTCAGCTTTTAATACTTCTTCGATTTCAGCTTTGTCTTTAGCGTTAATGTTTACTTCAGGTTCAATGATAGGTACTAAACCTTTAGCAATGATTTTTTTAGCAATTTCAAATTGTTGTTCAACAACGTCTTTGATACCTTGTTCATTTAATTCTAAGATGTTAGAACGCATTTTAGTACCGAAGATATGACGTTCAACTGCACGGTCTAAAGTTTCATCTAAGTTATCGATAGGTTTCATTAATTGAACACCATTTTGCTCTTCAGCTAAACCTTTGTCGACTTTTAAGAAAGGAACGACACCTTTATCAGCTAAGTAGTCACCAGTATATTTACCTTCAACTTCACGATCCATAGTTTGTTCAAATAGAATCGCACCTAAAATTTTATCTGAAGTAAATGAAGGTGAAGTGACAACACGTGTACGCATATCATGTACAAGTTGGAACATTTCGTCATCATTGCTGTATTGATCTTCGTTTACACCATATTCTTTTAATGCTTTTGGAGTACTACCACCACTTTGGTCTAATGCAGCGATGAATCCTTTCCCATGACTTACTTTTTCTAATTGTTCTTTATTCATTATGCCTTTCACTCCTTTAATAAACTTTCAATATCATTATCGTAAAAAATAATAATATTCTCAAGTATAAAGTAATTAATTATTGAAATTTCTTAATTAACAATTTACAATTTTATGAAATTACCGTATTTTATACATTTAATGTAAACAGTCAAACATATTCAAAGGGGATTGTTATGAAACAACGTATATTAATTATTGGTAGCCCTGGTTCTGGAAAATCAACATTGGCATATCAACTACACTTAAAATATCAACTGCCACTTTACCATATTGATCAAATTCAATGGCTTAATAATAAAAACGTCATTACTTTTGAAGAATTAAAACAAAAACTTGAATCTATTGTAGTAAAAGAGGAATGGATTATTGATGGAAATTATTCTAGTACACTTAGTATGAGATTAAAATATACAACTAAAGTCATATGGATTAAAGAACCAAGAGTAAAATGTATACTTAGAGTAATCAAGCGTTATATATATTCACTATTTAAAAGAGAACATATCGGAGGAAATCCTAAAACATTAAGTTTTGAATTTATTAAGTATATTTGGGATTTTCCTAAAAATAATGAGCAATTTATCATGCAACAAATGAAAAGATCAACATCAAATGTTCAGTGGATTATCGATGATTCTAAAGCATTATCTTTACGTTTTCTTTAAAAAATATAAACTAATTTCTTTAAAATTTTAATATATTTAAATATTAAATAGAATATTTTATAAAACTTTAGTGTATCGTATATTTTTTGTTGAAATATGATATTCTAAAATAAGTTAAGTTCTTATTAATTGAAGTTAGTCTTTATTTTTAAATCGTTTATATATGATAACTAAGTTCTTAATTAATACGTATATACTTTCTTGGAGGAACAGTAATGAAGAAAAATAAAATTTTTGCTGTATTAACAACAAGTGCTCTATTACTGGCGGCTTGTAGTAATGGAGATAATGCATCTGATAGTGGACAAAAAGATGGAAATCAGAAAAATGAGCAATCTAGTAATAAAAGTGGTAATAGTCAAAGTGATGAATTGAAAAAGAATAATGATAAAAATACAAATGAAAATAAAGTAGATTATCCTAAAGATGGTGTTAAAGGGATTTATGTAACAAGTAATTCTACACAGGGCAAAAAAATGGATGAGTTAGTTAAATTCATCAAAGATTCTAATTTAAATACCATGGTTATCGATGTGAAAGATGATACAGGTAACATTACTATGAAATTAAATACTGGCAATAAACAAGTGGATAAAAATACGCTTGATATTGTAGATGGTAAAAAATTATTAAAAAAACTGCATGATAATAATATTTACCCAATTGCACGTATTGTAACATTTAAAGATACAAAATTAGCAAATGAACACCCTGAATGGACATTCAAAAATAGTGATGGTTCTGTTTGGACAAATGGTAAAGGGGATAGCTTTGTTAATCCATTTATGAAGGAAGTATGGAAGTATGATATTGATGTTGCAAAAGCAGCTGCAAAAGCAGGCTTCCAAGATATTCAATTTGACTATGTACGCTTCCCTGAAGGATTTGAAAATCAAGCGGATAGCTTAACGTATAATAAAGGGGAATATAAAAATAGTCAGATGAGTTCAGGCGACCAACGTGTAGATACAATTACTAAATTCTTAGAATATGCAAATAAAGAATTAAAACCAATGGGCGTCAATGTGTCAGCTGATGTATTTGGTTATTCTGCATTAGTTGAAAATGCGCCTGGTATTGGTCAAAGCTTCCCTAAAATCTCTAAAAATGTAGATGCCATTTCATCAATGATTTATCCATCTCATTGGAGCAATGGAGATTTCGGTTTACAAGCACCAGATACTGAACCATATAAAACAGTCAATCGCTATATTCAAAAAGAAAATAATTTATTAGATACATTAGGTAAAGATAAGCCTATTTCAAGACCATGGATTCAAGACTTTACCGCTTCATATTTAGGTGCTGGCAATTATATTGATTATGATGCAAAAGCGATATCTGAAGAAGTTCAAGCTTTAAAAGATAACGGGGTTAATGAATTCTTATTATGGAATGCAGGTAATGATTATACAGAAGGTGTTAATTATAATCCTAAAAAAGGTAATGCTAAAGAACAAGATCCTGAAGGTGCAGAGCAAACTAATAACAAAGATGATCAACATTCTGATAGTCAAGATAATGAACAAGCGGATAATAAAAATAAATAATACGGAGATAGTTTCTCGTGTATTCATTTAGTATGGAAATGATTTATCTTGTAGAACTATTTAAACGAAAGGAGTGAGTCAGAATTCATTTTGAATTCGTTGATTCACTCCTTTTTTATTTATTAAAAATGTTTAGTAGATCAATAAGAATGACTATGATGTTTTCGTTTCAGTAATAATGAAGTTCCCATAACTAATAGAAGTGAGGCTAAAAGTTGAGTTGAGTGTTGTTGTGTAACGTCTCCAGTACTTGGGAGTGTTTTAACAGAAGATTGTGATGTTTGAGTATCTTTAAGTGACTTAGATGATGGTACCTCAGAAGAAGCAACCGTTCCTACATAATAACGGTTGAGTTCACGTGCACAATCAACAGAATGAACTTGTTTATGATTAGAAGAGGTTGTTTTAGCGGCTTTAGCGATACCTGATTCTGCATGAATGCGTGTATCTTGAAGTTGATTAAAGTCACTATATCTACCATTTTTGTACTCAACTTCGCCATTTTTATGAACTTTATACATTCCACTACCTTCATTTAACCTATTATGACTTATAATTTCAAAGTAGTCTCCTTTGTTAACAGTACGACCCAATCGTTGTAGGTTTGGATTACCTCCACTATTAGATAATGCCTCTGTAGCAATTTGTTTAGCATTTTCTTTAGTCACTAAGTTAGTAGTATGTGCTTCTACAGATTGAGTCGTTGTAAGTAGCATTGTACTTGTTAAAAGTGTAGATGCAACGAAAGATACTTTCTTCATAATGAAAACCCCATTTCATTCATGATCAATTACAACTAGAGTGTAGCATTTGAATAGATCAGAAACAGGGATTTAAAAAAAACATAATAAATCTTTAACTTAACTTAAAGAATAAATAATTTGTAAACATTAAATCAATATTTATCACATGATTTATATAGGACATTAATACTTCTTTTTAGAAAAATATGGAATGGAACAAGCCATTAAAATCATAAAAATAATATGAGCAATCATCCATAAACCGTATTCATTCCAGCTAAAGTGAAAGAATGAACGCTTTGCCATAACGACGAGTGACGGATAAAGAGAGGCAAAAACAATCATTAATAAGACATAACTTATTTTATATAATGGTTTAAAGACGTGATAAATAAGTAAGAAAATAAAATATATTAACCATCCTATAAAAACATGAATGGCTAGTTCTAATAATAACGGCGTTTTGCTTGGATCAATTAAGAAATCGATGTTAATTAACAATAAAGTAAGATGAGTCGATTGAACTATGCCATCCATGATAGTCATTGTAATTAATAAGATAATACTTATCACTAAAGCACTAAGACAATGATAAAAATAACGGATCATAATTTTCCTTCCTTCTTATATACATACTATAAGAATATTCCCTGAAATATTAGATTTAACACTTTTTAAATTTTTAGAATATTGAAAAAACATGTTGACCAAAGTTTAAATCAATGATAAGTTATTAATAATTCAATAATCTATTAACTCTTATCAAGAGTGGTGGAGGGATGTGCCCTACGAAACCCAGCAACCGTCATTGTATGACACGGTGCTAATTCACATAAAGTTAATCATACTTTAGAAGATGAGAGAAAGTGTGTCGATGCTTTCTCTTAATAGTTGAAAGTATTTTTTTATGTCTTTACATATCTAGTAAGAGGAAATGAGAATTGAAAATTTATAAAAAGGTGTCAATACATATGAAAAAATTAATAGGTATGATCAGTATTTTGTTAGTAACGATAACGCTAGCAGCTTGTGGAAATCAGAAAGAAGATAATAAAAAAATTACCGTAGCAGCGTCGCCAGCACCTCATGGTGATGTGTTAAAAAAAGCTAAGGAAGAAATGAAGAAAAAAGGATATGATTTAGAAGTCAAAGAAGTTAATGATTATAAGGTGCCTAATAAATTATTAGATAAAGGCGATGTTGATGCGAACTTCTTCCAACATGTCCCATATTTGAATGCTGAAAAGAAAAGTCATGGTTATAAAATTGAAGAATTAGGTAAAGTGTTTACGACGCCTATGGGTGTATATAGTGAAAAATATAAAAATTTAAAAGACATTCCAGATGGATCGACGATTTACGTTTCTAATAATCCTGCAGAAGAAGGACGTTTTTTATCATTCTTTGTTAATGAAGGATTAATTAAATTAAAAAAAGGCGTTAAAATTGAAAATGCAAAATTTGAGGATATTGCTGAAAATAAAAAACACTTGAAATTTAACCATCAACAAGGTGCAGAGTTTTTACCAAAAACATATAAGAATGGTGAAGGAGCTGCAGTCATTATAAATTCAAACTATGCGCTTGATAATGGTTTAAAACCGTCTAAAGATGCTATTGTTATGGAAGGTAAATCATCACCATTTGCGAATACGATTGCCGTTCAAGAAGGTCATAAAAATGATGAAAAATTCCAAACATTATTAAAAGTTATGCAATCTAAAGAAATCAAAGCGTATATTAAAAAAGAATATGGCGATGATGTTATTCCATACGAAAACAAATAAGTCATAAAAGGTCTCTATTAGAGGCCTTTTATGATTTATATTTATCATTGTTTAAAAGATAGAAACAATATATTTTAATTTTTCTGAAAATATTTACAAATCTGACAATTATTAGTAAGATATTGATTATTATCACAAGAATTGAAGTCAATAAAGAAAGTTAGATATAAGTTGTTGATACTTTGGGAGAGGATGAGTCAATTTGAGTAAAGCAGAGGATATGATAAAAGAAGATAGTAAGTATTTTGCTACTTCAGGACGTATAAAATATTATCCACTAGTGATTGATCATGGATATGGAGCAACTTTAGTAGATATAGATGGAAAAGAATACATCGATTTGTTAGCTAGTGCAAGCTCACAAAATGTGGGTCATGCACCAAAACAGGTAACAGAGGCGATTAAAAAGCAAGTAGATAAATTTATTCATTATACCCCCGCATATATGTATCACGAGCCTTTAGTGAAACTGTCTAAAAAGTTATGCGATATTGCGCCAGGTGATTATGAAAAACGTGTCACATTTGGTTTAAGTGGTTCGGATGCGAATGATGGTATTATCAAATTTGCACGTGCTTATACAGGACGACCCTATATTATCAGCTTTACAAATGCTTATCATGGCTCTACATTTGGAGCGTTATCAATGTCGGCTATCAGTTTAAATATGCGTAAACATTATGGCCCTTTATTAAATGGTTTTTATCATATTCCATTTCCAGATAAATACAGAGGGATGTTTGAACAATCTAAATCAAACACTGTTGAAGAATATTTAGCGCCATTGAAAGAGATGTTTGCTAAATATGTTCCAGCTGAGGAAGTAGCTTGTATTGTGTTAGAAACGATTCAAGGAGATGGTGGACTATTAGAACCAGTAGAAGGCTATTTTGAAGCACTTGAAGCGTTATGTCGAGAATACGGTATTTTAATTGCTGTTGATGATATCCAACAAGGATTAGGTCGTACAGGTTCTTGGAGCTCTGTGGACCACTTTAACTTTACACCAGATCTCATTACATTTGGTAAATCATTAGCAGGTGGATTACCAATGTCAGCGATTGTGGGTCGAAAAGAAATTATTGAAAGTCTTGAAGCACCAGCACATCTATTTACGACAGGGGCAAATCCAGTAAGTTGTGAAGCGGCTCTTGCTACGATTGAAATGATAGAAAACGACGACTTACTAACAGCTAGTTCTGAAAAAGGAAACTACGTGCGTCAACGTATGAATCAATGGGTAGATCAATACAATTACGTAGGAGATGTGCGCGGTATTGGGTTATCTATTGGAATTGATATTGTTAAAGACAAACAGTCAAAAGAAAGAGCTGCTGAAGAAGCATTGAAAATTTGTAATTACTGTTTTGAACATGGTGTAGTGATTATTGCAGTTGCTGGGAACGTCTTACGTTTTCAACCGCCACTCGTTATTACTTATGAACAGTTAGATAAAGCGTTAGATGTTATTGAAGAAGCGCTTCAAGCACTACAAGATGGTAATTTAAATCAATATAGTATAGAAGGACAAGGTTGGTAAAATATATTAAAAGAGCAAGAAAAGACGTTAAGTGAATGTCTTTTCTTGCTCTTTTTACTCCCCTTAAAAAACAATTGAATGTTTCTAAAGGGGATATGAGAAATATAAGTGAGTTCATTATCTTAATCTTTTGGTACGACATAATCATCTTCATCATTCTTTTTAGAATGTTTAATACCATAGAATATATAAATAACAATACCAACTAAGAACCAGATTAATGTATAAAGTTTAGCTTCAAAACTTAATCCCCAGAATACAAGCAAGACTAATAAAAAGGTAATGACAGGTAATACAGGGAAGAACGGTACTTTAAATGCTGGAACCGGTAAATCTTTGCCTTCACGTTTTCTTAAACTATACATTGCAATAGATACAAACATAAATGCGATTAATGTACCTGCTGAAATTAATTGAGCTAAGAAAGCAAATGGGAACATTGAACCAATTAAAACACCGATAATAGTGAGAATAACAAGCGCTCTATTAGGTAAATGTTTATCATTTAATTTGGCTAACCAAGAAGGTAATAATCCGTCACGACCAAATGAATAAAGTAAACGTGAACCAGCTAACATCATACCGATTAATGCTGTAAACATACCGATGACTGAAATAGCTTGAACTACTGCTGCTACTACACCATGTCCACTTTGACGAAGTGCCCAACCAACAGGTTCAGCATTCCCAGCATATTTTGAATAATGGAACATACCAACTAATACTAAAGCTACAGCTACGAATAAAACAATCGCAATGATTAATGAACCTAAAATACCACGTGGCATCGTTTTTTGCGGATTAATAGCTTCAGCTGAGTTGGCAGCAATTGAATCAAATCCTATGTATGCCAAGAAAATCATTGATACACCTGCATAAATACCTTGCCATCCACCAAAATCACCAGTTGCAGTGACTTTATGCTCAGGAATAAATGGAACATAATTACTTGCTTGAATTGCTGTTAATCCAACAATAACGAATAAAACAATCGCTAGAACTTTTAAAATAACAAGAATATTTTCGATACGAGCAGCTTCACTCATACCACGAGATAATAATAATGCAGTTAAAATAATAACAATTGCTGCAACTAAGTCTATAATTCCTCCATTTGCACCAAAAGGGTTAGATAAAGACTTAGGTAACTCTATACCTAAAGGAGACACAAGTCCTCTTAAATTGGCTGAAAAACCAGAAGCTACAAAGGCAACGGCAATAAAGTATTCGGCAAGTAATGCCCAACCAGCTACCCATCCAAAGAATTCACCAAATAAAACGTTAATCCAAGAATATGCAGAACCAGCAAAAGGCATGGCTGCAGCCATTTCGGCATATGAAAATGCAACTAAACCAGCAACAATTGCAGCTAATAAGAAAGATAAAGCTACGGCTGGACCAGCATGCTCTGCTGCTACTACACCAGGTAAAGTGAAAATGGATGTTGATACAATAGTACCTACACCTAATGCAAGAAAATCTTTAACACGTAAAGTACGTTTTAAATGTCCATCTTTACTTTGATAGATAGTGGGATCTTCTTTTCTAGTAAAATTTTTGAAAAAACTGGCCATAATTATGAACCTCCACTAATAAGTTTAAAATTTAATTAATTAGCTTGTTAGCTATATAACATTTATTATCATAGCATAAAAGAATGGTATTTTGTCTAAAATTTCTGAAAATTTTAATTTTTCTTACTTTTAATTAAACAAGAACACAAAACTAGAAAATTTAAATGATAGATTCGATTATATCAGATAAATCTAAAATAAAAACAACAAAAAAGAGTATATTTACTCTCAAAATATAAAAAGTAGTAATTATATCAATATTGGCACTATAATTATAGAAGACAAGTCAAGTCATTAGACCTGTTTAATTGTGTCATTTTACAATGGTTAAAGTATATTGACCTATTCCAATATGGAATGGTTACTATCGAAAATATGTATTTTATTAATGTTTCGATGCGTACTATAATAAGAAACGTAATAAAGTTACAACGTATTCAAATGTTCTAATAAGTATGTCTTACTATCATTCCCTTAAACATGACATATATAATAGAAAACTCCCATCTCATATTTGAATATGTCTAATTAACTGAGGTTACACTTCAACTTTAAAAATTGAAGTTATTTAAATATAAAGAAGCCGCAATTAACATGTGACTAAGTCTTTCCCTCTTTTTCCCTAAAAAAATAGACATGTGTGTGGCTTCTTTTTAATTGAGTATAAAAAAATAGAAAAGTAATTTTGAAATAAAAACTTTAAATTACAAATGTAAACTTGAAAGGATATGAATATAAAATGGCTAAAGAAAACTATTCTGCTGCAGATATGGTCATTGATACTTTAAAAAATAATAATGTGGATTATGTATTTGGTATTCCAGGTGCAAAAATCGACTATTTATTCGATGCATTAGAAGATGATGGCCCAGAACTTATTGTTACACGTCACGAACAAAATGCTGCAATGATGGCACAAGGCATTGGACGTTTAACAGGTAAACCTGGTGTTGCATTAGTAACAAGTGGTCCAGGGGTAAGTAACTTAACAACTGGATTATTAACAGCTACTTCAGAAGGTGACCCTGTATTAGCAATCGGTGGTCAAGTTAAACGAAATGATTTATTACGTCTTACTCACCAAGCTGTAGATAACGCTGCGTTACTAAAATCATCAACTAAATATAGTGCAGAGGTTCAAGATCCTGAATCATTATCTGAAGTTATGACAAATGCAATCCGCACTGCAACTTCTGGTAAAAATGGTGCAAGTTTCATTAGTATTCCACAAGACGTTATTTCATCTCAAGTGCAAAGTAAAGCAATCGACTTACCAGAAAAACCTCATTTAGGCGTACCAACAGATGAAGAAGTGAATGAAGTGCTTCAAGCAATTAAAGATGCTAAATTCCCTGTATTACTTGCAGGTATGAGAAGTTCTAGTGAAAAAGAAACAGAAGCAATTCGTAAATTTGTTGAAAAAACAAGCTTACCTGTTGTAGAAACTTTCCAAGGTGCTGGTGTAATTAGTCGTGAATTAGAAGACCATTTCTTTGGTCGTGTTGGTTTATTCCGTAACCAAGTGGGTGACGAATTACTAAGAAAAGCTGATTTAGTAGTTGCAATCGGTTATGATCCAATTGAATACGAAGCAAGTAACTGGAATAAAGAATTAGATACTGAAATTATCTCAATTGACGAAGTACATGCTGAAATTACAAATTACTTACGTCCTAAAAAAGAATTAGTAGGTAATATTGCAGGTACAATTCAAATGATGTCAGAAAAAGTATCTGAACCAATTATTGATCAAAAACATTTAGATGACTTAGAAGAATTAAGAGCAAATATTATCGAAGCTACTGGTATTAAATATGAACATGAAGATGGTATTTTACATCCAGTAGAAATTATTAATACAATGCAAAAAACGTTAACTGATGATACAACTGTTACAGTAGACGTAGGTAGTCACTATATTTGGATGGCTCGTAAATTTAGAAGTTACAATCCAAGACACTTATTATTCAGTAACGGTATGCAAACTTTAGGTGTTGCGTTACCATGGGCTATAGCAGCTGCATTAGTACGTCCAAACACACAAGTTGTGTCAGTTGCTGGTGATGGCGGTTTCTTATTCTCAGGTCAAGATTTAGAAACTGCTGTACGTAAAAAATTAAATATCATTCAATTAATTTGGAATGATGGTAAATACAACATGGTTGAATTCCAAGAAGAAATGAAATATAAACGTGCAGCTGGTGTAGCATTTGGTCCAGTAGATTATGTTAAATATGCAGAGTCATTTGGTGCGAAAGGTATTCGAGTAACAAGCCCAGAAGAACTTGAAGCTGCAATTAAAGAAGGTTACGAAACAGAAGGACCTGTTTTAATTGATATTCCAGTAAATTATAAAGATAATATTAAATTATCAACAAATATGTTACCAGATTCTTTAAATTAATTTTCTAAAAAATAGGAGTGAATATTAATATGGGTCATGTATTATATCAACATGGTACATTAGGTACATTGATGGCAGGTTTATTAGAAGGAACTGCCACAATCGATGAATTATTAAAACATGGTGATTCAGGACTAGCAACACTTACAGGTTCAGACGGTGAAGTTATCTTCATTAATGGAGAAGCGTACCATGCAAATGAAAAAAAAGAATTCGTTAAACTTAAAGGTGATGAATTAACACCTTTTGCAACAATTACTAAATTTGAAGCAGATGAATCTTATGAAACTTCTAATAAAGATTCTGAAACAGTATTAAATGAAGTTAAAGAACATATGCTAAGTGATAATTTATTCTCAGCAGTAAAAATCACTGGTAAATTTAAAAAAATGCATGTTCGCATGATGCCAAAACAAGAACCACCATATACAAGATTAATTGATTCAGCACGTAGACAACCTGAAGAAACTCAAGAAGATGTTAACGGTACAGTGATTGGCTTCTTTACACCTGAATTATTCCATGGCATTGGTTCTGGTGGTTTCCATATTCATTTCGCCAACGATGATCGTAATTTCGGTGGACACATTTTAGATTTTGAAGTAGATGATGTAAAAGTTGAAATTCAAAACTTTGAAACATTTGAACAACACTTCCCAATCGATAATAAAACGTTCACTAATACTGAAATTGATTATGCAGATATCGATGCAGAAATCAGAGAAGCTGAATAATATATCATCATTAGAGTTCGAATCTATTAAGATTCGAACTTTTTTTATTTTATGAAAATAATATTTTAAGCAATTCAATTTAATGGTATAATAATTTCGGATTTTATGTTTATGGAAGTATATAGGATGCAATGTCCAAATTGTGGTCATTTATATCAACAAGGAGATTTATTTTGTGGAGAATGTGGGACAAAATTAGATCAGATTACACTATCTACAACAGCAACATCAGAATCATTAAACTTGGATAGTCATGTAAACAAAAGTATAAATCACTCTACTTCAAATTCTGTTAATTAGTCAATTCGATGATTTTGGAGTACTACGTAGATTATTTGGAAGTCGTTTTAGTGGCTTATTGTAAGCATTGTGGAAGTAAATTCGTTCCAGTTCAAAATGTATGTACTCAATATGGTACGTGTGTCATTAATGAATTTAAGCAATCACCATCTTTAAGAAATAATATAAAAAAATACAGATAGCAATAAAAATTTTCAAAGAAATAGAAGAATATGCTACTAAAAAAGTTCAAGATATAGTGAATCGATAGTAGCTGATATATCCTTATTGTATAAGTTCCAAACTAACAATAATATATAATAATTTTATAAGGAGAATTGAGAAATGTTAAATGCTGAACCTATGATTAAGAAGATGAAAAATCAAAAAATCAATTATGATAGGGTATTGAAAAAACTGATTAGTCAATGGGAGCGTGAAGGCGTTCGCCCTAAAATTTTATTACATAGCTGTTGTGCACCTTGTAGCACATATACATTAGAATATCTATCTCAGTATGCAGATATTGCTATTTATTTCGCTAATCCTAATATTCATCCTAAAAATGAATACTTAAGACGTGCCAAAGTCCAAGCACAATTTGTAAAAGATTTTAATGAGAAAACTGGACATTCGGTAAAATATATTGAAGCTGATTATCAGCCATATGAATTTATGAAGATGGCGAAATCGCGTGGTCTTACTGATGAAACTGAAGGTGGAAAACGTTGTACAGCGTGTTTTGAGATGCGTTTAGAGCTTGTCGCAGAAGCAGCAGTGAAGTATGGATATGATTATTTCGGTAGTGCATTAACATTATCTCCTAAAAAGAATGCTCAATTAATTAACGAACTCGGCATGGAAGTTCAACGATTATACAATACATATTATTTACCTAGTGATTTTAAGAAAAATAAAGGTTATGAACGATCTATAGAAATGTGTAATGATTATAATATATTTAGACAATGTTATTGCGGATGTGTATTTGCAGCAATGGAGCAAGGTATTGATTTTAAAAAAATTAATCGAGAAGCTAAAACATTTTTAGAACAATTTTAAAAAGGAGTAAGAGAGAATGAGTTAAACATTCTTTCTTACTCCTTCGCTTTTATTTATAACGTACGATGGATAAAACGCACAATAGCTAAAATAGCAATAACAAGGGTAGATAGTAGTCCAGCAATTTTTATGCCTTTCTTCTCTTTTTTAGGTTCAGGATCTTTATTTTCCATCATTTCTAATAGTTCACGTTCAATTTCAAGATCCAAAGCTGTTTTCTTTTCACCATTGTAACCGATACTATTATCGTATTCTTGAGAAGATTTGGTGTCTTCAATGTTATGCTTATCTTTAGTTTGTGATTCTTTTTGTTTAGTTTCTATAGTCATCAATATGCCCTCCGATAGTACATGCTACGTGTAATATTAGTATAGTGCACTTTATCGTTTAGTGAAATAATTTAACGTCTAGCATCTAGTCCAATAATCTCACTAATATGACTATAATGGTTTGCTTTTAAATATTTAGCAATATCTCGATTAATCTTTTTAGTTAAACCAGGGCCTTCTATCACGAGAGATGAGTAGATTTGTACAAGTGACGCACCATTTCGCATCATTTGAATAGTATCTTGCGCACTAAAAATACCACCTGTACCAATGATTAAAAATTCGCCATTCGTTTGTTGATAAGCCCATTTTACAAGTTCTAAATTACGTTTAAATAAAGGTCGACCACTTAATCCTCCGTCTTCTACTTTATTTGGAGAAGATAATCCATCACGTTGACGTGTGGTATTGGCTAAAATCATACCATCAAAGGTTTCTGTAATTTGAGGTAAAATAGTTTTAAAACCTTTAAGTTCTAAGTCTGAAGTTAGCTTTAAAAAGATTGGGACATTCACTTCGTGTTGTGCTTTATAATCTGTTAAAGCATGACATAACATTGAAAATTCATCTTTATCATGGAAACTTTGTAAGTTTTCAGTATTAGGTGAGCTAATATTCACAGTGAAAAATGATACATCTGCTTTAAATGCATCGATGACTTTAATATAATCTTGATAACGTTCTTCGTAAGGTGTCGTTTTATTAACGCCCACATTTAAACCTACAGGAATAGTGTAAGCATGACGTCTTAAATTCCATAAAGCTTTATTCATACCCATATTATTAAAGCCCATACGATTGATTAAGGCATCATCTTCAAGTAAGCGATACATACGCGGTTTAGGATTGCCATCTTGTGGTTTAGGTGTAATGCCACCAAGTTCAAGAGCACCGAAACCAGCATTTTCAAGTGCTTTAGGCACTTCACATGATTTATCAAAACCAGCAGCTAAACCAACTGGATTTTTAAATGTTATCCCTTTAATGTTTTGTGAAAGAGAGGGGTGTTCATATGTAAATAATTTATTTACAAAAGGTAGTAAAAAAGCGTTTTTCTGAGTGAATTTTAAGGCATCTACTGTTAATCCATGTGCCTTTTCAGGTTCGATTTTGAATAAAAGAGGTTTAATTAATTTGTACATAATAATGCTCCATTTCATTGTATTTGAGGCTTACGATCCTCATTTAATATCATTGAAAAAACATTCCTTTAATAGACTAGCACGTTCGCTTAAAAATGAATAGTCTAATTTGAAAGTGTTTGAAAAATTGCCTAACTTTATATCATTTTGGAATGACAAAGGTTAAAGCACATCCATTTAGGTAATAGAATAGTAGATAAAGAATTGGACTAAGGAGGATAATTAATGAAATCAGAATGGAAAAATCAATTACCTTTAGAAGGTATTCAAGATATTTCACCAGTAAGCGGTGGAGATGTAAATGAAGCATTTAAAATTACAACAAACGATGATATATATTTTTTATTAGTTCAAAGAAATCGTAAATCCTCTTTCTACGCTGCCGAAATAGCTGGACTAGAGGCATTTGAAAAAGCAGATATTACAGCACCAAGAGTGATTGAAAATGGCGAAATTAATGGCGATGCGTATCTATTACTCAGTTATTTAGAAGAAGGCAGTAAAGGCAGTCAAAAAGAATTAGGACAACTTGTAGCCAAAATGCATAGTCATCAACAGTCAGAAGGTAAGTTTGGATTCGAGTTACCTTATGAAGGGGCTGATGTCTCATTTGATAATACATGGTCAGAGTCTTGGAGTGAAATTTTCGTAGAACGTCGTATGGATCATTTAAGAGATGAACTATTACGTAAAAATTTATGGAACGAAGAAGATAATAAAGTATACGAACAAGTACGTTCTGTTATGATTAATGAATTAAAAAATCATAACAGTAAACCGTCTCTTTTACACGGTGATTTATGGGGTGGTAATTATATGTTTTTAAAAGATGGACGTCCTGCCTTATTTGATCCAGCACCGTTATATGGAGATAGAGAATTTGACCTAGGTATCACTACTGTCTTCGGTGGATTTACACAAGAATTTTATAATGAATATGAAAAACATTATCCTTTAGGAAAAGGAGCAGAAAAACGTTTAGAGTTTTATAGATTATATTTATTCATGGTGCATTTAGTTAAATTTGGTGGTATGTATGCAAGTAGTGTGAATCGCTCAATGGATCAAATATTAGCCTAATAGAAAACTTCGGGTTAAGTCTTCTTAATCCGAAGTTTTTTATTTCGTCTTTAATGAAGTCATCATATCATTAGATGTTAAAACGAACGATGAAGTGGATGAATTAATGCATAAAGTGGAAGCATTAGGTGGTAAGGTGATTGATGAACCTAAGACTTCTCAAGGATATTATGGTGCAACATTTGCTGATCCAGATGGACATAAATATAATTTCTTAGTTTGTTAGTTCAATTAATATACGCCCCAAAGTTAGAATGAGATCTAATGGTGGGGCGCATTTTTAATGAAAAAGTTATCATGAAGACGTTTTTTTATCTTTATATAGATTCATATAAATGATAGAAATAATGATTAAAATCGCGCCGGTTATGAATTTAGGCGTTAATGGTAAAGGGAAAAACGGGAAAGAAAATATAAACACAAATATAGGATTGAGGGTTCTTATAATATTCGCTTCACGAAACGAAATGTATTTCAAACCTTCATAAAATAATAAAAGTCCTATTACGCCACTACACAAAGCAGAAAGTAAAATAGAGAACAAGCCTATACTTATATGTATGGTATGTAAATGATTAGTCACAATTAATATGATACCTAGCAACAAAGTAGAAGTCGCCTGATTGTATAGTAAGATGGTTTTAGAATCAATGTCTTTGACGGTCTTTTTAGCTAACATATTCGTTAGCGCAAAAAAGAATGTATAAGATAGGGTGGCAATCACACCTAATATACTGTTAAAATCACCTGAAAAATGAGTAATCAAGAATGAACCTATAACAGCAAAAATTATAGGAAGGGTATCGTTTTTGCACAACGTTTCATTTAGAAAGAGCACTGAAAGAAACAACGCAAATATAATATAAAATCTTCCTAATAATCCAACACTAACTGGATCTAACAAACTTAAACTTACATATTGGAGTAAAATACCTATTGTATTAGTAATACCTAAGAGCCATATAAATTTGTTATGATAGATTTTTATTTTACTTTTATCGAGTAATACAGTTATTAATAATATTAAAGTTGAAAACAAAGCATTAAAAAAACTTGCTTGAATAGGTGATAAATCAGTGAGTGAAAGTTTATTTAATATTGGGGTTAAAGACATGATTGCTACGGAAATAATACTAAATAAATACCCTTTTTTAACTTTATTCATGGTATGCCCCTAAATATTTAAAGATTTCTTCATATAACCCATTTTGAAATGATAATAAATTTTTGTCTAATGGTTCTTTCGTAAGTATTCTTTCAGTAGTTTCTGAATATTTCGGTATATCTTTAAAATAGCTTACTTCAGCTTTTGTAATTGTAGTGGTATGGCCATTTGGTAGTATATAGTAACCTAAATAGTTTATATCACTTTCATTGATGACAGCGCCAGACTCTTCATAAGCCTCTCTGATAGCTGTCTCATTCATCGTTTCATTATGGTTTACCTTACCTCCTGTTAATTCCCATGCTCTTTTTTTATTTTTAATAAAAACAAGATGTTCTTGATAGGTTAAAACAATTAAAACAGAATCATATTTTGTAACTGTCTCATTAAATTGAAGTTTGATATGATTTATAATCATTTTTATCTACCTCCTTTATGAGGTAGATATAACTGTAGAATCCAAAATTTTTATTAAAAACATTTAATATTTGATTAATTGATGAAATCAGTTTAAAACTGATTGAGTCGTTCTTAAAAGTCTTTCGTAGTTCAGTATTTCGTGAGACTACTTTAAAACCATATTTATTAGCTATCTTTTCTAAATCATTTACGCTATATTCCGTTTGATAACCAAATTCCCAAACTTTTAATAAAATTTTTATTTTCTTATCTAAAATACCAAACGAATATTTATTTGGTGTCATTAATATAAGGTGTCCATTAGTTTTCAATACTCTATACATTTCATTCATGACTTTATCAGGGTTTAGAAAATGTTCTATAACACCTAATGAAATAACTGTATCAAATGTATTTTGAGGGTAAGGTAAATTTTGAACATCTCCAATAACATACTTAAATTTGATTCCAGTTTTAATCATATACTCAGTTGCAATACTTTTTGCATTTTCAGAAATATCAATACCATGTCCTTCAATTTTATATTTCTCAATAAGTTTGAATAGGATGACCCCATCCCTGCATCCAGCTTCTAATACTTTATCGCCTGGACTAAAATAATATTCATTATAAATAAATGTTTTTAATTTATCTTTTGCTCTTTCAATTCTTGATGGGGGGAAATTATATGATTCTTTGTTGTTAGAAAACTTCCATACATTTTCCCAATGGTGTTTACTTGATACTTTATTCATAGATGCACCTTCTTAGTTGTTTTATATATTATTATATATTTATTTTATATAATACCATAATTATTATCGTGATAAGTTATGATGTTTGATTCTATACCTGAATATATCTTATAAATAAACATTTGTGGCTTGAACTATTCTACGATAGACTATGAAATATATTTGTTGAGTGGCATATAGAATCAGTCGCATAAACGAACATAAGTGAGCAATCACTTCATTAAGTAGTTTTAATTATTAAAATCAAAGAACTACTTTATAGTTTCCCTAGGAAAGGGTTTCAACAAAATGAGCTGTGATTCAATTAAGAACTTTACTCAAAATATGGACATAAAAAATCTGCCCTCAAAGTCAGAACTTTGAAGGCAGTCTAAGTCTTGATAATAAAATTTTAGTTTTCTTGAATGTTGCCGTATTCTTCTCTTAAGGCATACACTTTATCAGGTGTCACGTCTTGACCAAGTGGATCGACAACTTTCATCGTTGAGAACGTATGAAGGACTTGGCCTCTAATCATTCCCAAATATTCTTGTTTTAATTGATGTTGTTCTTGTTTTTCTTCAACACTCAAGCTTTCCACTTTTTCTTTATTTGCTAATTGATTAATTCTATCTAGTAATTCTCTCATTATTTCTTCCTCCTAAATGGTATGAGCTGGGAAGTGGGGTACAATATACGTTCCAACTTCTTCTATGAGTGCTTCGATATCACGATCATCATTTTTAAACTATTATAATAGAAGAAACTCGTTTTTTCTTTTTAAATTACATATATATTGTTGGTCAAAATTCTTAAAATATCCATAAAACCAGAAAAATTTAAGAAAATGATAAAATAAATATTCTGAAAATTTAGAAAATGTGTTATAGTATTTTTTATCATTACTTAATACAACAACAAAATATTATAGGAGGTATAAGAATGACAACAGAACTTAGAAAAATAAGCGTTGGAGATTTTATTTTTAGAGTACTTTCCGGAGTGGCTATTGGGATTGTAGTAGGTTTAGTACCGAATGCCATTTTAGGTGAAATCTTTAAAGCACTTATGCATCACCATCCTATTTTTGCAACATTACTACATGTTGTTCAAGCATTACAATTTACTGTACCAGCATTAGTAGGTGCGTTAATTGCAATTAAATTTAATATGACTCCTCTTGCGATTGCAGTCGTATCAAGTGCAGCTTATGTAGGAAGTGGCGCTGCTCAATTTAAGAATGGGGCTTGGATTATTGCAGGTATTGGTGACCTCATCAATACGATGATTACTGCAGCAATTGCAGTTTTATTTATTCTACTTATTGAAAAACGTGTAGGAAGTATGGCATTGATTGTTTATCCAACAATTGTTGGAGGTCTCTCAGCTACAATTGGTGTGCTCATCCTACCATATGTACATACTATAAATATTGCGATTGGTAATATGATTAATAGTTTCACTGAATTACAACCTGTATTGATGTGTATGTTAATCTCAATGGTATTTAGTTTTATTATTATTTCTCCATTATCAACAGTAGCTATCGCGATTGCCATTGGTATTACAGGTTTAGCAGCAGGTTCAGCTTCAATTGGTATTTCAGCTACTGAAGCTGTTTTACTTATTGGCACAAGTCAAGTAAATCGTGTTGCAGTACCAATTTCTATTTTCTTTGGTGGCGTGAAAATGATGATGCCAAATATGGTGAAATATCCAATTATTATGTTACCTATTTTGATTACCGCAGCGATTTCTGGTGTAGTGGGTAGTCTTATCGGTATTGCTGGAACAAAAGAATCTGCAGGATTTGGATTTATTGGCATGATTGGGCCGATTAGTGCATTTAAATTTTTACATGTCGATTCAGCCGTTATGAGTATCATCCTAATTATTATTGGTTTTTTTGTTGTACCTTTAGTAACAGCATTTATACTAGATGTTATTTTACGCAGAGTCTTAAAATTATTTACAAATGATATTTACAAATTTATGGGATAAACGTATTAAGCCTGGGACATGATGAATTGTCTCAGGCATTTTTAAATTTAAATGATAAACGTCAATAATGTTACAATAAAATAGAAAAAAGATTAAAAGGATGAAGGGTTAATGGCGAAAAAAATTGAAGCTTTAGCATTAAAAACAGCAGAATTAACACGACGTACACATGCACTAGGCATTCCAGTGATGATATTATTTGAAGGTGTACCTGCATCTGGGAAGACGCGCTTATCTAATGAGTTATTATTAAATTTAGATGCGAAGTATACACAATTTATTGCGACACAGTCACCTAAACAGGATGATTTAAGATATCAACTTTTACAAAAATATTGGAATACCTTACCTAAAAAAGGTGATATAAATATTTATTTTAGAAGCTGGTATTCTCATTATCTAGATTATAGAGAAAATAAAATTAAACACGACAAATATAAAAACTATGATGTACTCAAACAACAAATATCTTCTTTTGAAAATATGCTTAAACGAGATCACTATGAAATCATTAAGTTTTTCATAGAAATTAATGAAGAAAAGCGTCAAGAGCATATTCAACAAACCAAAGATAACCCATTGACGCGTTGGAAAGTTCAAGAATATAGTAATGTACTTCCAACAGATATTTACCTTAAAGATATGCGTCAATTTATAAAAAATGATAAAGCATGGGAAATCATTGATTATACCGAAAGAGAAAAAGCAATCGAAACAATGTATGAACATATTATCAAACGTCTTGAAACAGCGATTGAGAAGCATGAGCAAAAAGAAGAACAGCGAGACGGTAAATTTCATTCTAATTTTAAAACACACCTTTTTGATAGAAAGGTGGATAAAGTAAAAAAAGATGAATATAAACAGCTCATCGAGGAATTACAAAATCGTATGAGAGAAATTCAATTCGCTTTATATGATAGAAAGATTCCACTTATTTTAGTATTTGAAGGTATGGATGCAGCTGGTAAAGGTGGAAATATTAAACGAATTAGAGAAAAATTAGATCCAACGGGTTATCGAGTGAATGGCATTAGTGCCCCTACAGATGTTGAATTAAAACATCATTATTTATGGAGATTTGCGAAGGAAATGCCAAGAACAGGGCACATCGAATTATTCGATAGAAGTTGGTATGGTCGTGTATTGGTAGAGCGTGTCGAAGGTTTTGCTACTATCGATGAATGGCAACGTGCATATGATGAAATAAACGCATTTGAGAAAATGTGGACAGATGAAGGAGCGATTATTTTAAAATTCTTCCTTACATTAGATAAAGAAGAACAATTAAAACGTTTTAAAGATCGTCAAGAAAATATTAATAAACAATGGAAAATTACAGATGAAGACTGGCGAAATAGAGAAAAATGGGATTTATACGTGGAATCAAGTCACGATATGGTTGAGAAAACAAATACATCCTATGCACCATGGCTTGTTGTCCCTGCTGATCATAAAAAAACCTCTCGTATTGAGATACTAAAATATATTATTCGTAATTGTGAAAAGGTACTTTGGGGAGTAAAAGATTATTAAAAATAAATAAGGAAACTTAATACGTGCAAGCTCTTGTTTTTTATCAAAAGTAAAGAATTTAAATAGCCAATTACATTTTAAAAATATTACAGTAATGTAACAAAACATTAATTTGTAATATGACTAATGACGTTAAAGTATTGTAAATTTTGTAAGAAAGTATTGTAAAACGTTAATTTATAATAAAAATAAACTCCATATTGATAGTTTTTTTATATTACAAGAAGTATTTAATATGTTTCAATATTACAAAATGATGGATTAATTGTAATTTTTTGTAAAACAAGTGTAATACTATTCTACAAATTTTGTGTTATAGTAGCTATTGTCAAAAGTTAAATAACAAATCAAAACAGAAATTAATCTTAAATAAAGAATGAAACATAACGAAAATATATATTTCAATTTTGGAGGAATTATCTATTATGAAAAAAACAGTAATCGCTTCGTCATTAGCAGTAACTTTAGGTTTAACAGGATATGCTTTAACAAACGATCACAGTGCACATGCATCTGAACAAACAACTAACTATTCTCATTTAGCTGACTTAGCTCAAAATAACCCATCTGAATTAAATGCTCACCCAGTACAAGCTGGTGCATATAACATTTCATTTGTAAAAGACGGTTTCAAATATAACTTCACTTCAAATGGTAACACTTGGTCTTGGAACTACACTTACGCTGGTGGTGCTGACACAGTTCAATCAACTACTGACTACACTGAGTCTTATAATCAAGCTTCAACTCAATCAGTAAGTTCAAATAATCAAGCTAGCACTTCAAATGTAAAAGCTGTTTCAGCTCCAGTACAAAGAACTTCTAGCTACAATAACTACAGTGCTCGTACAACTTCATACTCAGCACCAAAAACTACTTCATACTCAACTGCTTCAACTGGTGGATCAGTTAAAGCTCAATTCTTAGCTAACGGTGGTACTGAAGCTGCTTGGAATGCTATCGTAATGCCTGAATCAGGTGGTAATCCAAATGCTGTTAACCCAATTGGTTACAGAGGTTTAGGTCAAACTAAAGAAGCTTGGGGCACTGGTTCAGTAGCTACACAAACTCAAGGTATGGCTAACTATGCTAAATCACGTTATGGTTCATGGGATGCAGCAATTGCTTTCCGCCAAGGTCACGGTTGGTGGTAAGATTTAAGTAGATAACTGGATAGAACATCGAGTTATCAAAAAAGGAGGACGACAATGTCGTTCTCCTTTTTTTATTTTTTAATATAATATTTTTAATTTCTTGCTTAATACATATAAAGATAGATAAAATGGATTATTCATGTTCTGCATTTTTAATTTATGCAGGAATAAACAGAGATTTGAAAGATAAAGTTCATTTGCATAATGTGATTTTTGCTGAAGATTTTAGAGGGAATATTGACGATATCTTTGAAGGAAGATTGCCGAAAGACCCTTCTATATATCTTTATTTCCCCTCCGTTGAAGATGAGGAATTGGCTCCTGAAAGAAAAACAAGTATGTATATTTTAATGCCAGTAGCTGAGCTTAAAACAGGTCAAATTGATTGGAACAATCCAGTCATAATTAAACAGGTTAAAAATGAAATTTACAAAAAAACAGAAACAATTGAATCACTTAAAGGATTACGTAACGATATCGTATCCGAAACTATTTTTACACCCTTAGATTTTGAAACACATTATAATGCTAAATTCGGTACAGCCTTTGGATTAATGCCTACTTTAGCACAAAACAATTATTACCGTCCGCCTAACGTGTCCCGTGATTATAAAGATTTATATTTTGCAGGCGCAAGTACACATCCAGGCGCAGGCGTACCCATTGTATTAACAAGTGCTAAAATAACAGCAGAAGCTATGTTAGAAGATATAAAAAATATGAAATAAAATAAATAAATCTGAAAATTGACAATTATTAGTGTAATGTTAAAATAAGACTTAATACGTAACAACTTATCGAGAGAAGTGAAGGGATTTGGCCCAATGAAACTTCAGCAACAGGCTTCATAAATATAAAGTACTGTGCTAATTCCAAGAGGATAATAAATAACCTCAAAGATAAGTGACATATATCTTATGAAGCTATATGCCACACAAAAGTGGTATATAGTTTTTTATTTAAGGAGGAATAACATGGTTATTTCAAAAAGATTAGCAGCCATTCCTGATAGCTATTTTGGAAAAACGATGGGCCGTAAAGTAGAACATGGCCCTTTACCACTTATTAATATGGCAGTAGGCATTCCCGATGGTGAAACACCAGAAGGTATTATTGAGCATTTTTCTGAAGCGATTCGCATTCCTGAAAATCAAAAATATGGTGCCTTTCATGGTAAAGAATCATTTAAAGAGGCCATTGTTAATTTTTACCAACGTCAGTACAATGTGACATTAGATAAGGAAGATGAAGTATGTATTTTATATGGTACAAAAAATGGATTAGTAGCGTTACCTACATGTGTTGTTAATCCTGGAGAAAATGTGCTACTTCCAGATCCTGGATATACAGATTATTTAGCAGGAGTGATGCTTGCAGATGCCAATCCGGTTCCATTAAATTTAGATCCTCCAGATTATTTGCCAAATTGGGATAATGTAGATAAGAGAGTACTAGACAACACAACGCTTGTTTATTTAACGTATCCCAATAATCCAACAGGATCAACGGCTACAAAAGAAGTATTTGATGAAGTAATTGAACGATTCAAAGATACAAAGACAAAAATCGTGCACGACTTTGCTTATAGTGCTTTTGGCTTTGATGCTAAAAATCCAAGCATACTTGCTTCAGAACACGGTAAAGATGTCGCCATTGAAATTTTCTCACTTTCAAAAGGATATAATATGTCAGGTTTCAGAGTAGGGTTTGCAGTAGGAAATAAAGACATGATTCAAGCATTAAAGACATATCAAACGCATACAAATGCTGGAATGTTTGGTGCGTTACAAGATGCAGCGACGTATGCACTTAATCATTATGATGAATTTTTAGAAGAGCAGAATGAAACATTTAAACGGCGTAGAGATAAGTTTGAAGCAAAATTAAGTGAAGCCCATCTACCATTTGTGCATTCTAAAGGCGGTATCTATTCATGGTTACGTACACCTCCAGGTTATGATAGTGAAACCTTTGAACAATATTTATTAAAAGAGAAATCTATTTTAGTTGCTCCAGGTATACCATTTGGTGAAAATGGAAAACATTACGTGCGTATCTCACTTGCATTAGACGATAAATGGTTAGAAGAAGCAGCTAGTAGATTAATGGACCTAGCTGATATGTATAAAGCAAAGCATAGTTAAAAAATTATGAAGGAAGATGATCAATATATGACCAAAATAAAAATTATGAGTGTAAGAGATGAAGATATACCATATATTAACGAGTGGGCGAAACAAAACAATGTTGATGTTGATTTAACCAAAGACATGTTAACAGAGACAACAGTTGATACTGTAAAAGGATTTGATGGTCTATCGTTATCTCAACAACATCCAATTTCAGAAGAGGTTTTTGCGAAATTGAAACAATATGGAATTAAGCAAATTGCACAACGTAGTGCAGGATTTGACACGTATGACTTAGATTTAGCTACTAAATACGACATCATTATCTCAAATGTACCCTCGTATTCTCCAAGTTCAATTGCTGAATTTGCTGTTACACAAGCTATCAATATTGTAAGGTATCAAAAACGTATTCAACATAAAGTGCGCAATTATGACTTTCGCTGGGAACCTTCTATATTATCACAATCTATCCGAGATTTAACTGTGGCGGTAATTGGTACTGGACGCATCGGTTCGATTGTGGCAGAAATTTTTGAAAAAGGTTATAACAGCAAGGTTGTTGCTTATGATCCATTTCCAAATACCGATTTAGCAAAATTCGTTGATTATAAAGATACATTAGAAGCAGCAATTAAAGAAGCTGATATTGTTACCGTGCATATTCCAGCTACGAAATATAATCATCATTTGTTTAATAACGTTGTTTTTTCAAACTTTAAAAAAGGTGCCGTATTTGTGAATGCGGCAAGGGGATCAATTGTAGATACACAAGCTTTACTTTCTGTTATAGATAGTGGTCGAATTAAAGGGGCTGCATTAGATACATATGAATATGAAAGAGGATTATTCCCAGGTGATTATCGTGGAAAAGAAATCGATGATGTATTGTTAAAGCAACTTATCAAAAGAGAAGATATTATTTTAACACCACATATTGCTTTCTATACAGAAGCAGCTGTTAAAAATCTCATAGTAGATGCTCTTGATGCAACTATGGATGTTTTAACTAGTGGTACGACTAAACTAAGAGTAAATTAAAATAAAAAAAGTTGGAGTGTTACCTCCAACTTTTTTATTATTCTTTAACATCATAGCCTTGATCTTCAATAGTATCATGTAAATCTTTCGTTGAAACGAGTTCATCATTATAATCTACACGAACTTCATTTTTATCAAGGTCTACTTCAGCAGTGCTTACACCATTAATTTTAGCTAATGCTGATTCGATTGTATTTTTACAATGGTCACAACTCATACCATCTACTTTAATGACTTTATTAATCATTGATTGCCACCTCCTAGTACTTCATAATGACTATACCCATATTTTACGCTTTTTAAATTTTTATGAAAGTATAAAGTTTAAAATTCATTTATAATTTCATTCGTTTTAGACGTAATGCATTAGTTACAACGCTTACAGAACTTAATGCCATTGCTGCACCAGCAATCCATGGAGCGAGTAAGCCCATAGCAGCAATAGGAATACCAGCAGCATTATAACCGAATGCCCAAAAAAGATTCTGTTTGATATTTCGAATGGTTTTATGACTTGCGTGAATCGCTTTAGGAACTAAGGCAATGTCTCCACCTAAGATAGTAATATCAGCCGCTTCAATTGCGACTTCAGTACCTGTTCCCATGGCAATACCAATATCTGCTTGAACTAAAGCAGGTGCGTCATTAATACCATCGCCAACCATCGCAACGTTCTCACCTTTATCTTGAAAATGAGCAACATGTTTAGCTTTATCTTCTGGAAGAACATTGGCGATCACATGATCAATACCAACTTCATTTGCGATAGCTTGAGCTGTAGAGTGGTTATCACCTGTAATCATTACCGTACGTAAATTCATGTCTTTTAGTTCTTGAACCGCAACTTTGGCTTCAGATTTAACAGTGTCTGCTACAGCGATATAACCACGTAATATCTGATCATATGCAATCAACATGACAGTTTGTCCTTTTTGTTCAATTTGGGTAATTTCATCTAATAAAGATGTTGTATCAATATGATGATTTGACATTAATGACCGGTTGCCTATGAATAATGTCTTATTATTGATTGTAGCTTTAATACCATGACCTGGTAATGTTTCATAGTGCTCTATATTTGTTAAAGTAAGCTGTTTTGTTTTAGCGTACTTAACAATCGCGGTTGCTAAAGGATGTTCAGAATTATTTTCAGCAGAAGCTACATATTGTAATAAAGTATCATCACCTTTAAAGTAAGTCACTTCTGGTGTACCATGTGTCAACGTACCCGTTTTATCAAATACCACTGTATCAATTTGATGAGTACGTTCTACATATTCGCCACCTTTAAACAAGATACCTTCTTCTGCTGCACGTCCTGTACCAACCATAATAGAAGTTGGCGTTGCAAGTCCTAATGCGCATGGACAAGCAATCACTAATACAGAGATCATGGCAACGAGTGCATCTTCAAATTGACCAGGATGAACGAAAATAATCCATATGATAAAGGTGAGTACGGCAATACCAATAACAATAGGTACGAAATAGCCAGAAATCATATCTGCTAAACGTTGAATAGGTGCCTTTGAACTTTGCGCTTCTTCAACTACTTTAATAATATTAGATAAAGCAGTATCTTGACCTACTTTTGTTGCTTGAACGGTAATGACACCATTTTTATTTAGTGTTGCACCAATCACTTCATTATCAACTGTTTTATCTATAGGCATGGATTCTCCAGTTAGCATTGATTCATCTACGGTTGTTGTCCCTTTAATGACTTTTGCATCTACTGGAATTTTTTCTCCTGGTTTAACAAGTAAGGTGTCTCCAACTTGAACATTTTGAAGCGGAACCATTGTTTCTGTTCCATCATCTTTAATGAGACGTGCTTCTTTGGCTTGTAAATTTAATAATTGATTTAAAGCATGTGTTGTTTGTGATTTTGCACGTGCTTCTAAATACTTGCCAAATAAAATTAAAGTGATTAAAACAGCACTGGTTTCAAAATAAAGGTGAGGCTGTGCGTTTGAGTCTAATAACCATTTACTCATTTCATAAATACTATAGAAATAAGCTGCACTAGTACCAAGTGCTACAAGAACATCCATATTGGCACCACCATTACGTAAATTCTTGTATGCGCCAACATAAAATTGCCATCCTATAATAAATTGAATGGGAGTGGCTAAGATAAATTGAAACCAAGGATTCATAAATATTTCAGGTAACGGTACATTAAATAAATGAACAAGCATCGTTAAAAGTAATGGAAAAGCTAATATTGCTGAAATAATGAGTTTATTACGTTTTCTTTTTAATTCTTGAACTTTACGAGAAGCTTGTTCTTTTTTTGATTGTTTAGGTTTAGCATCATAGCCGAGATGTTGTATTCGTCCAATGAGCGTATCAACATCCGTTTGACCTGGATAATAATCGATTGTTGCTTGTTCTGTGTTTAGATTGACTGTTGCTTGCTTAACGCCTGTTGTTTTATTTAATACTTTTTCAATACGATTAGAACAAGCAGCACACGTCATACCTATAACGTCTAGTTCACTTTTATCTGTTTCAACGTCATATCCTAATTTTTGAATCGTTTTAATAAAATCGCTTACTTCATATTGATCGTTAGGATAATCAATGGTTGCTTTTTCAGTTGCCAGATTCACTTGAGCATGAACGCCATCTATTTTATTCAATCGTTTTTCAATACGATTAGAACAAGCGGCACATGTCATGCCAATGATATTCAAGGTGATTTGATGATTTTGAGTCATATGTTCATCCTCCTATCACCTTCAATATACCCACTTAGGGTATATTAGTCAATGACTTTACTTAATAAAAAAGAACAACGTTACTCTAAATAAAATGAGTACATTGTTCTCTTATTCATGATAGCTATGAATACTAAAAGAAATCAGATGGTTTAAAATAACTTAAATCTAAATCTTTAAAATTATTGAAGTTTGGGTGAGTGATAGATCGTATAAGTTCACCACTTTTAGCTTCATTATAGTATTGGTTGGCTTCATTCATTAAATCATGATCTTGAACTGTTTTTACAAGCCCTAAAATGATAAGAATGGTAATGATACCCTTTAGAATACCTTTCATGTTGTAACACCCCTTTTTATCTTTATCTCTATATAAGTCGTTGTTTAGATTAATTATATTATAAAGACTCTATGTTAAAATTTCATGCATCTCTAGTACGGACTTTGTATCATTCAAAAGTAGTAAGTATAGTCATTTTGTTTTAAAAATCAAAGAAATGGGAACGGTTAAGTAAATAAAGAAGGAGTGAAGAGGTATGGACTTATTAGATTTTCATAAAAAAATTAAAGGTTATACACAAGAAAAACAACCAGGTTCTGAAAAAGATATGGATCCTAGACCTATTGCTGAAATGGAAGAATACAAAGCTGGCGGTAAACTAAAAGGAAAAGTCGCATTAATTACTGGTGGTGACTCCGGTATTGGTCGTTCAGTAGCGATTTTATATGCCAAAGAAGGCGCTGATGTCGCTATTGGTTATTATAATGAACATGAAGACGCTGAAGATACCGTCAATCGTTTAAAAGAAATCGGCGTTAAAGCAAAAGCATATTCTCATGATTTAAAAGATGCTGATCAATCAAAAAAACTTGTTGAAACTGTGGTTAACGATTTTGGTGGTCTCAATATATTAGTAAATAATGGTGGCGTGCAATTTCCTAATGAAGACTTTTTAGATATTAAACCAGAACATTTCAATGAAACATTTAAAACAAATATTTTTGGTATGTTCTTCTTAACACAAGCTGCAGTACCTCATTTAAGTAAAGGTGATGCAATTGTTAATACAACAAGTGTAACGGCTTATCGTGGTTCTGGTCACCTTATTGATTACTCAGCAACTAAAGGTGCTATTGTGTCGTTCACACGTTCTATTGCAACATCATTGATGGAAAAAGGAATTCGTGTTAATGGTGTAGCGCCAGGTCCAATTTATACTCCATTAATTCCATCAACATTTGATGAAGATAAGGTAGAAAATCAAGGTGGGGATACACCAATGGGTCGACGTGGTCAACCTGCTGAACTTGCGCCAGCTTATGTATTCTTAGCAAGTTATGCAGATAGTTCTTATATTACAGGTCAAATTATCCATGTTAATGGTGGCGATTATATTACGTCTTAGTATGTAGTACTTATGAAGATAATAAAGTATTCTGTCTACGTATAGCGTAGGGAGAATACTTTTTATATTTATAGAAAGAAAAGAGGAAAAGACAATGACTGAAAAAGAAAAAATGTTAGCACACGAATGGTATGATGCAAACTTTGATAAGGAATTAAGAATGGACAGACAGCGTGCTAAAGACTTATGCTTTGAATATAATCATACACGACCTAGTGATATAGAAAAACGCCAAGCGATTTTAAAAGAATTACTGGGCTATGAAGCGAAACAACTTTCAATCAGCAGTCCATTTGACACAGATTATGGTTGGAATATAAAAGTTGGAGAAAACGTGTTTATCAATAGCAATAGTTATTTAATGGATGGTGGTGGCATTACGATTGGCGATAACGTCTTTATAGGACCATCATGTGGACTATATACAGCACATCATCCACTCAATTATCAAGATCGTAATAAAGGATGGGAATTGGCAAAACCTATTCATATAGGAAGTAATATTTGGTTTGGTGCGAGTGTGACAGTGACACCAGGTGTTTCAATTGGTGATGGCTCAGTTATTGCAGCAGGTAGTGTTGTAACAAACGATATTCCACCGAATAGTTTAGCTGCTGGAGTGCCAGCAAAAGTGATAAGAACGATTGATCAAAATGAAACGATAAATATGCCTAATCACTTTGAATAATATAGTAACCAACCTTTAAGCAGTAACACGTATGCTTAAAGGTTGATTTTTATGTAAAATAACAATTTGTATTGAAATTAAATATTTATTATATAATATAATTAAATGATATAATTGTAGAGTGCTGAATGTGTGTATTACTATATGTGCATCATTGAAATAGTTCAATTCATTTTAATGAAACAACTTAAGAGAAATAAAAGCAACTTAGAAAGGATAATGAATATGACACTTAAGACATGTCTTACAAATCAATTAAGACGTAAATTGAATTTTTTATTTAAGCCAATACAAAGAAAAAATAAATCTGCTTATACAAGTAAAGTAATGACTTACGCTAAATATTATAAGAAGAATAACGTTAAGGAATATCAGATATTATATCAAGTGAGAGATGGAAAAAGTATCACAGATAGTCCATATGCAATATTTAAAAGTTTAATTCAGCAACCTCGTTATCGTAAATATAAACACATATGGGTAGTAGATCATCACGAAACATTGTTGTTTTATAAAGCAAGATTTAAGGACTATAAAAATGTAGAGTTTGTTATTAAAGAATCAAGAGAATATTTGAAAGCATTAACGGAGAGTAAGTATTTAATTAATAATTCTACTTTTCCATCCTATTTCATTAAAAAGCCAAAACAAATGTATATCAATACATGGCATGGGACACCTTTAAAATATATGGGATTAGACATTGAAAATAGTCTTTATGGTTCTCAAAATATTATTAAAAACTTTTTAAGCAGCGATTACTTAATTAGTCCTAATCACCATACGACGACGATTTTTAAACGAGCCTTTAGACTTGAAAATATTTATGGTGGAGAATTTTTGGAAATTGGATATCCTAGAATCGATTTAACTTTAAATTCAAATCGACAAGACATGATTAGCGAGTTGAATCATTATCTTCATATTAGTAAAGAACAAAGTATTTTATTGTATTGTCCAACTTGGAGAGGCGAGGATGTCAATGCACCAGAGGCAAGTTTAAATCATATCGTTGAAGAAGTTGAAAAACTTAAACATCATCTAGATTATCAAGTGTTAGTCAAAGTCCATCCTTATTTATATAAAGACGCGCTTAAAATAAAACGTTTAAAACCTTATTTAATTCCTGATTATTTTGATACCAATGAAATATTAGCGATCGTCGATTTAATGATTACAGATTATTCAAGTATCTTCTTTGACTATTTAGTAACCAATAAACCGATTGTCTTCTATACTCCAGATTTGGATGAATATCAATCATCACGAGGTATGTATATTGCTAATCGTGACCTACCTGGTCCTGTCGTTCATCATATTGAAGATGTGATTACAGCGATCAAGCAAAAAGTATATGATGATGATTCAGTAAAGAAAAAATATCAATATTTTAAAATTTTAAACGTCAATATACCTATCTAGATGATGGAACGGTTACTGAAACACTTATTAACATACTGTTTGAGGGTAAACGTAAGCGTCCTAAACGTAAGATCTGTGCTAAGAAAAGAGTGTTAATTTATCCTGGTGGTATGAAAAATAATGGTATTACAACGTCTATCATTAATTTATTAGAAAATGTCGATTATGAAAAATACGACATTACATTGTTTACTAATAAAAGTAAAAATCTTGAAGTTTTAAATAACTTAAATCGTATTAATAAGAACGTTAGAATTATTTTGAGAGTACCTCCATTAGTAGCATCATTGAAAGAAATGTATAGTATCGATTTCGTAAGACAGAGAGGATCAAAAAGTACGTTAGAACATTTGATATATCCGAAGAAAGTATACGAAAGAGAAATGCGAAAAGTATTTGGTCATAGCCAATTCGACTATGCGATTGATTTTAGTGGGTATTCTATGTTTTGGGCTAATTTAATTTTAGCAACAAAAGTAAAACGTAAATTGATTTATTTACATAGTGATATTAAAGCAGATATGGAAAGAAAAGTTAACGGTGTTAAAATACATTATCAAAATTTAAAAGGTGTACTCTCGCTGTATAGTCAATTTGATCAATTAGTATGTGTATCCGATGCTTCTAAAGATCAAAATAAACAGAAGATCAATGATAAATCATTGAATAAGAAATTTGTTACTTCCAGAAATACGATTAATTTGAATAAAATCAATCAACTAAAATTAGATGACTCTGAAAAATTTGAAAAACAACACCAATCCGTACTCGTACGCATCAATAATAGGGATATAAGTTCAGTACCATTTAAGGAAGACGATTTCAAAATTGTAACTGCAGGACGATTATCACCTGAAAAAGGTTTTGACTTACTTATTGAGGCATTTAGTAAAGTACATGTCAGTCATCCGCATACAAAGTTATATATTATGGGGGAAGGCCCTATCCGTGTTCAATTAGAACAACAAATAAAAAGGTTGAAATTAGAAAAACATGTCTTTTTATTAGGACAAAGGAAGAATCCATACTATATCATGAAACAAGCAGACGTCTTCTGCTTAATGTCTCATTATGAAGGACAATCAATGGTATTACTTGAAGAATTAACTTTAAAAGTTCATATTATCGCGTCAGATATTATAGCAAACCGCTATGTACTCGGTAATGGTAAATATGGTACTCTTGTAAGTCATGATATTGATGAGATCACAGTCGCATTAGAACAGTGTATTCAAAAACAACCATCTCAATATGAAGTATTTAACGCACAAGAATATAATCAATTAGCACTTAAAGAGTTTTATAAACTACTCAAATAGTAAAAAACGGTTAGCATATTAATAAAAGCTAACCGTTTTTCTATTAAATAGTGATGTTGTTATGTTTATTATAAGTCAAATAAGCTGTAATACCTTCTTCAATACTATATTTAGAGTTGTAACCTAATGCTTTGAGTGGGGTAATGTCAGCACAAGAATGTTTAATATCTCCAAGACGTGGGGCTTCAAATTGATAAGGTATATGATAATCAAAGCCATGTTCGAACGATTGAAAAACAGCTTTCAAATTTGTTTGTGTTCCTGTGCCTACATTATAGATAAAACCATCCGTTAGAGTAGTATTAAGAACAATTGATAGAGCATTGATTAAATCATCGATATAAACAAAATCACGTGTTTGTTCACCATCTCCATAAAATGTAAAGGTTGAATGATTTAAAAACTTAGTATTCATAATAGAAATGACTCCTGAATAATCAGATGTTGGATTTTGTCTAGGACCGTAAATATTAAAGAATCTTAAACAAGTACAAGGAATTTGATATAAATGATTATAAATCTTAGTATATTGTTCTCCGGCGTACTTTTGAATAGCATATGGAGATAATGGAAATGGTTTCGATTGTTCTACAGATTTAGGTAAATCGGGTAGATGACCATAAATAGCTGCAGAAGAAGCAAATATGACTTTTTTAATATTTGGATTATATGTTCGAATTGCTTCTAATATATTGACAGTAGCATCTATATTAATACGATTGGATAATTCTGGTTTTTCAATAGTTTCTACTACACTTACCATAGCAGCTAAATGAATGACAAAATCAAATTGTTCTTTTTGTATTAACTGTGTTACAAATTCAAAATCGGTGATGTCTTTGATATAAATATGTTCATTGTTCACAAAAGGTATATTCTTTAAAAAGCCGGAACTTAAGTTGTCAATAATATGTACTTCTGTGTCATGTTTCATAAAATATTCTGCTACATGGGAGCCAATAAAACCTGCTCCCCCAGTGATAAGTACTTTCATATAAATACTTCCTTTTCTAGATGTCGGTTAATTATGTTATGATTATTATACTTTATTTTATTTAAATTATAAATTATTTATATAAAAAATGTACTGATAGGGCTATATTGGTATTTGAAGAAAAGTTTAAACAAACAATTTTGTAAGCGGTTGCAAATAAAGGAGTAAGCATAGTAAAATGAAGTTAATGATAGAAAATATCATGATTAAGAAACAAAGGGTTAGAGAATGAATTTAAATATTTAAAAACATATAGGGGGTAATGAAGTATGGTAGTACCTTTCAAAAATGAACCTGGTATTGATTTTTCTGTACAAGAAAATGTTGAAAGATTTCAAAAAACGTTAGAAAAAGTAAAACATAGCTTAGGCCAGACGCTTCCTATTGTCATTGATGGTGAACATATCATTAAGGATGATACATTCGATTCAATTAATCCAGCGAATACATCTGAATTAGTAGCTAAAGTGTCAAAAGCGACAAAAGACGATGTCGATAACGCATTTGAATCTTCAAACAAGGCTTATGACGCATGGCGTAAATGGTCACACAAAGATCGTGCTGAATTAATGCTTCGTGTCGCAGCAATCATTCGTCGTCGTAAAGAAGAAATTTCAGCAGTCATGGTATATGAAGCGGGTAAACCTTGGGATGAAGCAGTTGGAGATGCGGCTGAAGGTATTGATTTTATAGAATATTATGCTCGTTCAATGATGGAACTTGCAGATGGTAAACCGGTCTTAGATCGTGAAGGTGAACACAATCAATATTTCTATAAACCGATTGGTACAGGTGTAACCATTCCACCTTGGAACTTCCCATTTGCAATTATGGCGGGTACAACATTAGCACCAGTGGTTGCAGGTAATACGGTGTTATTGAAACCTGCTGAAGACACAGTGCTTACTGCATATAAACTGATTGAAATTTTAGAAGAAGCAGGCTTACCTAAAGGTGTGGTAAACTTTGTGCCTGGTGATCCTAAAGACATTGGTGATTACTTAGTTGATTCTGTGCATACACATTTTGTGACATTCACGGGGTCTCGTGCAACAGGAACACGCATTTACGAGCGTAGTGCAGTTGTACAAGAAGGTCAAACTTTCTTAAAACGTGTGATTGCTGAAATGGGTGGTAAAGATGCGATTGTAGTAGATGAAGGTGTAGATACAGACTTAGCTGCACACTCTATTGTAACGTCAGCGTTTGGATTCTCCGGTCAAAAGTGTTCAGCATGTTCACGTGCCATTGTGCATAGCGCTGTTTATGATGAAGTCTTGGAAAAGGCAATTGAGTTAACAAAAGATTTAACAGTAGGTAATACTGTTGATAATACATTTATGGGACCTGTTATTAATAAAAAACAATTCGATAAAATTAAAAAATATATTGAAATTGGTAGTAAAGAAGGAAAAATTGAAATTGGTGGAGAAGCGGATGATTCAACAGGTTACTTTATCCATCCAACAATCATTTCAGGATTAACATCTTCTGATCAAGTGATGCAAGAAGAAATCTTTGGGCCTGTAGTTGGCTTCACCAAATTCGATAACTTTAATGAAGCCATTGATATTGCAAATGATACAGATTATGGCTTAACAGGCGCGGTCATCACAAACAATCGTGAACATTGGATTCAAGCTGTAAATGAATTTGATGTAGGTAACTTATATCTAAATCGTGGATGTACTGCAGCTGTTGTAGGTTACCACCCATTTGGTGGTTTCAAAATGTCAGGTACAGACGCTAAAACTGGCAGTCCTGATTATTTATTAAACTTTTTAGAACAAAAAGTTGTATCAGAGATGTTCTAACATAACGAAGTGGTAGGTGCTGTGGAAAGTCGAATTCGTTCGATTTTCCATAGCTTTTTTTATAGTCTTAAAAAGAAAATAAATACTCTAAACAATGTATGAAATATATCTAAAATTTATGAAAAATGAATAAATAAATAATTGTAAAAGTAAGTGAAAAAGGTTATCATTTAAGTGTTGAGAATGATTATTAATTACAAATAGAAAGTGTGACTGGAATGATAAATGTAAGCACTGCATCAAAAGATAAAAAGTATGTAGTTAAACAAATTGATATTCAAAATAAAAACATGCTATATCGTTTAGGTGCCTTTGGCTTAAATGTAGGTAGTAAAATCAGTATTAAACAAAAGTGCTTGTTAAATGGACCAAGTGTTGTTGAAATTAATGGCCAATGTGTAAGCATTCGTCAACGTGATGCACGTTTAATTATGTTAGAGGAGTAAGCCTATGCACGAAAGCTTCTGTATATTAGGTAATCCAAATGTAGGAAAGACATCATTGTTTAATGCACTAACCGGTTCGTATGAATATATTGGAAACTGGAGTGGCGTTACAGTTGAAAAGAAAGTTGGACAATTAAAGAAAGATATTGGCAATTTAATCGATTTACCGGGTATTTATGATTTATCACCTATTTCTAAAGATGAAACAGTTGTCACAGACTATCTGATGACAAATACATTTACAGGTATGATTAACATTATTGATGCCAGTCAATTAAAGAGAAACCTTCAACTTACAATACAATTAATGGAGTTAAATGAACCTATTATCATTGGATTAAATATGGTAGATGTGGCAACGCAAAGAGGTATTAAAATTAAATATGAAGGTCTAATGAGAAAACTGAAAGTACCTGTATTTCCCATTGTTGCTCGTAAAGGAAAAGGTACGGAGGAATTGCTAAATGAATTGTCTTTTTTAAATCCAAAAGAAAAACGTAACTTCAAAATCAGTTATGGTAAAGAAACTGAAGATGCGATTAAGCAAATGACTTCTATCATTCAAGCACATACAAAATATCCTTCAAAACGTTTACGCTTTATAGCAATTCAGTATTTATTAGACAATCCGGAAATCGAGCGAGAACTACCTTCAGTTATTTCCGAACAAATTGAACCTATTAAAGAGAAGTTAAGTCAACACTTAGATGTATCAATACGACAACATATTGAAATCATTCGAAATCAATACATTGATCGTCTATTAGATGGTGTCGTTGAATATCCGAATGAAGAACAGCAATTTTTAACTGAAAAACTCGATAAAATAATAATGAATAGATACTTAGGTATTCCAATATTTCTAGTCATTATGTGGCTGATTTTTCAAACGACATTTACTTGGATAGGAACACCATTATCAGATCAGCTAGATGCTTTCTTTAGCGGACCACTCACAGACTGGTTAAAGGCAGGCATGCATTATATACATGTTGCGCCATTTCTACAAAATTTGATTACAGATGGTATTGTAGCTGGAGTAGGTTCAGTCTTAGTATTTGTGCCACAAATTATTGTATTATTCTTCTTTATTTCACTTTTAGAAGATTCAGGATATATGGCACGAATTGCAGTTTTAATGGATAGAACAATGGAATCAATAGGATTAAGTGGAAAATCATTTATTCCCATGATTATTGGATTTGGTTGTAATGTACCCAGTATTATGACAACACGGAGTATTGAAAATGAAAAAGAAAGGCTAATTACTATTTTAATTGCACCTTTCATGTCATGTTCGGCGCGATTGCCAGTATATGCTATTTTTGTAGGCGTATTTTTTGAAAAGTATCAATCTCTTGTAGTCCTAAGTTTATATGTATTAGGAATTGTAGTGGCATTAATTGTAAGTACATTACTTAACAAGTTTATTCTTAAAAGTGAGAATTCCGTATTTATTGTGGAACTACCTACATATAGAGTTCCATCAGTTAAAACGTTATGGAGAAGTACTTGGGAAAAAGCAAAAGGATTTGTAAAAAAAGCAGGAACATTTATTTTTGGTGGTTCTGTAGTCATTTGGGCATTGAGTTACATCGGTCCTCATGGAGTGAATGTACAGATTGATGAAAGCTTCATGCACAGTATTGGAGAATTCTTTGGACATCTCATTGCTCCATTAGGATTTGGTAGTTGGCAAGCAGGCGCTACGTTAATTCCAGGATTCTTAGCTAAAGAAGTCATTGTAAGTTCTATGGCTATCTTGTATTCTTCTAGTGAAGGTGGTTTAGTCAATGTCATTCAACAACAGTTCACACCGTTATCTGCATATGCCTTTATGATTTTTATATTATTATATGTGCCATGTATTTCAACTGTTGCAACAATTCGTAAAGAAACAACATCATGGAAATGGACACTTACAGCATTAATTTATCCAATTTTTACAGCGTATATATTAACATTTGCATTTTATCAAATAACAAAACTACTTATATAAGGATGATGACAATGACTTTATTAATAAACGTAATCATTTTTGTTGCTATTTTTGGTTACGCTGCGTATACATTATATAAATTCTTTAATCGCTCTACTCAAGGAAAATGTGGTAGTTGCGATACAGATTGTAATTGTGATATTAATGCATCTAGCGAGTTAAATGAATTAAAATTAAATCATATAAAAAACAATAATTAATAATAAATAACCCCCGTCGAATTAAGACGGGGGTTATTTATTAAAACGATATAACGATGGTTTGATCAGTAATTAATCGTTTTAATATTAACTAATTTATGAAAAACGTCATCCATTTCTTTAGGCGTAAGTGTTGCCTCCTCATTTTTTTGCCACTCTAAAAAACCACCTATAATTGAACCAAAAACATAGAAAACTAAGCTTTTAGGAATGGTTTCTTCAAGTGCTATCCGATCCATATTTTCATAAACATCATTTTTGATAATATCTATAAGAAACTGATTTCTAACTTTGTTGTATTCATTATCCTCTTCTTGCATGTGTTCGATTTTAGACAATGTTTCACGATTTAATGAATTAGACAAAACTTGAAACGGACGATTAATACGTTCCTTAATATCAATTGCAAAGTAATTTTTCCCAATGACTTCAAGTAAATAGACGAGTAGTTCATATTTATCATAAAAGTGTTTATAAAATGTAGTACGATGAATACCAGCATTTTCACAAATTTTATGAACTGTAATAGAAGAGAAGGGTTCTATTTCTAGTAAAGCATATAAACTACTCGTTAACGCTTTCTTAGTCTTTATCACTCTTAAATCTTTATCATTCATGTCTTTCTCCCCTAACATGTAAACTATAAAATATTTATATAGAGATACATAATATATGATTATAGAATAGAAATATCTATAAATAAATAGAGAATAACTAATAAATTACAATTTAATAAAAGAAATGATTTTTTATGTTTAGCGTTAAATAATTTATAATATAGAAAAGTTTTAACTAGGATGAATAGGGTATACAAATTTTAAAGAAATTAATTAGAATTATAAATAAAAATTAAAAAATTATAGAAAAATAGTATTCTTTATAGAATGATTCAATGATAATTCGATAAAATATAAAAATACTCTATACTGGAGGATGGTAAAATATGAAAGGTAGTAAAAGATTAAATCAAATTAAAGAAGATAATAAAAAACAACTTAAAAAATTATTTAAGTATGACAAAAATAATGCTTTATCATTTAGTAAACCAGATCGTGAAAAAGTTCAAGATAAATTTGGTGTATATGTTATTTTTGATAAAAAAACACCAATATTTGTAGGGCAAACTGGAGGATATTCAACAGGTTATCAACCTATTACGAAAGACTTATTTAACAAAATGGGACAATATAACTTAAAATCTGATGTAGGCACAACAAAATTTAAAAAAGGCTTAGCTCAACAAAAAGGTTTGAACGAAGACGATATTAAATCAATCACTGCTGAAGATTATGGATTAAAATTCCAATATGTAAATGTTAAAGATGAGCCAGCATTTATCAATATATTAGAAATTTTAGCATTAGAATATGCTAAAGATAAAGGCTATGAATTATATAACTTCAATTAAGAACTATTGTATTCTTAAAATAAACTTAGTATTAAACAGTTATAAATCAATGTGTCAGAATTGATTAATGGAAGCGAGAAGAGGAATTCAAATGAATTCAGTCTCGCTTCTTATTTTTTATTACAATACAATAGAGTAAGGAGGAAGCTATTATGTTCTATTCAATGCTTTATCACTCTCCAGTAGGTAATTTAGAAATCGTTACAGACGGAGAAGTAGTGACGCAATTAGAATATTTATATCAATACACGCATTTACGTTTTCCTACAAATCATGAACTATATATTTTAAAAAAAGTAAAGCGATGGCTTGATGACTATTTCTTAGGAAATAATCCAGAGATTGATTTTCCTTTACAACCTCATGGTACATCTTTTCAACAAGAAGTATGGGCTTATCTTAATACGATCCCATATGGAGAGCTTACTACTTACGGAACGATTGCAAAACATATTGGTCAATTATTAAACAAACCAAAAATGTCTGCACAAGCTGTAGGTGGAGCTGTAGGAAAAAATCCAATTTCTATCATCATTCCTTGTCATCGCGTTGTAGGAAAAGATGGTAGTTTAACAGGATATGGTGGAACAATTGATAATAAAATTAAATTGTTAGAAATTGAAAATGTGAATATGAGTCAATTATATCGACCATTATACACAACTAAACCATAAATAAAAGGCGCCTAAGACATAATGAGTTGTCTTAGGCGTTTATAATGTTTTGGGGAGATGGGATGACGAATTCATTTTGAGTACATCGTCCCACCTTTTTTAATATCGGATTGATATACATTATTCAGGAGAATGATAATATCTAATATCATCTTCAATGTTTTCTAAATAAAAGATATGTTTATCGTTTTCTACGTTTTCAATCTCATGATTAAAAGATAAATCATCAAAACGTCTGAAGAACGATTCGTATTCTTTTACAGATACTTCTTGACGCTCATTTAATAAAGCTTGATGTGCTTTTTTATCTAAGTGTTGTTCAAAACCTTCCACTACTGTGGCGCTAAAGAATTCTCCCACTGATCCAGAACCATAACTAAATAATCCAATTGTTTGACCAGGAGTTAAAGTTCTGTTTTCAAGTAATGAAATTAAACTTAAATAAAGTGATCCAGTATATATATTACCTACATAACGATTATAGTATACAGCATCTTCATAACCAGACGTTAATCGAGATTGAGTCGTTTCATCAGTATCATTAATGATAGAATCTAATGCTTTTTTGCCCATTTTAGTAAAAGGCACATGGAAACATAATGATTCAAAATCGGATAATGATTTATCTTCACGACGTGCATACTCTTTCCAACTTTCTTGGAATGATTCAATATATGCATCTTTTGATAATGCGCCTGCAACAAGTGGATATTTATAACCAGTCGGTCTCCAGAAATCATACACATCTGCTGTATAAGCAACAGCATCATTGTTTAATTGTAAAATGCGAGGCTGATGTGAAATTAACATTGCCACTGCACCAGCACCTTGTGTAGGTTCACCGCCTGACTCGATACCATAACGTGCTGTATCACTTGCAATGACCAATACTTTTTCGTTAGGACGGTTTGCAAGATAATCTTTAGCAAGTTGAATTGCAGGTGTAGCTGCATAGCAAGCTTCTTTCATTTCAAAACAACGTGCAAAAGGTTGGATATTTAATAAATGGTGAATTTGAACTGCTGCGGCTTTAGCGTTGTCGATAGCAGATTCAGTAGCAACGATAACCATTCCAATATGTTTTTTATCATCTTCTGTTATAATATCTTTAGCAGCATTGGCTCCCATTGATACGATATCTTGAGATACTGGACTTACTGCCATTTGTGTTTGTCCAATCCCAATTAAAAATTTGTTTGGATCAACTTGACGAGCCTCTCCAAGCTTCGCCATGTCTACATAGTATTTAGGGACATAAAAATTGATTTTATCGATACCTATATTCACAGGCATGTCATCCTTTCGAATAGTCTAATTTTAACAATACAATACTCTGTATTTTACCAAAATAAATTACTAAAATACAATTATATCTATATTACAGGCAAGGAGATAAAGAATGAAACAAATCGCTATTGTAAGTGCTAAAAGAACGCCAATTGGCAAATATAAAGGGAAATTGAGAAATTATTCAGCTGTTGAACTAGGTACAACAGCTTTAAAAGGAGCTATTGAATCAATTGATATCGATCCAGCTCTTATTGAACAAGTTATTTTCGGAAATGTCTTACAAAGTGGTATAGGACAAAACTCTGCACGACAAATTGCTGTTAAATCAGGTATTCCTGATACAACTCCAGCGATGACGATTAATGAAGTATGTGGTTCAGGACTTAAAGCAATTATTTTAGGGAAGCAACTTATTCAATTAGGAGAAGCTAAAGTCGTTGCTGTTGGTGGTGTTGAAAGTATGACTAATGCACCTAAACTTATTTTAAAAGACGGAGAAGACCCTGTAGAAAGTTTTATGCATGATGGATTAACGGATGCTTTCCATTATGTTCCAATGGGAGTCACAGCAGAAAATATAGCTGAAAAATATCATGTAACACGTGAAATGCAAGACGAGTTTGCTAACCATTCTCATGCTAAAGCTGCAAAAGCCGTTGAAGAAGGTAAATTTGATAACGAAATTATAAAAATGACAGACGTTGAAGGTAATGAGATGACTTCTGATGAAGGTATAAGATCAAATAGTAGTGTTGAAAAATTATCTACTTTGAAAACAATATTTAAAGAGAATGGAACAGTCACTGGTGGTAATGCTTCGAGTATTAATGATGGATCATCTGCCCTTATTTTAATGGAAGCAACATTTGCAAAAGAACATGGATTTGAAATTCTTGGCATAGTAGGAGATTACGCTGAAGTAGGTTGCGATCCACAATACATGGGTTATGCACCTTTTTATGCAGTAGAAAAATTATTAGAAAAAACACATCAACACATTAATGATATTGATATTATAGAAATGACTGAAGCATTTGCAGCTCAAAGTATACCTGTTAAGGATCATTTAAAAATTCCTGATAGCATTTTAAATATTTATGGTGGTGCCATTGCATTAGGACATCCTATTGGTGCAAGTGGTGCACGTCTCGTTACAACACTTGTGAATGCTTTAGAACAAGAACATCAACATACAGGTATCGCAACAGCTTGCATTGGTGGAGGACTAGGCATTGCTTTAATGATTGAAAAGGGAGTACATTAATATGAAAAGTTTAGATAAAAACTTTCGTCATTTATCAAGAGAAGATAAATTAAAACAATTAGTAGACTACGGATGGTTAGATAAAACGAATTATCAAACATTATTAAGCAATCCAGTTATTGATGAGGAAGTGGCAAACAGTCTCATCGAAAATGTCATTGGCCAGGGTACGTTACCAGTTGGATTATTACCTAAAATTATCGTAGATGAGAAAGAATATGTGGTACCTATGATGGTTGAAGAGCCGTCAGTTGTTGCTGCTGCGAGTTATGGAGCGAAACTTGTTAACCAAACTGGAGGATTTAAAACGATAAAAAGTGAACGATTGATGATTGGACAAATCGTATTTGATGATGTTAAAGATACAGAAGACTTAACACAACGCATTCAAAAACAAGAAAACCAAATTAAACGTATTGCAGATAAAGCCTATCCTTCTATCATCCGTCGTGGGGGTGGCTATCGTGGTATTGATATAGATGCGTTTCCTAATGAACAGTTATTATCTCTTAAAGTATTTGTTGATACTAAAGATGCGATGGGCGCAAATATGCTTAATACCATTTTAGAAGCAGTGACAGCCTATCTAAAAAATGAGTTAACAGATCAAGAGATATTAATGAGTATCTTATCTAATCATGCAACGTCTTCTGTTGTAAGGGTAGAAGGTGAGATTGATATCAATGATTTAAATCGCGGCGATTATTCTGGTGAAGAAGTAGCTAAGAGAATGGAGCGTGCGTCAGTGCTTGCACAAGTCGATATTCATCGGGCAGCAACACATAACAAAGGAGTCATGAATGGAATTCATGCCGTTGTTCTAGCTACAGGTAACGATACACGAGGTGCTGAAGCAAGTGCGCATGCTTATGCAGCACGTGATGGTCAGTATAGAGGCATTGCCACGTGGAAATATGATGAAGCCCGTGGACGTCTTGTGGGCACAATTGAAGTACCGATGACTTTAGCCATCGTTGGCGGAGGAACGAAAGTATTACCAGTCGCGAAAGCTTCTCTAGACTTACTCAACGTTGAGTCTGCTAGAGAATTAGGACATGTAGTGGCTGCAGTAGGTTTAGCACAGAACTTTTCAGCTTGTAGAGCCCTTGTTTCAGAAGGTATTCAAAAAGGACATATGAGTTTGCAATATAAATCATTAGCGATGGTTGTAGGCGCTAAAGGTGAAGAAATTTCAAAAGTTGCTGAGCAACTTAAACAAGAACCTAAAGCAAATACCGAAGCGGCTAAACGTATTTTAAAATCAATACGTCAATCTTAAAAATAAGCCATGAGAATTTAGAAATGGAAGAGATTCCATCACTAAACTTTCATGGCTTATTATGTTATGTCAATTAATAAATGTAATTGTAATTACGCGCAGCAGATGCACTAATATATCGCGTACTGTATGCTAGCGGACGGTTATAATTATATTCTGAAACAAGAATTTTTCCATTACTGTAAACACGTTCAATGATGGCAACATGACCGTAATATCCTGCAGTTGATTGCATAATAGCATAGCGTTTAGGCTTATGTCCTGTTCTATAACCAGCACGTTGAGCTCTATAGTACCAGTTTTTGGCATTGCCCCATTGATTTGAAACAGGTTTACCTAATTGAACACGGCGTTGATATGCCCACCAAGTACATTGATATTTATTATAATAGTTATAACCAGCTGCTTCAGAAGTATGTGTATGTTCAACATTTTGATATGTATAAGTTCCAGTAAAAATAATTGTCGTAGCTAATATTAGACGTAAAATGAATGTTTTAATTTTCATTAAGTTCTCCTTAAAAATCAAATAATTTAAAATCTAAAATAATAATATTATTTAAAAAGTTGTAATACAATATAAGAAATGAATTATACAAATAACTGTAATACTTCTGAAATATACGTAATATACTGTAGCTAAATTTTTGTATAAAAAAAGACGCCACGATGGCGCCTTAGTGAGATGATACTTCCATGTAATGTATAATTACATTTTGTTGAAATCATACATCTGTGAATTGGTTAAAAACAGCTAATGCTCTTTTAACACTAGTCACCGGTATGTTTTCAAGACACGGATTTGTTCGAAAATATAGCAATATTTCGTTTTGGCTCTTCACGTCTTTAGGAAAAGTGTTATCTTGATTAATCCAATTTACCAATTCACCTAATGGTGTGTCATCGCCTATAAAATTTTGCATAAATTCGTAAAAGCTCAATTCATCACCTCATATTCGCTTGAGCCGATTTTGATTATAACATTTTTTGTAATTTGAAAATATAGTTTTGTTTATATGAAAAATAATTTATTTATAAATATTATTTTTCCATAAAGTATACATATTTGAGTAAGTTATCGAATGAATTCAAATTGAATGAATTTACATTTTTCTTACAAAAATAATGTATAATAAAAAAAGAATTTTTTAAGAAGGTGAGCAATTGGATATCAAGCATATGAAATATTTTATGGAAGTTGTGAATCAAGGTGGTATGACAAATGCTTCTAAATCTTTATATATTGCTCAACCAACTATAAGTAAAGCAATAAAAGATATTGAAAAAGAATTAGACATGCCTTTATTCGATCGACAAAAACGTTATTTAGTTCTTACAGATGCAGGAAAAGTGTTTTATAAAAAATGTGAAGAAATTTTAGCATTATATGATAATATTCCAAATGAAATTAATGGCTTGCTTGGTTTAGAAACAGGTCATATTAATATTGGGATGTCAGCAGTGATGGATATGCAACAGTTTATTAATATTTTGGCGGAGTTTCATAAATTATATCCAAACGTTACCTATAGTCTTAATGAAAGTGGGGGTAAATCGATTGAAAATCGTTTGATTAACGATCAAATAGACATTGGCATTACGACCATTCCTATAGATGAGAACACATTTGATTATGTGTCTTTATATAGTGAAGATTTAAGACTTATAGTGAGTGAAGAACATCAGTTAGCTAAGCGTTCATCTGTGACTATGGCTGATTTGAAAAATGAAGATTTTATATTATTCAATGAGGACTTTTATCTTAATGATAAAATTATAGCTGCTGCAAAAAATGCTGGTTTTATCCCAAATACAGTGTCCAATGTATCACAATGGAATTTCATCGAATATTTAGTAATAGCACGATTAGGCGTTAGTATTTTACCAGAACATATTGCCAAGATGTTAAAAGATGAGATTAAAAGTATAAAAATTGAAGACTCAGGTATGAGCTGGGAACTTGGAGCAATTTGGAAAAAAGATAAACTTTTAAGTTATGCCACTTCTAAATGGATAAAATTTATGACTGAGAGATTGGAAAACAAGTAAACGATTCATTTTTACAAATAGTGAAAAACCTTAACGTAGGTTCTCTCACTATTTTTTTATTTTTAAAACGGTTCCATAGAAAATAACTATAAGTTATATATAAAATCAATATTTTTATAATCTATCAATATAGATTACAATTTTGAATATAGACTAAAAAATCGCTGTAACAAATTCGACAAATTTATGGAGGTCAGTCGTTTTGAAAAAAGCATTAAATATTATAGAGATTATTCTTCAAATCGTATTGGTGGTAGCGATTAGTATTATAGGTTCACTGCTACAAAAATGGCTACATATACCATTAGCAGGAAGTATTATCGGTATGATATTATTTTATATTTTATTACATTTTAAAATTATTCGTGTTGAATGGGTTTCTAAAGGAGCCGACTTCTTATTAACCACAATGGTCTTCTTCTTTATTCCTTCAGTTGTAGGAATTATGGATATTGTTTCTAATATCACTACAAGTTATATTATTTTCTTCCTCTTGATTATTATTGGTACAAGCTGTGTGGCACTTGTTTCTGGATTTATTGCTGAAACAATGTCTAAGAAAAAACCTCATACTAAGAAAGGAAATCATTAAAAATGGATATATTAAAAGGCGTTTTAATGATATTATTAACTGTTGTAATGTATAAACTTGCTCAAATATTACAACGTAAATATAATAACCCATTATTGAATCCAGCATTAATCGGTTCACTTGGAATAATTATTGTTTTACTTTTAACACGTCAAAACTATCACGATTACATGATTGGCGGTCAATGGATTAACCATCTATTAAATGCCACTGTTGTATGTCTTGCTTATCCACTTTATAAAAATAAAGATAAGATTGTAGAAAATATTGGGGTCATTTTTTCAAGCGTCATGGCTGGCGTGATATTGAATTTTGTGTTAGTGTTTAGTTCGTTAAAGTTATTAGGTTACTCAGAAGAAACAATCGTAACTATATTACCTAGATCAATCACAGCTGCTGTAGGAATTGAAGTTTCTCAAGAACTTGGAGGTACAGATACGATTACAGTACTGTTTATCATTACTACTGGATTGATAGGTAGTATGATGGGTTCAATGCTACTTAAGGTTGGTCAATTTAAAACATCAATCGCGAGAGGTTTAACATACGGAAATGCATCACATGCTTTTGGAACTGCAAAAGCGTTAGAACACGACATCGAATCTGGCGCATTTAGCTCAATTGGAATGATTTTAACAGCAGTTATTAGTTCAATTCTTATTCCAATTATGATTAAGTTGTTTTACTAAAGGGAATACAGAAATAAAATGTATATTTAGGAAAGGGGCTATTTAATCAATGGCGAAAATTAAAGCAAATGAAGCATTAGTTAAAGCATTACAAGCTTGGGATATTGATCACTTATGGGGTATTCCAGGTGACTCAGTTGATGCAGTAGTAGATAATTTAAGAACAGTTAGAGATACTTTCAAATTTTATCATGTACGTCATGAAGAAGTTGCAAGCTTATCAGCTGCAGCATATACAAAGTTAACAGGTAAAATCGGTGTAGCTTTAAGTATTGGTGGACCTGGGGTTGTTCACTTATTAAATGGTATGTATGACGCTAAAATGGACCGTGTACCTCAACTTATTATTACAGGTCAAACGAATAGTACATTATTAGGTACAAAATTCTTCCAAGAAACTAACATTTCTAAAATGGTTGACGACGTAGCAGTATTCCATCACCAAGTTCAAAAAGGTGATGACTTATTTGAAATTACAAATGAAGCGATTCGTACTGCATATGAAAAAAATGGTGTAGCAGTTATTATTTGTCCAAATGATCTATTAACTCAAAAAATTAAAGACACTACAAATCGTCCAGTAGATACGTCTAGACCAGTGTTACCAACACCATCTTATCGTAGCATTAAAAAAGCTGCTAAATTAATTAACAAAAGTAAAAAACCAGTTATGCTTGTTGGGGTAGGTGCAAAAAATGCTTCAACTGAATTACAAGACTTCATTGAAGCAGCTAAAATCCCTGTAATTCATACATTACCAGCTAAAACTGTTTTACCTGATTCACATCCATACAGTGTGGGTAACTTAGGTAAAATTGGTACAAAAACGTCTTACCAAACTATTCAAGATGCTGATTTATTAATCATGGCTGGTACTAACTTCCCTTATGCAAATTACTTACCTAAGAAAAATATTAAAGCGATTCAAATCGATACAAATCCAAACGTAATTGGTGAACGTTTCGATATTAATGTTGGTATTGTTGGTGACGTTAAATTAGCATTCCATCAATTAACTGAAGCAATCAAACCAGTACCTCATCGTTCATTCTTAGACAAAACGTTAAAACGTAAAGCTGTATGGGATAAATGGATGGAAAAAGACATGAATAATACAAGTGCTCCAATTCGTCCAGAACGTTTAATGAAAGCTATCAATGATTACAGTAAAGATGACGCTGTATACTCAATCGATGTTGGTACTTCAACTGTTTGGGGTACACGTTACTTAGACTTAAATGTTAATAATAAATTTATTATCTCAGCATGGTTAGGTACAATGGGTTGCGGTCTTCCAGGTGCTCTTGCTTCTAATATTGCTTACCCAGGTCGTCAAGCAATTGCAATTACTGGTGACGGTGCATTCCAAATGGTAATGCAAGACTTCGCAACTGCTGTTCAATACGATTTACCAATGACAGTCTTCGTATTAAATAACAAACAATTATCATTTATCAAATATGAACAACAAGCTGCTGGTGAATTAGAATATGCCATTGACTTCTCTGATATGGATCATGCTAAATTCGCTGAAGCTGCTGGTGGTAAAGGTTATGTATTAAAAGACCCTAACCGTATTGATGAAATTGTTGAAGCAGCATTAAATGAAAATGTACCAACTGTTGTTGATGTACATGTTGATCCAAATGCTGCGCCATTACCAGGTCAAATCGTTAACGAAGAAGCATATGGTTATGGTAAATGGGCTTACAGATCTATCACAGAAGATAAAGAATTTGACTTTGATAAAGTACCACCAATCTCTGTAGCTGCTAAACGTTTCTTATAAGAAATAGATTCGACACACTGACGAAAGTAATGCTTTTGTCAGTGTTTTTTTATGAATATTTAAATTATAAAAAATGTAAAATATTAGTAAAAAAGATATTGAAAACGCTTTATATTATAGGTATAATTAAATTGTTAAAAAAGAACTGCGTGTTACTATTCGATTAGGCATGAGCAGATAAGCTATCATTATTTTTGTCATAAATGATGGGCTTATTTGGTCATGCTTTTTTAATGCGTAAAAAAGATATATTGAAAGGATTGAATCAAAATGTTTAAAAAGCTATTTGGACAATTGCAACGTATTGGTAAAGCATTGATGTTACCTGTGGCAATCTTGCCTGCAGCTGGATTATTACTAGCAATTGGAACAGCTTTTCAAGGTGAAGCATTACAGCAATATCTTCCATTTATTAAAAATGGAGTAATTCAAAATATTGCTAATATGATGACAGGTGCTGGTGGTATTATTTTTGATAACTTACCTATCATTTTTGCACTCGGTGTAGCAATAGGACTAGCAGGTGGAGATGGTGTAGCAGCCATTGCAGCTTTTGTCGGATTTATTATTATGAATAAAACCATGGGAGCATTCTTAAATGTTACACCAGCACAATTGGAAGATCCATCTAAAGGATTCGCAAATGTTTTAGGCATACCTACACTTCAAACTGGAGTGTTTGGTGGAATTATTATAGGGGCTCTAGCAGCTTGGTGTTATAACAAGTTTTATAATATTTCCTTACCATCGTATTTAGGGTTCTTTGCGGGTAAACGTTTTGTGCCGATTATGATGGCAACGACATCGTTTATTTTAGCTTTCCCAATGGCTTGGATTTGGCCATTCATTCAAAATGGATTAAATGCATTTAGTACAGGTTTGTTAGATTCTAATACTGGATTGGCAGTATTCTTATTTGGATTTATTAAACGATTACTTATTCCATTTGGTTTACATCATATTTTCCATGCGCCATTCTGGTTTGAATTTGGTTCTTGGAAAAATGCAGCTGGAGAAATTATTCGAGGAGATCAACGTATTTTTATTGAGCAAATACGTGAAGGTGTTCATTTAACTTCAGGTAAATTCATGCAAGGTGAATTTCCTGTTATGATGTTTGGATTACCAGCAGCAGCATTAGCAATTTATCAAACAGCTAAACCTGAGAATAAAAAGGTAGTTGGAGGTTTGATGTTATCAGCAGCTTTAACATCATTCTTAACTGGTATTACTGAACCGTTAGAATTTTCATTCTTATTCGTAGCACCATTATTATTCTTTATTCATGCAGTACTTGATGGATTATCATTTTTAACACTTTATCTACTACATTTACATCTAGGATATACATTCTCTGGAGGATTCATAGATTTTGTTTTATTAGGTATTCTTCCAAATAAAACACCATGGTGGTTAGTGATTCCAGTAGGATTAGTTTACGCTGTTATTTATTATGTTGTATTTAGATTCTTAATTGTTAAATTCAACTTTAAAACGCCAGGTCGTGAAGATAAACAAGCCTCTGTAGCTAATACATCTGCAAGTAAATTACCATTTGATGTGTTAGATGCAATGGGCGGTAAAGAAAATATCAAACATTTAGATGCTTGTATTACGCGTTTACGTGTTGAAGTCAATGATAAATCTAAAGTAGACGTTGAAGGACTAAAAGCGCTTGGTGCTTCAGGGGTGCTTGAAGTAGGAAATAATATGCAAGCGATTTTTGGTCCTAAATCAGATCAAATTAAACATGATATGGCACGCATTATGAATGGAGATATCACAAAACCTAGTGAAACCACTGTGACTGAAGATACATCAGATGAGCCAGTACAGTTGGAAGAGGTAAAAGAAACGGATATCTATGCACCAGGTACAGGTCATATAATTCCATTATCTGAAGTGCCAGATAAAGTATTCTCAGAAAAAATGATGGGTGACGGTATTGGATTTGTTCCTGAAAAAGGCGAAATTGTAGCACCATTTGATGGTACAGTTAAAACGATTTTCCCAACGAAACATGCCATCGGTTTAGAATCTGATACAGGAATTGAAGTATTAATTCATATTGGTATCGATACAGTGAAATTGAATGGTGAAGGTTTCGAAAGTTTAGTCGATGTCAATGAACCTGTCACACAAGGTCAACCATTAATGAAAATTAATTTAGCATACTTAAAAGAACATGCGCCAAGTGTCGTTACACCAGTGATTATTACAAATCAAGGTGATAAAACATTAACATTCGATGATGTTGATTCAGTAGATGCTGGTAAACGCATTATGACAATTAAGTAATAAAACAAGCCTGGGACATCATATGTGTCTCAGGCATTTTTAATGTGTTGACAGTCGATGACTGAATTGAAAAGGTGTGGTCTCAAGTTTTTCAATTCTAATCCTCTTTGCCATGGCGGGGCGACGAATTCAAAAAGAATGCTGTCCCCCTTATTTTTTATTTAATATACAACATTATTCAGTTATATCATTCTCAATTAATAATTTAATCGCTTTATGATCTGTAGCATTTCTAAATAAGTCATAAGCATTTTCAATGTCACTTAATTTACTATAATGTGTCACGAGTTGTTCTGGTTGAATGATTTTAGATTTGAGAGCTTCCAACAATTCTTCAGTGGTATTAGCAGAAACTAAACCCGTTGTAATGTTGATATTTTTAATCCATAATTTTTCGATATCAAATTGAACGGGTAAGCCGTGAACACCAACATTAGCAATTGTTCCATCGACGCCAATCAACTTTTGACATAAATCAAATGTTGCTGGAATACCAACTGCTTCAATAGCAACATCGACGCCACGATGATTGATATCTTTGATTTGTTGAATTGTTTCATTCACATGACTAGAATTAATTGTATGAGTCGCGCCAAATTTTTTGGCTGTAGCTAAACGATGATCGTCTAAATCAATCATAATTATTTTTGAAGGTGAGTAGAATTGAGCAGTTAATAAAGAAGCTAATCCAACTGGTCCAGCACCTACAATAGCAACAGTGCTACCAGGTTTTACTTTTCCTTTTAATACACCAATTTCATAACCAGTCGGTAAAATATCTGAAAGCATCACGAGTGCTTCATCAGATAAAGAAGTAGGAGCATGATATAAAGAATTATCTGCAAAAGGGACTTTCACATATTCTGCTTGCGTACCATCAACAAGATGTCCTAATATCCATCCACCGCCATTTTCACAATGAGCATAGATACCTTTTTTACAGTAATAACATTTGCCACAAGATGAGATACAAGACACAATGACTTTATCGCCGACTTTGAAGTTATTGACATTAGAACCAACAGATTCAACAATACCAATACCTTCGTGACCTAATGTGGTATATTGAGGAACTTCAGGTGTGTCTCCTTTAATAATATGTAAATCAGTACCACAAATTGTTGTTTTGACCATTCTAATAATAGCTTCAGTACTTTCCGTAACAACTGGTTTTTCTTTATCGACGAGCTTAGCTACGCCAGGTTTTTCATAGATGTAAGCTTTCATGTTGATTCCTCCAATATAAATTGTGAATTATTTCACAAACATTATAACATTAATTTAATAAGATGTATTCTATTTTGAAGAGAAAATCATTGAACTCTTGTTAAACGTATTTAACAAGAGGATTTAGATGAAAAAATAAGTGTAACATCGTAAAATAAATATGTATAAGAGAACTAGACCGTTAAATTAAATAAGTAGGTGAAAATATGACTAAAAATATTGAAAGTATAGAACAATTTCATCAATTTATTCAAACGCATCGATTAGTAGTGATTCATGTTATGCGGAATCATTGTTCAGTATGTCATGCGGTATTGCCACAAATTGAAGATATCGTCAATGATTATTCTAAAGTACATTTTGCTGTTATCAATCAATCTAATGTAGAAGCTATTGCGGGAGAACTATCTATATTTACTGTTCCAGTGGATTTAATATTTTTGGACGGAAAAGAAATGCATCGACAAGCACGTTTTATCGATATGCAAGATTTTGAGCACCAATTAAGTTTAATGCATGAGAGTTTAAAATAAGTTAAGAAAGCCTAAACACGATAAGTGAATTGTTGTGTTTAGGCTTTTTTTTACTATTTATTTAAGATTGATTCAATGATAGCATCAGCACGTTGTTGATGCTCTAAAATAATATGACTTGATTGTTTGAAACGAGTAAGTTCATCTTCTTCTAATGTCAGTTCAATGACACGATCAGCACCATTACCGTTAATCACTGTTGGCGTTCCAATATAAAGGTCATTTAATCCATATTCACCTTCAAGATAACTTGAAACATTCATAATCACATTTTTATTAAATAAAATAGCTTCTACAATACGTACTAAACTTAATGATATGCCAAAGTTTGTAGTACCTTTTCGAACGTAAATATCATATCCCACTTGAGTAGTTTGAGAAGCGATAGATTGTTTGAACGTGGTTTTGTCTACTCCTTTATTCAGTAAATCAAGAACAGGTTCGCCGGCAATTTGAGCATGAGACCAAACAGCTACTTGAGAATCACCATGTTCGCCAATAACAGGCGCATAGACATTTTGTGGTGCCACATCAAACGTGCGACTTAAGAAAAATTCGAAGCGGGCTGTATCTAATGAAGTTCCTGATCCAATAATTTTATTCTTAGGAAATTGAGACACACGTTTTATGACATAACTCATAATATCGACCGGATTAGATGGAAGTACAAAATAACCATCGAAACCATGAGCAATGACTTTTTGAATCATAGGCACAAAGATATTTACATTATCTTCTAATAATTTTAAACGTGTGTCGCCTTTATCTAATTTTGCACTTGCACAAATGACGACGATATCAGCATCACTACAATCACTATACGAACCAAGATGTACATCTACAAACTTATCTCCAAAAGGTGTAGCATGGTTTAAATCCCATACATCTGCTTTTGCTTTATCTTCATCAATATCAATAATAGCTAGCTCATCGACTAGTCCTTTATCTACAACTGCATGTGCAAAGGCAGAACCTACGAATCCACTACCAATAAGCACAATTTTATTTCGTTTCATTCATCATAACCTACTTTCTAAAATAAAATAAAAATTCTGATAATTATATTTAGAATAGCACGTATCACTATTTTTTTAAATCTTTAAAAGTTGAATAAGCGATTTACTAAAATATAATGACTCTGAGGTATATAATAATATAGAGTATAGGAGGTTAAAAAATGAAAAAACGATTGTTAACCGTAGCGACATCTGCAATTCTTGGAACTTTAGCTTACATTAAAGTAAAAGAAAAACGCAGTTATCAAAGCTTTATTACTGAAAAATATATTCGTATGTCTGGAATGAAAAAAACATTTGAAGATGTGAATGAGGCTAAAAAAGCATTAGAGGAAGTCAAACCTTTAACAGCTGGTAAATATGATGGGACAGATTATGAGTTTAAACATCGTGCGCATACTAGAAGTATTAATGGGTCTGTCACATATATTGTTAATGATAAAAGAGAACCGCATCAAGATGTTGTGCTTTACATTCATGGTGGTGCTTGGTTCCAAGATCCATTAGAGAATCATTTTGATTTTATTGATCAACTTGCAGGAGAATTGGATGCACGAGTGATTATGCCTGTTTATCCTAAAGTACCTCATAGAGATTATCGAACAACATTTGAATTACTAAAAAATATTTATCAAAAAGAAATATTAGAAGTAGAAAATCCACAACATATGACGATAATGGGAGATTCAGCAGGTGGTCAAATTGCTTTATCATTTGCACAATATCTTAAAAAAGACACACCATTACCACAACCAGGACATATTGTGATGCTGTCTCCAGTTCTTGATGCAACATTTAGCAATCCCGAAGCTAAAAAATATGAAAAAATAGATCCTATGTTAGGAATTGAAGGAAGTAAATATTTCATTCAATTATGGTCTGGTGATACGCCAATAGAAGACTATAAAATATCGCCAATTAACGGAGATTTAGAAGATCTTGGTCGTATATCTATTTTTATAGGAACAAAAGAAACGCTATATCCAGATGCATTAAAGCTCTCTAAAATGTTAAATGATAAAGGAATTGAACATGATTTTACACCAGGGTATAACTTATTCCATATTTATCCTATTTTCCCATTACCAGAACGTCAAAAGTTCTTTACACAACTAAAAAATATAATGGGAAAAGATTAAATACTAGTTTGAACGTTAGTGTTATTTTTAAAAGCATTCAAATAAAGAATAAAATATTTTTGATATCACATCTGCCTAGGCTGTTTTTAAAAGTAATAATAAAATAATGAGTAAAATGAGTATCATTCTAAGCATTTGAAATAAAATGAAAATCGAATTTTAGGTTGGGAAATTTTATCGAAATTCAATAAAAATATGTCACTTATTAATGGTCTAGCAGTAAGTAACATACCAATTCGCATTTTATATAAATATAAAAACAGATACTAACTTGTATTATTCTCTAGAGTTAGTATCTGTTTCTTTATATTCAGTATTAATAGTATCGTTATGTGAAGATAAGACATCTTCCTTTTTAATTTCAGTAAAGTTTAAAGTCGAGTGTGATGATTCGTTTTTATTGATTGTCTCGTTAGGAAATTGAGAATGATTGTTGATATAACGATGGTCAGTATCTAGGACAGAATGACTCATGTCATTTCCTTGTAGACTGCCAATCAAAATAAAAATGAGATAACTAGAACAAGCCAGTAAAACTAAAGCAAGATAAATGCCAACTGCAATTTTAACAGGTTTAGCCATAGATTTATCCATTTATGTCCTCCTAGAGTCATAGCAATGTTTACTTATAAACTAACATGAGAGTTTTAAGTAAATGTAAATAAGAAGTAAATATTTATCAATTTACTATTAATAAATGTAAGGTAATTAAATTTTTTTGGTATTAATTTGAAATAATCAATAATTTGCTTGAGAAAATATTGATATTCTATTAACTTTTTTATAATTTTATACTATTCTTAACTTAATATTTACATTTTTAAAGCTGACTAAATATTAAGATGATAGCATACCCTTATTAAAGGGTTTAACTCATTCATTAAGATGATATTAAATAAAATAAAAAATATGTTTAAAGAGAGGGACATCAGTTTGATTCTCATTATAATTTGTATCGCTTTGATATTATTTCTAGGAATCAGAGAGAAAAAGCGACATACACACCGTTTAAATAAGATTCCTTTACGAATAAATATTAATGGCATTCGTGGTAAATCAACCATTACAAGAATGATTTATAGTATTTTGCGAGAAGATCAATATCATGTTATTGGTAAAACAACAGGAACAGATGCCAGAATGTTGTATTGGTTTACAGAGAAAGAATATCCTGTCCTTAGAAAACCGCAAGGCGCCAACATAGGAGAACAAAGAGACATTGTGCAAAGAGTAGTTAAGCAAAAAAGCAATGCGCTTGTTAATGAATGTATGGCAGTTAATCCAGATTATCAAATTGTCTTTCAAGAAGATTTAGTAAAAGCGAATATTGGTGTCATTGTCAATGTTATGGAAGACCATATGGACGTATTAGGGCCGACACTTCAAGATATTGCTCAAGCATTTACTGCAACGATTCCCCGAAATGGAAAATTAGTAGTCATGAAGGATGAGTTTACAGACTTTTTTGCTAAAGAAGCTAAAAAACGTAAAACTGAACTTATTGTTGTAGATAAAAATGATATACCTGAATCATACTTAAGAAAATTTAATTATTTAGTATTTCCTGATAATGTAGCCATCGCTTTAGGTGTAGCTCAAGCTGTAGGAGTTGAAAAAGACGTTGCACTGCGCGGAATGTTAAATGCACCTCCCGATCCTGGAGCGGTTGAAATTAAATATTTTAATGCAAATAACACAAAAAATGTATTTGTTAATGCGTTTGCTGCTAATGAGCCTCAGTCTACGAAAGCGATATTAAATAAAGTGGAATCATACGATTATCCTTACACAAAAAAAGTAGTGATTCTTAACTGTCGTTCTGACAGGGTAGATCGAACGCGACAGTTCGTTGAGAACTTTATTGAGGACGTCGAATTTGATACCTTAATTTGTACAGGAAAAAGCACGCAAATGGTTACAGATTTAATGCAACGTCTACCTGAAAAAACATACATAAACCTTGAAAATCATGATTTTTCAGATATAGAAAAAGCGATTCTTAATGAATCACATCAAGCACTTATATTCTGTGTTGGAAATATTCATGGTCCAGGTGGAAAAATAGCAGAATTTATAGAAGGGATAGAATAAAATGATAGGTTCGGAGTTATACTTTTCCCTATTTGTTGGTATTGTATTAAGTTTAATTTTTGCAGAAAAATTTGGGATTAATCCCGCAGGTCTTGTTGTACCTGGTTATTTAGCACTTATTTTTGATCAACCCATTATGTTACTATCTGTATTGGTCATTAGTTGTCTCACTTATTTTATTGTTACGTTTGGTATTAGTAGATGGGTCATTCTTTATGGTAGACGTAAATTTGCAGCGATGATTTTAACTGGTATGGTTCTAAAATTTATTTTTGATTTAATTTATCCACTCACTCCATTTGAAGTTGTAGAAGTTTCAGGTATCGGAGTTGTTATTCCTGGTATTATTGCCAATACCATTCAAAAACAAGGTGTTGTAATTACATTAGCTACAACAATGTTATTAACATGTATTACTTATGTCATCTTGTTCTTATATAGCTTTATTAATTAATCGCGAGCGAGGAGCGCATAATAATGAAAAAGAAAAAACGATTATCAGCGAGCGAATGGTTACTTAAGCAATCAAAACGACATAAACGAAGAAACTTTTTGTATACGTTTATTGTCTTAGTTATCACAGTAGTACTTCTAATTTTTGCTATTCGAGCTGTTAAAGTTGAACCTGTAGAGACGATGCCACATTCAGGTAATAGTATTAGAAATACATATTTAGGAAATATCACTTTGAATAATGACATCAGAAAGGTCAATTTAAATGATGTTTTTAAAAGTTTAAGACAGCCATTACAACAAAGTGATTTTTCCACAGCTTCTTTATATGTGAACCAATTTTCTAAAAATCCTAAAGAAAATTTAAACAAAAACATAGAAAACATTATGTTTTTAAAAAAACAAAATATTAAAAGTATCAATTTAATTAATAGCACTATAGATAATGTACAAGCGCAAGATTTATCCAAAAAAGTTGAAGCACAAACAGATTATAATTTTTTAACTGGAAATGGTTCGAATCCAATTAATAGTAAAACAGTGCAACAAAAAGTTAAAAATAAAAAAGTCGCTAATGTTTCGTTCACAGATATTGAATCGTATTATGAAGATCCTTTAAAAAATACGACATCTATTAGCTTAGATCCCAAAATTTTTGTACCATTAATTAAAAACTTAAAGGAAAACAATGATCTTGTAGTTGTGAACGTAGATTGGGGGATTCCTAACGAACGTAATATAACAGATCGCCAAAAAGCTTATGCTCATGCATTAGTTGATGCAGGTGCAGATGTAATCATTGGCCATAATACAGTTATACAAAGTATTGAGAAATATAAACATGCTAGTATTTTTTATAGTTTAGGAAATTTAACCTCTACTGATTTTCTATCAAAAAATCAAAAAAGTATAGTGGTTCAACATGATTGGGATGGTCAGCATCATCAATTTCAAATTACACCTGTTCGCTCTGCAGATGGAAAATTAACAAAAGATCATATGAATAGTATGGAGTCACAACGTTATTACAATAATATTAAAGATAAAACAATTCATCTGAAAGAAAAGAATGGGGGGTATTCTTTTGAATATTAAACAACATTGGTTACCTATTGTTACAACACTCATTATTATTGCTATTTTATTAATGGTTACATTTGCTAGAGCAAATGAAGGTCTCGATAATTACGAAAAAAATGAATTAAATAAAGCCACGGAGCAATATTTATCTAAAGGGGCCAAGTAGTATGAATATCTATAATAAAGTGACACTATCAGTCATTTTAGTGATTACAATTTTAATCTCATTTACATTTTATTTTTTTAATAAAGAAGATAAACCTGATAAAGATGATCTATATGAAAACAAGATTGCTAACCGTAAATCAGCAACCTCTGATGAGCAAAAAACGTATGGTGTCGCTTCAAACAATGCTATCGCAACACGTGTAGGTAATAAAATTATTGAAGATGGTGGTAATGCAGTTGACGCAGCGGAAGGTGTCGCATACGCGCTTGCAGTAACAGAACCTCATTCATCTGGATTAGGTGGTGGCGGCGCTACACTTACCTACGATGGTAAAAATGGTGAAGAACCTCGCATGTATGAATATAAAACAACATCTTCATTTAATTACAAAAAGGGAGATAAAATAGGGACACCTGGTTTTGTACGCGGTTTACATGATATGCATGAAAAAGAAGGTAAAATGGATGAGAAAAAAATCTTAAACTATATCATTCCATTAGCTGAAGATGGCTTTGAAGTGGATTCAGAGTTAGAACGTAGTTTGAAATTATTTGGTTCTGACATTGATCGAAACTCTCCCTTCTTTAAAGGCAAGCGTACAGTTCGTGAAGGTGCAATTGTAAAACAACCTGCTTTAGCAAATACTTTAAAGAAAATTCGAGATAAAGGGCCGGATTATTTTTATAATCATATTGGAAAAAGTTTATCTAAACAATTAAAAAATCAACTCACTGAAGAGGATTTTAAACAAGTAAAAACAGAAGAAAAGAAACCTATTAGTACAAAATATTTAAACAATACTGTTTATGCTGCATCTAACCCATTAGGTGGGATTTTAATGGAACAAGGTTTGAAGATTGATGAAAGCGTAAATTCTGCAAATGATCGTACAGATTATATTACAGGGATTGTCAAATCTCGTGATATTATGTATCGAAATAGAGATATTGTTAATGGCAAAGAATCTAGTAGCAATACCTACTTGTCTCAAGATTATTTATTAGATAAGATTAACGGTATCAATTTTGACGAACAAGGTAGTGACTTCAATACACAACGTATTGATAACACAAGTACAACGCACTTTGTAGTGATTGATAAGAACGGTAAGTTAGCAAGTACTACAAATACATTATCAAGCTTCTTTGGAACAGGTAAATATGTTAAAGAAGGTTTTTACATGAACAACTCACTAACAAACTTTTCAACAGATCCAAACAGTCCAAACTATGGTGAGAAACATAAAGCACCACGTTCTTATACGTCGCCTACTATTATTGTTGGACCCGACTTCTATATGGGTATTGGTTCGCCAGGAGGAAATAAAATTCCAACGATTCTTAATGAAGTCATTGTAGATTATTTAAGAGGAAATGGTACGTTGCAAGAATCTATTAATAAGCCACGTTTTTATAATGATGGTGGAACAATCTTCTATGAAAATGCTATGGATGATAATGATGTCAATATTTTCAAAAGTCTAGGTTTCGGTGTAGAAGAAAAACGTAACGATCCTAACTTTGGTAGTGTTCAAGGTGCTGTTTATAACAAAAAAGATAGAACAGTGGAAGTTGGACAAGATGTAGGAAACAGATAATAAAAAAGGACAAAAATCAATCGGTTTTTGTCCTTTTTTTATTTACTCAAAATAAGTATTGAAATAATTATTTAAAACGCTATCATAAATACATAGATAGCTAAATTTAATTTATTTACAATAGAAAATATAAAAATAATAAATTGTCATTAATATAATTATATGAATAGTGATATAAAGGGTGAGACGTATGAAAGAAGCAGTATTAGGCATTGATCTTGGAACTAGCGCAGTTAAAATTATTGCGGTAAATCAAACAGGCCATGTAATCACTTCAACAAGTGTGCCTTTAAATTTAATACAATCCCAACCTGGATATAGCGAACAAGATCCAGAGGAATGGTTTAATGCAGTTAAAACAGGCATATATCGGTTAAATCATTCTGATGAAATGAAATCGTATAAAGTGAAGGGCATCTCATTCTCAGGTCAAATGCATGGACTAGTAGCCTTAGATAAAGAAGGTCACCCTGTACGACATGCTATCCTTTGGAATGATACACGTAATTCAGAACAATGTAAGCAAATTCGAGCGGTTTATGGAGAGCGATTAAATGGAAATCCGATTCTTGAGGGTTTTACACTCCCTAAGATGATGTGGGTAAGTACACATGAGACTGAACTATGGAAGAAAGTAGATGTGTTCGTTCTTCCTAAAGATTATGTACGTTATTGCTTAACGGGTAAGATTCACATGGAATATTCTGACGCTGCAAGTACGCTTCTTCTTAGTCCAGAAACGCATGATTGGTCAAAAGAAGTTGGAGATACATTTGATATAGGAGATGTTTATCCATCACTTGTGAAATCCACAGACGAAGTTGGAATGATTCAAGACCCCTTAGCGAGTGAACTTGGTTTTACATCTCCAGTAAAAGTATTTGCTGGGGGTGGAGATAATGCCTGTGGTGCCATTGGTGCAGGTATAATCAATGATAATGATACATTATGTAGTATTGGTACTTCTGGTGTAATCGTAAACGTAGAAAAAAGTAATCAAACGCAGTATAAAAATAATATACATTTTTTTGATCATAGTGTTCCAAATACATATTATGCAATGGGAGTAACGTTGGCTGCAGGATATAGTCTTAATTGGTTAAAGAGAACATTTTTTGATAACGATACGTTTGATGAAATTGTTAAACAAGCGAGTACCTCGTCAATAGGTGCAAATCGTTTATTATTTGCGCCTTACCTAGCTGGTGAGCGTACACCACATGGCGATGCATTTATTCGAGGGAGTTTCATTGGTATTAGCGGTAACCATTCTAAATCAGACTTTGCACGGGCGGTACTAGAAGGTATTACCTTTTCTTTATATGATTCAATTCAATTGATGCGAGAAGCGGGAAAAGAAATTACACATATTACTTCAATTGGTGGAGGGGCAAAAAGTGAATTTTGGCTTCAAATGCAAGCTGATATTTTTAATGCATCTATACGTAAATTAAAGCATGAAGAAGGACCAAGTATGGGGGCAGCAATGATTGCGGCGTATGGATTACAATGGTTTGATTCTTTTGATGACTGTGTAGCACAATTTATAGACGTTGAACATACATATGAACCAAATTTGCAACGACACCAACAATATGAATCTTATTACAACATTTATAAACAAATCTATCAACATACACATCAACTTACAGAAGCATTATTAAAGATTTAAAGCGTTTAGCCCATGATTATTTAGAAAGAAACTCGAAGAATCAGATGACAAAGTAGGGACAAACATCGTTTTTATGTCCCTACTTTTTTAATAGTAAATTCCGATTAACATTCCTTATTATAATTAAAATATTATATTTTATAACAAATATATTGACAAAAATCTAATATAGATATTAAATAATATATATAAATTCCTCATTCCAAATAACACTATCTGTTAAGTATGGAAAGGAGTGATAGTTATGAACGATACTCATTTCATTGATCAACTATCACACGTAAATATGATTGAGACCCTTTATTTAAATGCCAATGATTTTAAACCCTCTATGAATCTTTTCCTAAATGTATTATTTAAACGATTATTACTAGAATATTATGTATATATTCGTACAATTTATAATAAGTATGCATGTTTAGAAATGACATTTCTATCCTTTCAACTTTTTTCCAATCATTTTCATGATTTATGTTATATCATGTATACACTCATCGATACACAAAATATAACAACTTATTCTAACGTTTTAGAATAGTAAAACAATATAATTAAGTATGTTTGTGCGTATAAGAGATCCGCCTCGGTAAGAAACAGAGTGAGTAAGAAAACAATAAATAATTGATAAAATTCAATCAAGTGGTGAACATTCATATTACTAAAAGATGAATTATAACTGAGTGTATTTATAAACATCTTTTTCAGTAGAAGTGGGAATATTTCTCATTTCTACTGTTTTTTTATGAACAAAATTAATATTTTGCGTCTAATTTTTTTACATGAAAATTAAATTCGTTAAAATACTTAAAATGTGAATTATTTCACAAATTAATGTTGGATTTATTATATTAGGTGTTGAAAACGTTTTCTAACGGGTGTACTATGACATTGGCTAGGAAATTAGAGAGAAAGAGGTTAACGGGAAATGAATATTATTTTAGGTGTTGGAACACTTGTATTAGTATTAATTGTAATGACACTTTTCTTAAACTTTGCACCATATGGGAAACAAGGATTACAAGCCCTGTCGGGAGCAGCGTGTGCGACTTTCTTACCACAAGCATTCTTAAGTTATGCGATAGGTGGCGTTTTCCATATTCACTTCTTCCAAGTGATTGGAGATTTAGCAGGAAGTTTAGCTGGCGTTGCAGTAGGGATTTTGACATGTGTTAATTTAGGTATTTCCCCAGTATTTGCAGTTATCGTTGGTTTAGTATTACATGATTTTAAATTACTACCAGCATTTATTGCAGCGTATGTTATTTCATTTGGTATTAAATTTATTGAGAAGAAAGTACCAGAAGGGTTAGACTTAATTACAGTTATTTTAATTGCTCCAGCTGTTGCATTTGGCTTAGCAACGGTAATTAGCCCAGGCGTAATGGCTGTGTTGCAACAAATTGGTGGCGCAATTACTGCTGTAGGAGATAGTAATCCATACGCTTTAGCAGTGATACTTGGATTAGTAATTCCAGTTACAGGTATGACACCATTAAGTTCAATGGTACTGACAAGCTTATTAGGTTTAACAGGTGTACCAATGGCAATCGGTGCATTAACTTGTACAGGCGCTTCATTTGTTAACTACGTGATGTTTAGTAGATTAAACATTGGTGGTCCATCTAAAGCATTTGCAGTTTTTGTTGAACCGCTCACTCAAATTGATTTAATTGCTAAATATCCATTACAATTATATGGAACAAATGCCTTGATTGGTGTAGTAAATGCATGTATTGTAACATTTAGTGGACTAGTAATAAATGTAAAAGGTATGGCTACACCAATTGCTGGTGCAATTGTATTGTTTGGCTTTAATACACCAATGAAAGCAGTAATTACAATCATTGCTGTAGCAATTTCAAGTATCATTTTGGCGTTCGTTATCAGTACATTGATTAAAAAATTCAATCTCATGGATTTATCTATTAAATTACCATCTAAACAAAAACAACCTAAGGAGAGTGTTTAAGAATGGCTACTAAAAAAAATTATGACTATCAAAGTGCGTTTGATATTATTGGGCCAGTCATGATGGGACCTTCAAGTTCTCATACAGCTGGAGCAGTAAAAATAGGGAATGCTGCTTTTAATGTACTAGGAGGCATTAAACCAGAAACATTAGCAATTCATTATTATGAATCATTCGCAAAAACACACCAAGGGCATGGTACAGATTTAGCAATTGTAGGTGGTGCAATGGGTTATAGTACGTTCGATAGTCGAATTAAAGATTCATTAACTATTGCTAACGATTTAGGTATTCATGTTGACATTATTGAAGAAGATGGAGAAAGTATTGGAGAACATCCAAACTGTGCTTATTTAATTGCTGAAGCGAATGGACGTCATATTGAAGTGATTGGTAATTCTATAGGTGGCGGTACCATTAAATTGAAAAGAATTAGTGTTGAAGGTATAGATGTTAACTTTAATCATGGCTTACCTATTTTAGTCATGGATGGATCTAAAAATAAGTCGGAAGTGAATCATTTCTTAAATGAAGTAAACGAACTTGGCGTAAGTATAGACAAAGAATTGGTTGAAACAGATGATGATAATAGTTTAGTTGTTTTACCGTTAACAAAAGCAATCAAAGAATCAACATTAAATCAAATTAAAGAAAAATATAATCACTTAAACATATCCTATATAAAATAAAGGAGGATTAAAAATGTTCGATTCAATTAGAGAAACTATAGATTATGCTGTTGAAAACAATATGTCATTTGCGGATATTATGATTCAGGAAGAAATGGATTTATCAGGTCAATCACGTGATGAAGTTAGAGATTTAATGAAACAAAATTTACAAGTCATGCGTGATGCTGTAGTTAAAGGAACTACAGGAGACGGGGTAGAAAGTGTCACAGGGTATACAGGACATGATGCAGCTAAAATTCGTGATTACAACGAGAATTATCATGCTTTATCAGGTTATGAAATGATGGATGCAGTTAAAGGTGCGGTAGCAACAAATGAAGTCAATGCAGCAATGGGTATTATTTGTGCAACACCGACAGCTGGTTCCTCCGGTACGATTCCGGGTGTATTATTTAAATTAGAAAAAACACATGGTTTAACAGAAGATCAAATGATTGATTTTCTATTTGTTGCATCATTATTTGGACGTGTGGTTGCAAATAATGCGAGTGTTGCTGGAGCAACGGGAGGTTGTCAAGCAGAGGTAGGTTCAGCATCAGCTATGGCAGCAGCTGCTGCAGTATCGGTCTTTGGTGGTGAACCAGAAGCTTCGGGACATGCGATGGCATTAGCTATTAGTAACTTATTAGGCCTTGTGTGTGACCCAGTGGCTGGACTTGTTGAAATTCCATGCGTCATGCGTAATGCCATTGGTTCAGGAAATGCATTAATTTCAGCTGACTTAGCATTAGCTGGTGTGAAAAGTAGAATTCCAGTCGATGAAGTCATCGAAGCGATGGACAAAGTAGGGCGAAACTTACCAGCACAACTTAGAGAAACTGGACTAGGTGGTTTAGCAGGTACACCAACAGGAGAAGCCATTAAACAAAAAATCTTTGGTAATGCAGAAGATCCAGTCAATAGTTTTTCATAATATTTAAAATCCTAAACCATTCTTGAATGATAGCATATTCAAGAATGGTTTTTTATGCCTTAAATTATCAGAAAATTTCAAAAAATAATTGCAATATTTCACTTTTAATTATAAAATAACTCAAAAGGGGATGATGATATGCTTAGATTATATATCTTATTTTTAGCCTTCATCATTAATACAACGTTAACACGTGTATGGACGATCGAAGGAACTTGGGAGAATCTTTTACTTCAATCAATGTCTATGAGTATAATGTTTGTATTTCTTTTTTACTATGTGTGTTTTATGCTTGAAAATAGAAAACATAAAAAAATAGATAGACTTAGAGATGAAGAATAAACAAAAAGTCGAGACAGTTATGTGAATAACAAGATCTCGATTTTTTTATGAATTATTTGTCCGTATTTAAATCATATTGATAGAAAGCTAAATCAAGCCAACGTTCAAATTTATAGCCTACGTTTTCAATCGTACCAGCATGTTTAAAATTAAATGTTTCATGAAGTTTAATACTTGCTTCATTTGATGTATCTATGCCTGCCACTATAGTGCGATACTGGCGGTGTTTAGCATCATCAATTAAATGTTCGAGTAAATGTGATGCCACGCCTTTTCCACGATAGTCTTTATTTACATATATAGAATGCTCAATAGAATATAAATAGGCTGGCCAATTTCTAAATTGACCATACGTGGCAAACCCAGCTACTTTATGATCTATTTCAAATACAAATATAGGTTCATTTGCAAGCGCTTTTGTTTCGAACCATGCTTCTCGTTCATCAAGACTTTGTGGATGATAAGTATATACAGCCGTTGTATTCAATATGGCCTCATTATAAATATTTAATATATCAGGTAAATCTTTACGTTCTGCTTCTCTAATCATGATAAGCACCTACTTATAGTATTTATTGTTCATTTAAGCACTTGTATGAAGTTAAATTAAATATATGTCATATAATCTAACATTTTATTTAGAAAAATAAATGATATACTATGAATTAAGAATTTTAAAATTAAAGGAGTACCACTTAGTGAAAAATTGGACAAATCGACTCATGACCATTATTGGTGTGATTTTGATATTAGTAGCAGTATATTTATTCGCGAAACCATATATTGATAATTACTTACATCAAAAAGATAATGACGATAAAGTAGAACAATACGATAAAAATGATAAAAGCAATACATCAAAAGAAAGACCTACGATTCCAAAAGATAAATCGGAAATGGCAGGGTATATCAGTGTACCTGACGCAGAAATCAAAGAACCTGTTTATCCGGGTCCTGCGACACTTGAACAACTTAATAGAGGTGTAAGTTTTGCAGAAGGTGATGAATCACTTGATGATCAAAATATTTCTATTGCAGGACATACGTTTACTGATCGTCCACATTACCAATTTACAAATTTAAAAGCAGCAAAAAAAGGCAGCAAAGTTTATTTTAAAGTTGGAGATGAAACTCGAAAATATAAAATGACAAGCATTCGAGATGTAGATCCTGAAGATGTTCAAGTACTGGACGAACATAAAGGAGAAACCAATCAACTGACATTAATCACGTGTGATAATTATAATCAACAAACAGGCGTTTGGGAAAAAAGAAAAATTTTCGTAGCTAAACAAATTAAATAAATACTTTAGTTGACCGTTCATCTTCTCATTGATGAGCGGTTTTTATGCATAAAATTTTATTCTTTGTATGTAATTTCTAAATGTGAATATAGTTTCACTCTTCAAGTACTGACTTCAATCCCAATCATAAGATGGATATAATGGACGATGAAAAGTATTGTAAGGGGGAAACAACTCATGATTAGAGCAATTGCAGTAGATATGGATGGGACATTTTTAGATACAAATAAAGAATATGACAAAGCGCGCTTTGAGACAATTTTTCAAGAATTAAAACGAAACCATATTGAATTTATTGCAGCCAGTGGTAATCAATATGCTAAGTTAAAGTCTATTTTTGGAGAGCGAGACATGTATTTCATTTCTGAGAATGGTGCAGTGATTTATCATGGCAATCAATTGTATAATTATCGTAGTTTTGATCAAGCTATATATGAAAAAGTAGTGAATTATATTCATCTTGATCAACACATCGACGAATTCATTGTATGTGGACTTAAAAGTGCATATATTTTAAAAGATACGTCGGAAGCCTTTAAAAAAGATGCTCATTTTTATTATCGTCAATTAGAAGAAATAGATACATTTCAACCTTTACCTAATGATGAATATGTGAAGATTGCATTAAATATTAATCGTGAGACACACCCCACTTTGGATATAGATTTAGAAACAAAGTTTAAAGAAGAAATTAAATTGGTTTCAAGTGGCCATGATAGTATTGATATTATTATGCCTAATATGACAAAAGGCCAAGCGTTAAAACGTTTGTTAAAAAAATGGGAAATGTCACCATCAGAATTAATGGCATTTGGTGATGCTAACAATGATAAAGATATGCTAGAATTTGCAGAGCATAGTTATGTTATGGCAAATAGCGATGATCAATCATTATTTGATATCGCAAAATTTGTAGCGCCAAGTAATGATGAACAAGGGGTACTTCAAATGATAGAAGAAAAAGTATTAAAGAGTGAGATAGAATAATTTGTCGCCTCATTCAGTGGTCGACTACCAACACATAAAAATGCCTAGGACATCATAAGTTGTCCTAGGCATTTTTATATATCAAATCTTAGTTTAATTGAGTGTCACATTTACCTGTGTTAATGACAGATAATGCAGCATTTAATCCACCTTCAACTAAGTTTCTAACTGCTTCATCTGAGAAGAAAGCAATATGAGGTGTCACTAAGATGTTTTCATTTTCAATTAATTCAAGTAACGTTTTATCTTCAATTTCTTTACCTGTCCAGTCATATGTGAAGTAATCAGCTTCATTTTCATATGTGTCAATGGCAGCACCATATAAAGTACCATCATTTACAGCATCAATTAAAGCTGGTGTATCAATAACAGCACCACGAGCAGCGTTGACTAATACAGCGCCTTTTTTCACTTTGCTAAACATGTCAGCATCGAATAAGTGGAAGCTTTCTTTGTTAGCAGGTACATGTAAAGAAATGATATCAGCATCGGCAATGGCTTCTTCAACTGAATCTTTATATTCTAAGAAATCTAATGAGTTGTTTGGATATGCATCATAGCCTACTACTTTTGCACCAAAACCAGCATAAATTTTACCAGTTGCAGCACCAATACGGCCTGTACCGATAATTGCAACAGTCATGTTTTTAACAGGTGTAGACATGATAGGTGCAGCCCATTTGAAATTATGTTCTTGAACGCGTTTTTCAATTGCAGGAAATTTACGTACTAATTGTAAAGCAATTGATACTGAGTATTCAGCAATTGTTTCAGGTGAATAACTTGGTACGTTAGAAATTACAATATTGTGTTTTTTTGCAAGATCTAAATCATACATATCAAAACCAGCAGTACGTTGAGCGATTTGTTTAATACCGTATTTTTCAAGTTTAGGATAAACAGAATCTGATAATTTACCGAATTGCATTGTCGTTACGCCATCGAAACCTTCTAATTGATCTACTGTGTCTTCGCTTAAAATATCTTCAGAAGTAACAACTTCTACATTGTATTCTTTACCCCAATTTAAAGCGTCTTTTTTTTCGTAATCACGAGTTCCGAAAAACATAATTTTTGTCATTAAAATAACCCCATTTCATTTTGTATAAATAAGTTAAAATTTAATAAATACGTAAGACTAAAGTTAAAGTAAGAGATTGGGTACAACATCATTGAATGTTATCTCTAACACAACTTACAACCCTATTATATTGTGAATTAGTTCACAAATCAATTAAAAAGGGTCTTTTATTTTGTATAATGTGAAATTATATACATAAAATATCATTTAAAATAAAATATTACAACATAGAAATAGGTGGATCCTTTTGAGCTAATTATTTTGGGTAAAATAGTTTGTATTTTATAATTTGAGTAAGTTTTTAAATAGAGGAGTGGATGACTATCAATCAGATTCAAAATACCATTATAGATGCGTTTAAATTTAGATTTGCTACTAAGGAATTCGATACAACAAAAAAGATAAGTGATTCTGAATTCAATACCATTCTTGAAGCAGGACGATTATCTCCTAGTTCGTTAGGTCTTGAGCCTTGGAGATTTCTTGTGATTCAAAACGAAACGCTGCGTGAGAAATTAATACCTTATAGTTCCGGTGCACAAAAACAACTTAAATCTGCCAGTCATTTTGTACTAATTTTAGCTCGTAAGAATGTAACACCGACGTCTGATTATGTACAGTCATTTATTAGAGGAATTAAGCAGTATGAAGAGAGCACCATTCCAATGTTTGAAGATAAAGTACAGGAATTCCAAACACATTTTCACATTAATGACAACGCTAGAACCATTTTGGATTGGGCGTCTAAACAAACCTACATTGCATTAGGCAATATGATGACAGCAGCTGCATTAATGAATATTGATTCCTGTCCAATGGAAGGTTTCGATTTAGATGGCGTAACTGAGTTATTAGAACATGAAGGGATCATTGATAGTAATCAGTTTGCACCTTCAGTTATGGTAGCTTTTGGTTATAGAAAAGAGAATCCTACAAAACCTAAAACGCGTCAACCACAAGAAGATGTAATTGAATGGATAAATTAAGCATAGTTTTGTAAAAAAAAGGGTAAACAATCAATATACAAAACGTATCATTGAATGAAGTGAATTTAACATTACTTTATAGAGAGTTACGTTATGATTTATAAACAAAGAAAGAGGGATGAAAACGTATGGCAAAAGTAAATGTTAGAGATTTTTTAGATGAACAATATGATTTATTTATAAATGGTGAATTCCAACCAAGTGAAAGTGGAGAAACACTTACGGTAACTAACCCAGCAAATGGTGAAGAATTAGCTAAAGTTGCTAAAGCAAATGAAAAAGATGTTGATAAAGCAGTGCAATCAGCACATGATGCATTTGATAGCTGGAGTAAAATTTCTAAAGCAGAACGTGCAGATTATTTATTAGAAATTAGTCGTCGTATTGAAGAAAATAAGGAACACTTAGCAACAGTTGAATCACTTCAAAATGGTAAACCTTATCGTGAAACTTCAACGATCGATATTCCTCAAGTAGCTGAACAATTTAAATATTTTGCAGGAGTATTAACGACTGATGAAGGTTCGGTTAACCAAATAGATCATAACACGATGAGTTTAGTTGTAAATGAACCTGTGGGAGTAGTAGGTGCAGTAGTAGCATGGAACTTCCCAATCTTACTTGCATCTTGGAAATTAGGTCCAGCATTAGCAGCGGGTAATACAGTGGTGATTCAACCATCATCTTCTACACCATTAAGCTTAATTGAATTAGCTAAAATTCTTCAAGATGTGTTACCTAAAGGTGTAGTCAACGTCATTACTGGGAAAGGTTCAGAATCAGGTGATGCGATTTTCAAACATGAAGGTGTAAATAAATTATCATTCACTGGTTCAACAAATGTAGGCTATGGCGTTGCTAAAGCAGGCGCTGAACGTATTGTGCCAACTACATTAGAACTTGGCGGTAAAAGTGCTAATATTATCTTTGATGATGCAAATTTAGATCAAGTCATTGAAGGCGTTCAATTAGGTATTCTATTCAACCAAGGTGAGGTATGTAGTGCCGGTTCACGTTTATTAGTACAATCATCTTTATATGATAAATTATTACCAAAATTAAAAGAAGCGTTCGAAAATATTAAAGTAGGTGACCCATTCGCTGAAGATACAAAAATGGGTGCACAAACTGGCCCAGAACAAATTGAAAAAATTGAAAGTTATATTAAATTAGCAGAAGAAGATGACAAAGCAAATATCTTAACGGGTGGACATCGTATTACTGATAATGGTTTAGATAAAGGCTACTTCTTCGAACCAACCATCATTGAACTTTCAGATAATAGTCATAAATTAGCACAAGAAGAGATTTTTGGACCTGTTGTTGTTGTTGAAAAATTCGAAGATGAAGAAGAAGCAATTAACATTGCTAATGATTCAGAATATGGTTTAGCTGGTGGTGTCTTCACTACAAACTTACTTCGTGCATTAAATGTTGCAAAAGCAATTCGTACTGGACGTATTTGGGTTAATACGTATAATCAAATTCCAGCTGGTGCACCATTTGGTGGTTATAAAAAATCTGGTATCGGTCGTGAAGTTTATAAAGATGCAATTAAAAACTATCAACAAGTTAAAAACATCTTTATTGATACAAGTAATGAAACAAAAGGCTTATACTAATTAAAATATAATTAAATAGTTTAATAAATGTTTTGAAATGTCGACAAAGGTATATACTTTGTCGGCATTTTTTTATGGAGTATGATTAAGAAATAGAAAAGTATGACGGATTTCATTTTGAAGTTGTATAGTCTTTTCGGTAACCTCAATCCCACTTATATGCAGACGTTTTGATGAAAATCTAAATATTAAGATCTTCGAACTGAAATCAAAATTTAATATAAATTGTATTTTCAATTTAAATATTGATGGTTAATATAATATAAATACGTCTTTATACTTTAAGTTTGATGAAGTTTAAATACATTATATATTTTGAAAAGGGAAAATGATGAAACGTTTAAAATTTTTAGTTGTTTATTTAGTTATTACAATTATAGTAAGCGGTTGTTCAAACATTGATAATGTAAAGCGTCCTAAAGAAGCCTATACACCTAAATCATTAACTGTTGAATTTGTTCCATCTCAAAATGCTCAAATCCTTAACGCTAAAGTAAAACCTTTGCAACAATTATTATCTGATGAGCTGGAAGTTCCTGTAAAAGTACATATAGCAACAAATTATAATACAATGGTAGAAGGGTTGAAATCGAAAAAAATCGATATTGCATTTATTTCTCCTGTTTCTTACACATTAGCTCATGATGCTCATGCAGCAGATGTATTGTTAAAGTCAAAAGGTTACCTAGTAGATAATAAAGGGAATCGAACACATCATCTTGTAGATTACTATCGATCTCAAATTGTGGTTCGTAAAGACAGTAATATGAATCATTTAAAAGATTTGAAAGATAAGAAGATAGCGTTGCAAGATGTGGAATCAACGTCAGGATATATTTATCCTTTAGCATCTTTAATGGAAAAAGGAATAAAAAAGGCTGATATTCAAATTCAACAAGTGAAAGGTCATGATCAGGGGTTAATTGCATTATTAAATCATGATGTAGAAGCTGTTGCTACATATCAAGATGCTCGGGCAGATTTAAAAAAAGAGTATCCTAATATTTATCAAGAAACTAAAGTGATTTATCGCACAAAGAAAATTCCGAATGATACCATTTCAGTACGTAATGACATGAGTAACAAATGGAAAAAGAAAATTAGTCGAGCATTTATTGAGATAAGTCATACAAAAAAAGGTAAACAGATTATTAGTGATATTTATGGTCATCAAGGTTATGAAAAAGCAAAAGATAGTGACTTTGATACTGTAAGAAAATATCGAGATATTGTAGATTAAAAAAAGTTTGGATGATTGTCATCCAACCTTTTTTAATCAGGAACCACACTCACATCTCCATGAACAGTCATACTAAAACCTTCAGGTGATGTTAAATTCGTTTCTTTAGCGTGAGGTTGATAGATATCAATATGCGTTAATCCATAAGTATTCTTATTGTCTGGATTTACTTGATTAGATTGCCATGTATTCACAGCAATGTGATGATGATAGTGTTGTGTAGAAATAAATAAACTTTGAGGGAGTTTTGAAATGTGTTCAAAACCAAGTTGATCAATATAGAATTGACGAGCCTCTATCAAATTATGTGTTTTTAAATGGAGATGTCCTAGTTTTCCATCTGATGGAAAACCTTGCCAACCCTTTTCAGTACGATGTGAAATTAAATCTTGGACATCAACTTCAAGGGTATCCATTTTAATAAAGCCATTCTCCCATTCCCAACCACTAGAAGGGCGATCTTGATAGACTTCAATACCATTACCTTCTGGATCATTGAAATATAGCGCTTCACTTACTAAATGGTCACCGCCACCAACAGGCTGATTTAAACGACTCATATGATATAGGAAGTTAGCTAAGTCTTGTCGTGAAGGTAATAAATAAGCGATATGAAAAAGGCCAGCTTCTCTAAAATCAGGATGACGTCCATGATCTAAAAGATGAAGCGTTAACGTGTGACCATGTTCTCCAACATTAAAAATGGTTTGTGTGTCAGTTTTCTTTTTAATAGAAAAGCCGAGTACTTCAGAATAAAAGTGATTCATTTTGTTTAAATCTTTAACATTTAAAGTGACGTTCGTCACTTGCATTGCTTCTTTTGAATGAAATGCAGTCATGTATTATTGCCTCTCTTTTTTTATACTAAGTATATTAAATATACTAGAATGATTAATAGGAAACAAGATAAATCACTTGATTAAAAAAATCCTCTAGAGAATGATTCTCTAGAGGATTTTATTTTACTCTTATCCTAAATAAACATCTTGGTAACTATCATTTTTTTCTAATACATCTTTTGCAAATGGACAAGAAGCGATAATTTTTAAATTATTTTGACGAGCATGTTCTACAACTGCATCAACTAATTTAGTTCCTAAACCTTGACCACCTAATTCATCAGATACACCAGTGTGATCGATTTCAATTTCATTGTTATCTACTTGTTTGTAAGTGATTTCTGCTTTAGGATTATTTTCGTCTTCACCTACATAAAATTTATTGTTACCTTGTTTAATTTCTTCAGCCATATTACTTCACTCCTTATATAATGTCTTAGTATTATTTATCACATTTCTACTAAATTAAAACATTACATAAATAAAATTTAGAATATAAAAATTATAAAAAATTTAAATACAAAGTTATTGCTTTTTTATAAAAGAACAGATATAGTTGAGAACGAAATTATTACGTTTTGGAGGGGTTTGTGTGAAGAAGATGATCGCAATTATCGGTTTAATGTGTTTGTGTCTCATATTATCTGCTTGTAGTACAAACCGCGATATCACTCACAAACAGAAAAAAGTAACAACTGAGAATAAATTAAAAATTTATACCACGGTTTTTGCGTTTGAAAGCTTTACAAAACAAATTGGTGGTAAATATGTGGATGTAGATACGATTTATCCACCGGGTGCTGATATGCATACATATGAACCTAGTCAACGCGATATGATTAATATTGCAAAAAGTGATTTATTTGTTTATTCAAGTGATCATCTTGATCCAGTAGCAGCTAAAATTACAAAATCAATGAATAATAATGATATGAAATTAGCGGTTGCAAATAGTTTAAATAAACAAATCCTTGTGAATGAAGATGATGATCACGATGAACATGGACATCATCATGAAGCAACATCATATGATCCTCATGTTTGGCTTGATCCAATACTAGACCAACAATTCGCAAAGAAAATTAAAGATGATTTAGTTCATAAAGATTCTGCGCATCGTATATATTATGAGCATAACTATAAACAATTAGTTGAAGATTTAAAACAAATTGACCACACATTATCTAACATAACGACGCGTCCTAAACGAGATAAAGTCATTATTTCTCATGATTCATTAGGATATTTAGCGCGACGTTACCACTTCGAACAAGAAGGGGTTAGTGGTATGAATAATAAAGAGCCAAGTCAGAAAGACATCTTAGCGCTCATTAATCAAATAAAAGACACACATGAACCGTATATTTTATATGAACAAAATATTTCTTCAAAAATAACCGATGTGATTCGTAAAGAGACCCAAACTCAACCTGTAAATTTTAATAATTTAGCAGTATTGTCTCAATCTCAATCAGAAGATCAAACACTCACTTTTCAATCCATTATGAAAAAAAATATTCAAGCCCTCGATAAAGCATTAAACAAATAAAAAGGAGAGCAAGAAAGAATGTAACGCCATTCTTTCTTGCTCTCTTTTTTTATTTTTAATTTACCATCTAATATAACTTACAGTTGTATTGTAATATTCTTCAAAACCATGAATACCGTCTGCACCACCAAGGCCAGATTCTCTCCAACCTGCGTGATAACCATTGACTGCTTCTTCTGCCTCACAGTTCGCATACACTTCTCCAAATTTTAAACGTTCAGTAGCTGTCATAATTTCTTTTAAGTTTTCAGAGAAAATATAAGATGATAGACCTGCATTCGTATCATTTGCCATATCAATAACGTCATCAAAGTTTGTATACGTAGTTATAGCAAGAACAGGACCGAAAATTTCTTCTTTAAAAGCACTATCAGTCGTTTTTACATGATCTAAAATTGTAGGAGCGTAGAAGAATCCTTCACGATCTAATTTATAGCCACCTAATACTAAATCTGCGCCATGTTTTACTGCTTCTTGAACTTTATCATCAATACTATCTAATTGTTTTTGATTAATGATTGCACCATAGTCAGTGTTTTCATCGTATGGATCTCCAACTTGAAGCGCATCCATTTTATCTTTCACTTTATTAATAAAGTCATCATGTACATCTTCATGAACAAAGATACGTTCTGGACATGTACATACTTGGCCAGCGTTATTAATACGTGCAGTAACAATATAATCAACAGCTTTATCTAAGTCAGCGTGTTGTGTGACAAGAACAGGAGCATTTCCACCTAGTTCTAAGTTAAGTTTTTTAATGCTGTCAGCCGTATTTTTAAATACAGCTTTACCTGCGCCCATACTACCCGTTAATGAAACAAGCTGAATATCTTTATGAGTTGCCAATTGTGTTCCAACTGTTTCGCCAGTACCTGGAACGATTTGAATAAGACCAGCTGGAATAGTTGAATCACGGAAAAGTTCAGCAATTTTTAATGTTAATAATGTTGTTTCTTCACTTGGTTTGATAACGACAGAACAACCCGTTACAATAGCTGGAATCACTTTACGCATAAGCACTAAAATTGGAGCATTCCAAGGCACAATACCAGCCGTCACACCGATAGGTTTTTTTGTCAGTTGAATGGTTTCGTTTACTATACTATTTTGTAATACTTCACCTTTGTTACTCATACTTAAACTTGCCATATAATCAATGAATTCTATTGATTTATCAATTTCACCTTTAGCTTGTACTATTGTTTTACCTTGTTCTTTAACGTATAAATGAGCAATGTCATCTTTATGTTGTTCAAGTAAAGGAATTAATAATTTTACATGCTCAGCACGTGTAGGCGCTGGTACTTTTTCCCATTCAAGTTGAGCGTGTTTAGATTTTTCAATTGCGTCGTTGACCTCTTCTTCAGTAGCGAATGTAATCGTATCGATTGTTTCTCCCGTAGCAGGGTTAATCACGTCCATTGTTTCGTTTGACTTACTTTCTACAAATTCATTATTAATAAATAGTTGATTCGTCATTAACGACACCTCCATACCTATTATTCCCGTAAAGTATTAAATTTAATCTATAAAAAAAGAAGATTCAAAAGGAGATTAATGTTCTCCCTTTGAACCTTCTTTTTTTGCATATTTAAAATGTCTAACCCCTTTATATAAAATAGGAATGAGTAGAATAAAGCCGAATAACCCCATAATTGGAAATACTTTGCCAATAAGTGAAATAAAGCCGATAAATGTACAAATGAACGTCACGATTGTCATGACGATAATAAGTACAAAATATTGTTTTGAAAACGGTGTTGTGAAACGAGAGGCGAATGCGTACATTAAGCCTACAATAGTATTATAAATCACTAGAATCATAATAATAGACATGATAGTTCCCAAAATAGGTGAGATATGTCGTGCCAATAATAAGGTTGGAAGCGCTACGGATTTAATATCATTAAATTTTGTCATTAAACCTAAATTAATCATTAAAAGTAAAAATGTAATAATGACGCCACCAATTAATCCGCCCCAAATAGAAGCACGTTGGTCATGTAAACGTCCCCCCATGACACTTAGAAAACTGAAGGCAGCAGCAATTTGTAAACTGGCATAATTGATGCCATCAAACCACCATCCAAGTGAAATAGATGATTTATGTTGTGCATATTGATTTGCACTTTCAAAGTCAAGATGGCCAGTTGCAAGATAATATATCGCAATAATTGTGGCAACGATAACTAAGAAAGGTGTAACGATACCTAGTACTGCAATTAAACGATCAAACTTTAAAAATAATGTAATCAAAATAAGACCTACGAGAATAAGTGAACTAAGCCAATAAGGTAAATGAAAACTTTCTTGAATTGTAGATGCACCGCCTGCGCTCATAATAATAGCGAGTGAAAACAAAAATAATGTTAGGACAATATCAAATAATCGAGCAATCATAGGGTGTAAATAGTAATGAATGGATTCTGAATGATTATGTGATTTTATGTTGTAACCAGTATTTAAGACGAACATACCGCCTAGTGTGATGATTAATCCTGTAATCATAATCCCTAATACACTGAATTGACCGTTACTTGTGAAAAATTGGAATATTTCTTGACCTGTAGCAAAACCAGCACCAACGACAACGCCTACAAAAGCAAACGCTACGATCATCGATTCTTTTAAAACTTTCATTTTTAAAAATCCTTTCTAAATCAAACACATGAGAATATATTAATCTATTTTAAAGGACATTTTATTAAAAATAAATATTAAAGTTTACTTGTAATGAACATTGTATTTCTCGAAAATACATTTGAAAGAATTTGTATAAATTTTAAGTTATATAGGGTATATAATAGTTTATAGTTCTTATATAAATGTTATTTAAAAAATGTATTTAATATACTATACATTAGTCAGTAAAATTTGATAGGATAGTGCAATATATTCAATTTAAATAAGGAAGGTGTAGATATGTTATTTGATTTACCTGTAATGCTAGTTATTGTATTATTTCTTGCATTAGGTATCTTTAGTCAATGGTTAGCAAATCGAATTAAATGGCCTTCGATTGTAGTAATGTCGATTGTTGGTTTATTAGTAGGACCTATATTAGGACTAGCAAATCCTGAGCAAACGCTAGGTTCAGAGGTATTTAGTCCAATTGTATCTCTTGCGGTAGCAATCATATTATTTGAAGGAAGTAGTAATTTAGATTTTAGAGAATTAAAAGGCATTTCTAAGGCGGTTATACGTATTATTACGATAGGCGCCACAATTGCATGGGTTCTTGGAGCCATTGCCTTACATAAAATTTTAGGTTTTCCTATTTCTATCGCTATTGTTATGGGAGGATTACTTCTTATTACTGGACCAACAGTGATTCAGCCACTGTTAAAACAAGCAAAAGTTAGAAACAGTGTAGATACTGTCTTACGTTGGGAAAGTATTATACTTGATCCACTTGGTCCAATACTAGCATTAGCTGCATTTTATGTGTATCAAATCGTTGGACAAGGTTTTGGTTTCCAATTACTCCTTATATTTATTTTTAAAATGTTGATTGTAGCATTAATTGGCTTTGGTGCTTCATTCTTCTTCAATTGGCTTATCCAACGTGATGTCATACCACAAAATTTAATGCCTTCCATTCAGTTGGTGTTTATATTGCTCGTGTTTAGCATCTGTGACCAAATTCTCGATGAATCTGGTTTACTGGCAGTAACCATTTTTGGGTTAATGATGGCCCGTTATAAACGACATGATTTAATTTATAAAGAGTCAGATCATTTTATTGAAAATATGTCGTCCATTCTAGTTTCAACGGTGTTTATTTTAATAACATCATCATTAACACCCTCTGTATTGATGAATGTATTATCATGGAAGCTTGTGATTTTCTCACTTGTCATGATTGTGTTAGTACGTCCAATTGCTGTTTTATTATCTACCATTGGTACTGAAATCACTAAAAAAGAGCGTGCGCTTGTAGCCATGATGGCACCAAGAGGGATTGTTGTATTAACTGTAGCACAATTTTTCGGTGGATTATTCTTAAATGATAATATGAAAATGGCATCTTATATTACACCGGTAACATTTGGTTTAGTATTTATTACCGTAGTCATATATGGTTTTAGCTTTACACCAATAAGTAAAATGCTTGGTTTAGCAAGTACTGAACCTCCAGGTGTCATTTTAGTAGGTGAGAGCGAATTCTCTTATCACTTAGGTAGACAGTTACAATCGCATGGTATTCCAGTGATGGTGTTTAACTTGTTTAGTAACACTTCTGATAAAGCTGAAGAACTCGGTTTTGAAATTTTTAAAGGAAATTTATTATCAAGTAGTGATCGTATGTATGCAGACTTAATTCGCTATAACAAATGCTTATTAATGACCAAATCATTTATTTTTAATAGTCTTGCATTTAATGAGTTAGTTCCAGAATTTGGATTAAATAATGTAAATATGATGCCAGTATCATTTACAGATGATCAAGCACGTAATAATTTAAATGGACCGCTTCGTAATCATATTTTATTCGATGAGAAGCATAGTCCAAGATGGTTTGACAATGTGATTACGAATCAAAATATTGTCGAAGTTCCAGCCACTTCATATCATGATATTACAGATAAAGATATGATTCTTTATCACATTAATGACGATAAAGAAGCGACATTCCATAGAAGTACAAAATCAATGGATGAATATGACAATGGAACATATGGTATTTTAAGAAATGTATATAAATAATAAAAGCGCCCGGCGACAGTTCATTTGAAGTGTCTCCGGGCATTATTATAGGTTTATTTTAAATATCTGTCGTGCATTAATAATTTTAACATGCGAATTTGTTCCATAATGTCTTTACCGACATTCGTATCTCTAATTTTTTTACGTTGTAATTCTTCATCAACGACACGTCGTACTGATAGTTCATCAGCACCATCAGATAAGACATTCTCTTTAGAATCAAAGAATTGGTGTGCTACAAGTTGCATACCAAATGAGTTGTAAAGTAACGTGTAACCTGCGATACCTGTAGTAGATTGATACGCTTTTGAGAATCCACCATCAATGACTAACATCTTACCATTGGCTTTAATAGGATCCTCGCCATCGATTTCTTTTACTGGCGTATGTCCATTGATAATACGACCTTCATCAGGATTAAGTCCGAAATCTTTTAGCATTTTGCGAATCATATCTACATCTTCACGTAAGTAATAATACGGGTTTTTTGGTTCTTTATGAGACGCTTTATCTTCAATGAAGTAGCGCTCAAATGTAGTCATGGCACGTTTACCAAATAAAGAACTATATTTTCCTGTCCATAAATACCATACAAGATCCGTAGATAAATCATCTGTTTTCTCTTTGTCGCTAAATGCTAAGCGCACGTGACGTTCAAAGACATCTAATAAATCACGGCCTTTATGTTTTACACCTTCAATTTCAAAAGCTTCCATTTCGCCATGATCATCTACAGGAATGCACCCATGAATAAGAAGATTTCCATTATAAGGGAGGTATAATTTACCTTTTTGCATTAGAAAGGCCATATGACGTTTTAATTTTTCAGATTGTTGGAAAGACAGTAATAATTTATTAACAACATCTTCTTCTTCTGGTAATAATGTTGCAGGATCTTTAGGGTCCACCGTACTAAAGCAAGTATCTTTTAAAGGATATGTTTTACCATAAATTGTAATTTCGTTTGTATCATAATTTATTTTTTCTAAAACTAAACGGTCTTCCATTTCAAAACTTGGGCGACGTTTAATAATTGGCATTTCAAGCTTAAATTGAATCATTGCAATGGCTTGGTGAATCTTAGTAATTTGTGCTTCTTCGTGTTTAGATAAGCCCACTTTTTTATCCGGACGTTTTTTCGGTTTGAACGCTGGGTTATCGCCATCGTAATGTTTTTCAGCTAAAGTGAGGAGTGGTCTTAAATTAATACCATATGCATCTTCAATAATATCTAAGTTATCGTAGCGTGCACATATACGTAGTAAATTGGCTAAACACACTTTAGAACCTGCATAAGCTCCAATCCAAAGTACATCATGATTCCCCCATTGAATATCAACAGAATGATAGTCAATTAATGTATCCATAATTTTGTCAGGTTCTGGACCACGATCGTAGATATCACCCACAACATGAAGATGATCGACGACAAGACGTTGGATGGTATAAGATAATCCAATAATTAAATCATCTGATTGCTCAAGCTCGATAACTTGATTTAAGAGTGTTTCATAATACGATTTTTTATTATTAAATTCATTATTTTTATAAAGCAACTCTTCAATGATATATGTATACTCTGAAGGTAAAGCTTTACGTAGTTTTGAACGCGTATATTTTGAAGAACAATATGTGATTAAATCAATCAAACGCTCGATTGTCAGGATATACCATTCATTTAACTCACGTTTTGAATTAAAGTCATTCTTAATGAGCTTTAATTTTTCTTCTGGATAATACACTAGCGCAGCTAAATCATCTATTTCTTTTTGAGATATGTTACCTGCAAAAATATCGTTAATTTTAGCACGGACATTACCAGAGCCATTTCTTAATACGTGTTGGAACGATTTATATTCACCATGAAGATCGCTGACGAAGTGTTCAGTACCTTTTGGTAATTCTAAAACGGATTCTAGATTAATAATTTCTGTTGCAAGTTTTTCAGGACTATCAAATTGCTGAGATAGTAAATCCAAATACTTTTTCTTTAATTCACTTTCCGTAGATTGAGACATTTGATTTCACTCCTGTATGGGAAATTTATTAGATAATAAGCAGAGAAATAAAACCGCTTACATAAATTATCGTTAAAAAGCATCACTTTTTCAACAGTGATGCTTGAATTGTTGTAAATTTAATTTGAAAGTAAAATGAATGTCCTTATTTAGCGTTATTTTTTTTGAAGAATAGACGATAGAGTACATAAAGAATAATAATGATAAGAATCACATACATAAAATAAGAATATGTATGGATGCCAGACATTAATACATCGAAACTATCGCTAAGAAGACGACCAAGTAAAATTAAGGCAAAGTTCCAAATCGTTGTGCCTAATAAAGATAACATCGTAAATGTTGCCACGTTCATTTTATTGATACCTGCTGGAATAGTGATTAATACACGTAAAACAGGAATGAAACGACATAATAGAACTGCCCACGCACCATAACGTTTAAACCAGTCGTTCGCACGTTTCACATCATTTCCTTTAAGTTTGAACCATTTACCATACTTATCAACAAATCGATAAATACTTTCCTCTTTAATTAAACGACATAAATAATACAAAATAAGTAAACCGATAAATGAAGCAATTGTTGAAATAATAAATAAGACTAAAATTGAAAGACCTGATTTAACTGACATTAAACCTGCAAATGTTAATATAATTTCAGAAGGCACAACAGGCAAGACATTTTCTAATAAAATAAGAATAAAAATGGCTGCATAACCCCATTGGCCTATAAAATTTGTAATAATTTGTTCCATTATAAAGTTAAAAATCCTCCGTTATTAAACATTACTCGAATAAAAAATTCATAGTAAATTCATTATATAGGAATTTACTATGAATTGCTTGTTATAACATGATAGGGATTGTACAACTCATTTTAAGGATTTTAAATATTGATGATACAATTGTTCTGCTTCATTATCATCTTCCACGCCATAGACATTCATTCTACCATCTTTGAATAAGGTGATGTCATAATTACCGTCTTTAATTAGCTTAGCAAATGAGGTTGACTTTACAATATCACCTGGGAAATGTTCAGCATAGTCAAAAACAGTAGGTTGATATCTAAATAGGTAGGTTTTTCCGCATAAGCTTTCAATATTCTGTTGTTGTTTCGTTTCTAATAATTTGTAATGACCTTTACCACATACGTCACATTCATCATCTTTTAAAATATCGATATTCAATGCTTTATAATCAATATGAAATGTATCAAGAGTAATTAACTTATGAGAAAATCCATGACCAGATAAATAACGAATCGCTTCTGTGACCTCATAGCTTGCTACCTGTGTAATCACAGGCGGTAATACGCCATTAATAGCACAACTCTCTGCACTGGTTGGAATTTGTTTTAATAAACATTTCAAACAAGGTCCTTTGAAATCAATGCCGTAAACGGTACCTTTACTGCCTACAGCAGCACCATACACCCACGGAATATGGTGTTTTTGACAGGCTTCGTTAATAAGATAACGAATTTTGAAATGATCCATACCATCAATGACAATATCAGGATTGACGGCTTTTAAAATGTCCTCAATAGTTGTAGAGTCAATTTCTTGGTAATAAGTTTGAACGTTGACATTTGAATTAATGTGTTCAATCTTTTGTTTAACTGCGTGAACTTTAGGGACCATATTGTGAGCATCATCTTCAGTATAGAGTGCTTGGCGATGTAAATTAGATAATTCAACGATATCCATATCGACAATGGCTAAATGATGCGCACCCATACGTGCTAAAAGCTCTGCAACGTGACTTCCTAACGCGCCTGCACCAAGTATTAAAATGGTTGCATTGGAGAGGGCATTTTGGCCCTCCTCTCCAAATGCATGATAACGCAATTGACGGTGATAGCGTTGCATTATAAGAATCCTAAACCTTCAGTAGGGCTTGATGCTTGGGCAGTATATTTTACTGGAATACGTCCTGCTTCATATGAGAGACGACCTGCATGAATACCAAGTTTCATTGCTTCAGCCATTTTAACAGGGTCTTTTGCACCTGAAACTGCAGTGTTTAAAAGAATAGCATCAGCGCCTAATTCCATCGCATGACACGCATCTTTTGGTGAACCAATACCAGCATCCACAATAACGGGAACATTAGAATGTTTAATAATGTAACTTAAATTAAGTTGGTTATTAATACCACGTCCAGTACCAATTGGAGAAGCAAGTGGCATAACAGCATGAACACCTAATTCTTCTAAACGTTTCGCTAATACGACATCATTAGAAATGTAAGGACATACGATATAACCTTTTTCTAATAACACTTTACATGCTTCATATGTTTCAAATGGATCAGGTAACAATGTTTCATCGTCACCAATCACTTCAACTTTAATCATGTCACATACTCCAGCATGTTTTGCAATTTCAGCGATACGAATCGCTTCTTCAGCAGTTTTGGCGCCGGCTGTATTTGGAAAAGTAATAAAGTCGTTAAGATTAACACTTGCTAATGGATTAGGTAAGTTTTTATCATATAAATTCATACGTCTTACAGCAAAAGTCAGTACATTCGCTTCTGCTGCTTCAATCGCTTTTGTTTGCGTCGCTTCATCTTCAAATTTTCCTGTACCTAATAATAAACGAGATTTAATTTCTAATGGTCCAATTTTAAACATTTTATCCGCCTCCAACAAATTCTAATAATTCTAATCGATCATCTTCACGTACTGTATGTTGATCGTAGTCTTCTTGTTTAATTAAAGTTTTATTATGTTCGACAATGACACGTTTAGGATCTAATTCAAGAGATTCAAGTACAGATGTAATAGATTGTTCTGAATCAAAATTGAATGTGTCCCCATTAATGATACACTTCATGATTTAACCTCCTTGAAGCACTAAATGATTCATATCGACGCGGTTTAACACCGGTGAGTATCCAATTGGCGATATCACGACCGATAATAGGCGAAAGTAAAATACCGTTACGATAATGACCAGAAATCACAAATAAACCTTCATCAATACGGTCCATTATCGGTATTTCTCCTTCAGTATATGGACGGACACCAGACCACTGTTTAATGACTTTTCCGTGTGCGAGTTCTGGTATACGTTCATTTGCAAAGTGGTGTAACCAAGAGATGCCATCGTATGTATTACCAACTGAATAGTTATCAAACTCGCTTGTGGCACCAATTAAGAAACGATTTGGATATTTTGGCACGATATAACAGCCATTGGTCATAAATACGGTTTCTTTTAAATCCAAGTGGTCATTTTCAATCAGTAAAACTTCACCTTTTACACCGACTACATCTCTAGGTAGTGAGTATTGAGTTAATAATTTAGATGTCCATGCGCCTGCTGCCACAATGACTTTCTTAGCTTGTAATGTGCCTTGTGACGTTTCAACATCGTAGTACCCATTTTGGCGCTGAACAGATTGTACCTCTGTATTGACATATCGCTTAATTTGACGTTGCTTTAAAGATGTAAATAAAGCTTTAGTGTAGTGATTGGCATTAATCTGTCCATCTTGTGGAATGTAAATAGCCATTTCACTTGATGTTACTGTACCATTCGTTAAATGAGTCAGTTCCTCATCTGAAAGAACAATGACACTAGAATCTAAACCACTTAAAAACTGATACTGTTTTTCTAAATTTTCAACATCTTCAGGACGATTAGCTACTTTAATTAAACCTGAATTTTGAAACTGAATATCAATACCTGTCTCATCTTCTAAATCTTGACATAATTGTGGAAAGAGACTTCGTGATTCAAGAGCAAGTCTAAATAAATCAGTATCTTCAGTAAATTCATTTTGAGCACCTAACATGCCACCTGCTTTATATGACGCGTGTTTACCTGGTACGTCACGATCGATAAGTGCAATGTCAAGGTGAGATTGACTTAATTGGCGTGCAATAGACATGCCAATCACGCCCGAACCTATGATTAAAACATCATGCATCTTTCAACCACTCCTTTCGCAATAGTTCAATTTGTTGTAAAGATGCGTTCATAAAAAAAGAAATCGCACAAATTCCTTTAAAACCATGAGGTAATTGAAGAATCGTTTTTTCAGTGATACCTCCAATGGCATAAATGGGAATAGGAATCTCTAACACACGCTGAATCTCTGCTTTTGATCGAGGCAATTGATTAGGTTTTGAAGGTGTCTTAAAAATGTGACCAAAAAAGACATAATCAAGATCGTGTTCATAAGCTGCTTTAACAGATTCAATTGAATGTGTAGACATACTCACTTCAATCTCTGGATGCGTTGATTTATAGCTAAATGCATCTTCATCCATTTCTCGAAAATGAATATGAGAGAGGTGAAGTTGTTCAAGTAAATGTACATCACTATGAATAATGATTTTTGATTTAGGGAATCCTTTTTCTATAAGTGATGTTAAAAATGAAGACAAATCACTTGATGACATGGGAGTACGAAACAATAACCCATCTATTCCATCCGAGATATCAAGAAAATGTTGTACATCATCATTGGTTAAATCTTTATATTTCGTTATCGCTATAAAAATGAACATCACTCCTTATTAAACAAAAAACGCTATTTCCCTGCAGTAGGGAAATAGCGTTTTGTTTAACTTTACGATATCCTAGTCGCCACTTTCCTACGCCAGTACAAACTGGATCAGGTTCCAGGAATTATAAAGTTCTTTCTTTACTCTCAGCCTTAAACAAAGGCACTTCCAGTGGATCGTTTATTCAGTTGTGTTTAAAATAAACATCAGCATTTTTGCTTCAATTTCATTCTACAACCTTTTTTGATAGAGTTCAAATACAAAAGCAAATTAGATTTATAGCCATATCCTTTTTAATCAGGAAAACACGTTTTATATAGCCATGTATAAATTAAATAAAAAATATTCAAAAAATAATTGTAAACGTTTACAAAAGCTGTTAATATTATAAAAAATATATCAGAAAGCCTATGAGATGAGGCTTGAAAGGCGGTTGGAAACAACAGGGAAAGACGTGATTGGGAGTTTTCATTGTCAACGTATAAGTAGAATCAACACAATTTTAAAGGGAAGCAGGAAAAATAATTATGGTACAAAGACAAAAGAAAAGTAAGGTTCGTTGGTATTTCGCTATCGCATTCTTTATTATTGGGGTTATTGCATGTATGGATAGATCTAATATCTCATTTATTGCACCTCAAATGATGGAAGATCTTCACATGACAAAGCAACAATTTGGTTTATTAGCTTCATTCTTCTCACTGGGTTATGCATTGATGCAAGTCCCTTCAGGTATGTTAGCAGAGAAGTTTGGTCCGCGTAAGATGATTTCAATCGCATTATTATGGTGGAGTGCATTTACAATTTTAACGGGAATGATTAAACATCATGGTCTATTATATTTAGTACGTTTCTTATTTGGTATCGGAGAAGCGCCAATGTATCCATCTAATGCAGTATTCAATTCAACTTGGTTTGCTAAAGATGAAAAAGGGAGAGCATCGAGTGCGTTGTTAGCAGGATCATATTTCGGTCCAGTATTAGCACCAGTAGTTACCATCGCAATTGTTAATGCATTTAACTGGCAAGCTGTATTCTATATTTTCGGTGCGGTTGGTATTGTGATTGCAGCACTTTGGGCAATTATTGCAAAAGATTTACCAGAGCAACATCGCATGGTCAATGAAGCAGAAAAACAGTATATCATGCAACATCGTGATTTAGTAGAAACAACTAAATCCGTAGCACCTTGGAATCAATTTTTTAAACGCATGAGTTTCTATGCCATTGCAGGGCAATATTTCGTAGTTCAATTTGTTATTGCTCTATTCTTAATTTGGTTACCTACTTATTTAACTGAGCAATATCATGTACAATTTAAAGATATGACAATTAGTGCTTTACCATGGTTTATTATGTTTATTTTAATTTTATCTGCGGGTGCGATTTCAGATAAAATTTTGCATAGCGGTCAAAGTCGTTTTGTAGCGAGAGGGTTAATTGCAATTGTTGGCTTTATCGTATTTGCTATCTCCATCTTCTTTGCAGTTCATACACAAAACTTATATGTGACCATCTTTTGGTTATCACTTGGCTTAGGTGGTATGGGTATTTCAATGGGAATGAGTTGGGCAGCAGCAAATGACATTGGACGTAACTTTGCTGGTACAGTATCGGGTTGGATGAACTTATGGGGAAATATTGGTGCGTTAATCAGTCCGTTTTTAGCAGGTGCATTAGTATCATCACTTGGCTGGACAATGACATTCCAATTATTAATTATTCCAGCGGTGATTGCAGCTGTATTATGGTTCTTTGTGACACCAGACAAACCATTAATTAAAGACGAAAGTAGACATATTAAATAATATTTATACATTATCTACAAAAGTAAAAGCTTGGGACATTATCAGTTGTCTCAGGCATTTTTAATATATTGACTATCGATGACTGAATTGAAAATCAATGCGGCCTTTCTTCTTACTATCGTTTTCTTTTTATAATAGACGGGTAAAACGTTATAATTATATTTGGAAGGTGATTATATGATTATTATTAATGCGAAACTTAAAATTAAAGAAGATGTGCGTAATGACTATTTAGATTTAATGAACAAATTAGTTCAAAGTTCACGTCAAGAACCGGGTAATACATTTTATGCTCATTATGAAGATGTAGCAGAACATAACACATTCGTTGTTGTTGAAAATTATAAAGACCAAGAAGCGGTTCAAGCACATAACCATTCAGATCATTTCAAAGCATTTAGTGAAAATATAGGAAAATATGTCGCTGAAGAACCTGTCATTGATGTAGCAGAAACAAAATAATAACTAAACTTGCCTTGTCTAAGTGATATTTGTGCTTAGGCAAGGCGTTTTTCATGTTATGATAAGATGTATGAAAAATGAAAGGAAAGATAGTAGTGAGACATGTGATTGCTTCATTAATAAGGTTTGATAAGCCTAAAATTAATATATGGAAAGGTATACGCCAAGGATTATTAATGATTATCCCAACATTGATAGGGTATTTACTAGGACATTTTAGTTTTGGTCTACTCGTAGCAACCGGAACTTTGGCACATACTTATGTATTTAAAGGTTCAGCACAATCCATGTTAAGAACAGTCATTATTTGTACGTTATCCTTTACCATTTGTATGATGCTTGGAACATTAACTGTCAATCAGCCAGTTCTGTACGGCGTATTATTATTAATCGTTACTGTCATTCCATTCTATGTATTTAATGTGTTAAAAATTGCGGGTCCTTCATCCACATTCTTTTTAGTTACATTTTGCTTATCGAGTAACTTACCTGACGCTCCAGAACAAGCACCGATTCGTGGCTTAGCGATTTTTATTGGAGGAATGTTAGCGACATTAGTCGTCATTTTAACTATTGTATTCCAAAAACAAAAAGCTGAAGATCGAGCGATTACCTCTGACTTTCAGACGATTAATAATTTAATGCATCACTTTAATGATGCTGAAAAATTTAAAGACATTTCACAAGACATAGTAACGAAGTTTAAAAATTCAGAGAAACTATTGATTACATCGACTACTGCGATGAGTGAAAAGTTAAGTTCTCGCTTTGAAAAGTTATTGCTTCTTCATACATCAGCCCAAGGAATTTATGCTGAGTTACTTGAACTAAATGAAAAAAATATTCGTCCTATCCCTCAAGAACTGATTGAGATGATGGATATGATTACAAGAAATGCCTATAAATTATCTTCAAAACGAGAAAAATGGACGAAAAAAGTCGATGTGGATGAACCATTTGAAAGTTTGATGCAACACATACTTAAAATAGATGAAATTGCGCAATTACGACCGGAACAAATAGAATCTGAAGCGAGTATTCGTAAGCCGTTATATAGTAAACGTATCGTTCAAAACTTAACACTCGATTCCATTATTTTCCGTAATGCATTAACGTATGCTGTTATTATGGGCGCAGCTATTTTTGTCTCGTTATTTTTCAATATCCAACGCTCATATTGGATTCCATTATCCGCCCATACAGTATTATTAGGATTAACGACGATTCGTATGTTAGACCGTTCATTAGCACGGGGTCTTGGAACAATTGTAGGAACTTTACTTCTATCAGCCATACTCTTTTTCCAACCTCATTTAATTGTCGCAGTCATTTTAATGGGACTGTCTGCTATGATGACAGAAGGATTTGTCGCAGCAAATTATGCTTTTGCAGTTATTTTTATTACAACACAAGTCATCCTGTTAAATGGTTTAGCCTCTGGTAATTTATCCATTGATATTGCGTATACACGAATTGTTGACGTATTGATCGGGATTGTGATTGCGGTCATTGGTGTTTTAATCATTAATCGAAAAAATGCGTCAACCATGTTACCTACTGTGATTGCAGAAGTGGTACGTAAAGAAGCGGTTATTTTCCAATATTTATTTTCAGAAAATAAATACCAAGATACAGCACGTGATAGAACAGAAAGTTTATCATTATCTGTAAAAATGAATAACATGACACAAGTGTACAATTCAGCCAATGGTGAATTATTCTCAAGTAAAGAGGCCATTCGTTATTATTATCCAAGTATTTTTGCCTTAGAAGAAATTAGCTTTATGTTAATGCGTGCAATGCAAGACAAACAACGTCAACGCATTTCAGAAAAACAAATGGGAGAATATCTTGTCACATTTGAAAATGTAGCAAAACATTTTGAATTACGCGGTAGTCTTAATGAAAAAGAATTGACGGATTTACCACAGTATAATTATTTAAAATCTGCCTTAATGAAGTTACAAGATAATTGTGTAGCAACACGTAAAGACGTTGATCATACAAATCATCAGAAAACGGTGGACGCTTAATATCAATGTATGACGTTTCATTATAGCGTAGGGTGGTAAAGCTTACTAAACACTATAGAGGAGCGTGACATCATGCCTTGGACAATGAATGATTATCCACAAACTTGGAAACATTTAGATGAATTAGAGCGTAAAAAAGCCATTGATATTGCAAATGCGATGTTAAAAGATGGCTACAAAGAGGGAGACGCTATTCCTATTGCAACAAAACAAGCAGAAGAATGGTACAAAGATGCCAGTAAAGAAGAATTAGAAGAATTAAAACATAAACATATTACTCAACATCAAAAAGATCCATCAGCACAACCTGAACTGAATGATGAAGATGTTCATGTATATTATGAGAATCATGAATGGAAAGTTAAAACAGAAGATGCAAAACAAGCGTCTGATACGTTTAGTACTAAAAAAGAAGCAAAACAACGTGCCAAAGAAATTGCTAATAATCGTGGTACACACGTGATTGAACATCAAAAAGATGAATAATGTAATAGAGTCCGAGTAGCAATGAAACCTGCTATTCGGATTTTTTTATGACTAAATGACTCAGACTAAATGAGTAGCGTCAAGTCTAGGTTATCATTTTTAGTTCACTTAAGAGTTAGATATAATATACAGTGATGATTAAAGGAGGCAACAAATATGTACGTAGAGAGAAAATCATCATTGTACATTGAAGAGCTACGCAGTGAATTCAAAGAAAATATTGATAAGTTTAAGAATGGAGATGAAGCATTCGATAGGCTAGTGGGTTTCGTAGAACTCGATCATCTATATTCTTCTGCATTAAAAGAGATTAGTACGAAGTTAGATATTTTAGATGACAATTTTAATCATATTTACAAACATAATCCAATTCATCATATGGAACGTCGCGTCAAAGAAATGACGAGTTTAGTTAAAAAATTGCAACGTAAAGGTTTAACTGTAGATGCAGAAACAGCGAAAACCAATATTTTAGATATCGCCGGTATTCGTGTAGTATGTAACTACCTTGAAGATATTTATGTGATTGAGAAGTTATTATTAAAACAAGAGGACGTTAAATTACTTAAGCGTAAAGATTATATACAACACCCAAAAGAAAATGGTTATCGCAGTCTTCATATAGTCGTGTCGATTCCAGTCTTTCTAGCTGATAGAGTAGAAGCTACACCAGTAGAAATTCAAATTCGAACTATTGGTATGGATATGTGGGCAAGTTTAGAACATAAAATTCGTTATAAAAATAATACCAATACAGAGGACTATAAAGACAAACTTAAAGAATGTGCAGTAGAAATCTCAGATGTCGAAGCAAAAATGCAAACCATTCACTCAGAGATTCAAGATAAAGATAAATAATTTAGTCATATAGCGAAACGATAGAAACGTATAGCTATTGTTTCGCTTTTTTATATAAAATAAAATGATATATTTTTATGATAAAATAAAATAATAGTAATATATATTTTTTGGAGTTTTAAAATGATTGAACAGAATTTTAAGTCACAACGATATGAATTAAAACAATTTAAGGGTGAACACATTGAAGTCGCATTTGCCGGAAATATGAATGCAGATAAAACCATCGTATTTATACATGGAGCAATGATGACATATCGCATTATGTTGTTGTTTGAGCCTTATTTTAGAGAGAACAACCTTATTTTTGTTAACTGTCCAAGTAGAGGCGAAAGCTCTAACATTGTAAGAGAACAACATACGTTAGATGATTATTCCGAGCGTATCAATGATGTGCTTTCACAAGTTATCGAAACATACGGTATTAAAAATTTAATTATCATAGGTTATTCTATGGGAGGTATGATTGGCACACGCTTATTAAAATTTAATACGTTACCTATTTCACATCTGGTTTATTTAAATAGTGCTGCACGTATTACACCAAATCAAAGCATGTTGTCACGTTTATTTACTTCAAATAGTAAAAGAGATCATTTTAAAGATGAGATGATTGCTTGTAAAAATTTACCGCAATATATTTTGAAAAAATCTTTTCATAACAAAAATAATAGCATTCGTAATTTATTTTCATATATTGCACCCATTAAAACGATTATTACAGATATCATTTATTCTACAAACGCAGATTACCTTCCAGATATAGAAGAAATAGAACAATTTCCTAAACTGTTATTTATTTCAGGTGAAGATGACGAAATCATTCCTTACACGGATTCACAAGAAACAATGAAAATGTATAAAAAATATGGCGGTGAAGTAAATGAGGTCGTATATTCTGGTATCGGACATATCGACTTTCCTACTGTCTTGGATAATCTGCCTAATGGAACCATAGGTATTATTGACCACATTAAACAGTGGATTCAAGAAGAATAAGACGACCGGCAGACTTCACAAGCAAATGTTAAAATCATACTTGCTTATGACGTAGCGTCATTAGCTATGTTAACAGTAGGAGGTGAATGATATGTCACACTATACGATTGGAGAATTGGCAAAACAAAGTAAAGTCACGATTCGAACATTACAATATTACGATCGAAGAGGATTACTTATAGCTCATCGACAAACTGACTCTAATCGGAGATATTATACTGACGAACATGTAAAGCAGCTTGAACTGATTTTAGTATTAAAACAATTAGGATGTACGTTAGATGAAATAAAGACATTACTTGATGAAGATACAAATATGAACACGTTTAAAACATTACTTTCATTGAGAAAAGATGCGTTACATTCAAAAGTAGAGATGTACAGTCATACATTAAATCAAATTGAAAAAGTTGAAACATACATTTCTGAACAGTCAAGTGCGCCTATTAACCATCTTACTGACATAGATGACGCTATGAAACAAGAATATAAAATAGCATACTTTAGAAAAAAGATTTGGATAAGTGCTGGAATCTTAGGGATCATACACTATAGTGGTTTACTATTAAGTCTATTAGGACGTTCAATTAAGCCATTGATCGTTATATTCCCCATCTTAATCACATATGCCATTGTGCTGACAGCAATATATTTAAAAAAGGTGTTATATCTGTGTCCGAATTGCCAGCATACATTTAAACCTACATTAGGTGCCTTCGTGAAAGCGAAACATACACCTAAAACAAGACAATTAACATGTCCCAACTGCCATCAAACACATTATTGTATCGAAGTATATCAAAACGAATCGTAATAAACACCTGGCTTATCATGAGCTAGGTGTTTTAAATTACAAAAAAGTAAGCGCTTGCAAAATTTGAAATGGTGTATTACTATACTTGTATACAAGTTAACGTATTGAGGTGAAAAGATGGAACAACATTATCCGAAACAATGGAAAAACAGAATGACTACAGGGGAAAGTATCGCTGCGGAACTCAGGTTTCAGATTGTTAACAGTACACTTGAACCCGATACATTACTAACTGAAAATCAAGTGGCTAAACAATTCGATGTGAGTCGCTCTCCAGTTAGAGATGCATTTAAACTGCTGCAAACGAATCAACTCATTCACCTCGAACGTATGGGTGCAAGGGTTCTTGAATTTGGTGAACAAGAAAAGAAAGAATTATATGATTTAAGATTAATGCTTGAATCCTTTGCATTTTCAAAATTAAAGCATATTGATAGAAAAAAAGTGATTAAAGAAATGAGAAAACATTTAGAAATGATGAAAGTCGCTGTTCAATTTGAAGATGCTGAATCCTTTACGCAACATGATCTTCAATTTCATGAAGCATTGATTCACGCCTCTCGACATCATTATCTTCAAACATTTTGGAATCATTTGAAACCCATTGTAGAAGTACTTGTATTATGTTCAATGAGAGAGCGAATGAAAACAAATAAAGAAGATTTTGACAGAATACACCGTAACCATTCGATATTTATAGAAGCGGTAGAACGTTATGATACGGATACATTAAGAGAAGCGTTTCATTTAAACTTTGATGATGTAGGTAAAGATATTGAAAGCTTTTGGTTACAATAAATAGAAGGAAGAAGGAATAGGTATGAAATACATGATTGGAGTAGATATTGGAACAACAAGTACGAAGTCAGTACTTTATGATGAACATGGTCAATTTATTACAAAACATCATATTGGCTATCCTTTACATACGCCAAACGTTGATGTTTCAGAAGAAAATCCTGACGAATTATTCGATGCCGTATTAATGACAGTCAAACATGTGGTTCGCGAATCTGGGGTGCATAAAGAAGATATTAAACTCATTTCTTTTAGTGCGCAAATGCATAGCTTAATTGCATTAGATAGCCAACACGAGCGCTTAACTGAAAGCATGATTTGGGCGGATAATCGTGCGAATCAATATGCTGACTTGATACATGAACAATATGGGGGACATGACATTTATAAACGCACAGGTACGCCCATTCATCCTATGTCACCACTCTCTAAAATCTTTTGGATGAAACATGAACAACCAGATATTTATCAAAAAACTGCAATGTTTGCGGATATTAAAACGTATATTTTCTATCAACTTTATGGAGCATACGTGATGGATCACTCTATGGCTTCAGCAACAGGTATGTTTAACTTACAACAGTTAGACTGGGATCAAGAAGCACTTGAATTACTCGGTATTTCAACCTCTCAATTGCCTCAACTTGTACCAACAACATACATTTTAAAAGGGATGAAAAAACGTTATGCCACATTGATGGGTATCGATGAAAATACACCGGTTGTGGTTGGTGCAAGTGATGGGGTGTTATCAAATTTAGGCGTTAATAGTTATAAAAAAGGTGAAGTTGCAGTCACAATTGGGACATCAGGTGCGATTCGTACAGTCATTGATAAACCTCGTACAGATTATAAAGGTCGCATTTTCTGTTATGTCTTAGATGAAGACCATTATGTGATTGGTGGACCGGTCAATAACGGCGGTGTCATTCTTCGATGGTTACGAGATGAATTACTCGCCAGTGAAGTTGAAACAGCAAAACGCTTAGGAGTAGATCCTTACGATGTACTTACTAAAATAGCGAGTCGTGTTAAGCCAGGTGCAGATGGCTTAATTTTCCATCCGTATCTTGCGGGAGAGCGTGCACCCTTATGGAATGCGAATGCACGGGGTTCATTCTTCGGGTTAACATTGTCACATCAAAAAGAACACATGATACGCGCTGCACTTGAAGGGGTGTTGTACAACCTTTATACCGTCTATTTAGCACTTGTTGAAGTAATGAATGAAACGCCAAATACGATTAAAGCAACAGGTGGCTTTGCGAAAAGTGAAGTATGGCGTCAAATGATGGCAGATATTTTTGATACTGATGTTATCGTACCAGAAAGTTATGAAAGTTCTTGTCTAGGTGCGTGTGTCCTTGGTTTAAAAGCATTAGGAGACATTGAAGATTATTCAATTATCGAAAATATGGTGGGTACGACTCATGCACATCAACCCAACCAAGATACAGTAAACGTGTATCAACAACTTGTAACGATATTCATAAACTTAAGCCGTACACTTGAAGACCGCTATGAAGAAATTGCAGATTTTCAACGTAAACATATGAATTAATCTACGTATTTAAATCAATTAAACGTCAAAGGGGAGAAGACAAATGGGAACAATATGGACACTAGCAAGTGTTGTTATTGGAATCGTATTACTATTGACACTGATTATTTTCTTAAAACTAAACACATTTATTTCATTAATTATTACATCGATTGTCACGGCCATCTTATTAGGCATGCCTTTAAATAAAGTAATGGAAACGATAGAAGCAGGTATGGGCGGTACCCTAGGTCATATTGCACTTATCTTTGGATTAGGCGCAATACTTGGCAAATTACTTGCAGATGGTGGAGGCGCCAATCGTATTGCAGATACACTGATTGATACGTTTGGACAAAAACATGTTCAATGGGCGATGTTGATCGCAGCTTTCATCGTTGGTATTGCATTATTCTTTGAAGTAGGACTCGTATTACTCATTCCACTTGTATTTACCATTGCTAAACGTGCTAAAGTGTCACCACTGAAATTAGGATTACCTATGGTAACAGCGTTATCTGTGACACATGGTTTCTTACCACCACATCCTGGTCCTGTGGTCATAGCAAAAGAATTAAAAGCGAATATTGGACATGTGTTACTATATGGGATTATTATTGCCATTCCAGTGACACTCATTGCAGGTCCGATTTTCAATACATTTGCCCAAAAACTTATCCCTTCTGCTTATACACGTGAAGGGGATATTTCAGCACTTGGTTCACAAAAAGAATTTAAAGCATCTGAAATGCCAAGTTTTGGTTTAAGTATACTCACTGCTGTATTACCTGTTATTTTAATGTTATTATCAACGGTTGTTCAATTAGTGACTGGACATGAAAATGCTAAAAATCTGTTTGAACAAATCATTTACTTTATCGGTACAGCAGGTACAGCGATGCTAATTTCAGTCATCTTTGCTATTTTTTCAATGGGCTTACATAGAGGAAGAAAAATGGATGACATTATGAAATCTGTGACGAATGCTATTTACCCAATTGGGATGATGATTTTAATTATTGGTGGTGGCGGTACATTTAAACAAGTTCTCATTGATGGCGGTGTAGGGGATACGATTGCTAAGTTATTCGAAGGTTCAACCCTATCACCTATCTTACTAGCATGGATTGTCGCTGCAGTATTACGTATTGCCCTAGGTTCAGCAACTGTTGCAGCGATTTCAACAACAGGTATCGTCTTACCATTATTACAACATTCAGATGTAAATGTGGCACTTGTCGTACTTGCCATTGGTGCAGGTAGCGTGATCTTATCACACGTTAACGATGCTGGGTTCTGGATGTTTAAAGAATATTTCGGATTGACCGTTAAAGAAACCTTCTTAACTTGGTCATTACTTGAAACCATCATTTCAGTATCGGGTATCATCTTTATCTTATTCATTAGTTTGTTTGTATAACTTATAAAAGAAGTGAGAGAGAAATCAATGAATTTCAATCTTACTTCTTATTTTTTTATAGCATGGAAGAATACAGTCAATCGCTATGAATGACAATAAAAGAATGATAAACTTACTTATAATATAAAAGACAGAATGCGTAAAGGAGATATTCGAGTTTGAAACAGATAAAGAAAGCCATCATACCTGCGGCTGGTTTAGGGACACGTTTTTTACCAGCGACAAAAGCCATGCCTAAGGAAATGCTTCCTATTTTAGATAAGCCAACGATTCAATATATTGTTGAAGAAGCGGCACGTGCAGGCATTGAAGATATTATTATTGTGACGGGTAAACATAAACGTGCGATTGAAGATCACTTCGATAATCAAAAAGAATTAGAAATGGTCCTTGAAGAAAAAGGTAAAACAGACTTATTAGAAAAAGTACATTATTCTACAGATTTAGCGAATATCTTCTATGTACGCCAGAAAGAACAAAAAGGATTAGGACATGCCATTTATACCGCACGTCAATTCATTGGTAACGAACCGTTTGCAGTATTATTAGGTGATGATATCGTGGAATCTGAAGAGCCAGCGATTAAACAATTAATGAATGTATATGAAGAAACAGGACATTCTGTTATTGGGGTGCAAGAAGTGCCTGACAATGTGACTCACCGTTATGGCATTATTGATCCATTAGAGAAACAAGGTCGTCGCTATGAGGTGAAACAATTTGTTGAAAAGCCTGAACAAGGTACAGCACCTTCTAATTTAGCGATTATGGGACGTTACATTTTAACGCCAGAAATTTTTGATTATTTAAAAACACAAAAAGAAGGCGCCGGTAATGAGATTCAATTAACCGACGCGATTGAACGTATGAATAGTGCTGTTCCAGTGTATGCATATGACTTTGATGGTGATCGTTATGATGTTGGAGAAAAATTAGGATTCGTTAAAACGACAATAGAATACGCGTTAAAAGATCCTAAAATGAAAGATGAACTCGTCACATTTATTAAACATTTAGGATTATAATAATTAAAGTGCCTAAGACATTGAAGAACAAGTGGTGATTCTTCAATCTTCTTAGACACTTCAATCTCATCAAAACTAAACCTAAAAACAGGACACACCCTATTTTCCGCTAAGGCGTGCCCTGGATTAGAGAAGAGATAAATTGTCGACAAACACTTCTCTAACCATCAATCCTCAACATCTCAGAATTTTTTTCTGAGAATCTTTTCCTCAGCGTCTTAGGACTTCTCCTAAGACATTTTTATTATATAATATAAAATTTGAATATCATAGATATTGCAATAGTAATAATTCGACTAATAATAGCACTTTTCGGGAGAATTAAAATTTTCTTAGATAAGTGATGTTTTATTTTTAAAGAAATTCAATCCTAGTATGTTATTGATGAAAAAGCGAAGTTTGATAAAATTATAATAAATAAACTAAAACAGAGGTGTTATTTATGAAAAAACATATTAACGTTGTTGGTGCAGTTATTTATTCGGAAAATAAAATCCTATGTGCACAACGTAATGAAAATATGAGTTTACCTCTAAAATGGGAATTTCCAGGTGGAAAAATAGAAAAGGGAGAAACAGAAGAAGAAGCTTTAATTAGAGAAATAAATGAAGAAATGAAATGCGATTTAACTGTAGAAAGTAAAATAATAGCAGCTGAATATGAATACGATTTTGGGATCGTTAACCTTACAACTTATAAATGTACATTAAATAATGAAATGCCAACTTTAACAGAACATAAAGAAATAAAATGGTTAGAACCCGATGAACTTACTGAATTGGATTGGGCGCCTGCTGATATTCCAACTGTAGAAATAATTGTTAAAGGTAAAAATTAATGGAAGACAAACTAATATTAAATCTAAAACAATCCTTAAAAAAAGGATTTATTGATAAAAATCTGACAAATGAAAGTAATTTAACTCCTAAGTTACTTGTAAACAATAATAATCAAAACGTGCTTACTTCTATTATTAATGAATTAGAAAAATGTTGTTCTTTTTTTATATCTGTAGCATTTATAACAGAAAGTGGTTTAGCAAGTTTAAAAACTATATTCAATGATTTAAATCATAAAGGGATTAAAGGTAAGTTAATCACTTCTAATTATTTAGGTTTTAATACACCCAAAATGTATAGAGAATTATTAAAACTAGAAAATATAGAAGTTCGATTAACTGATGTAGAAGGCTTTCACGCTAAAGGATACATATTTGATCATAAAGATTATTCTTCAATGATTATAGGAAGTTCCAATTTAACATCGACTGCTATGAAAATAAATTATGAACATAATATTTTATTATCTACTCATAAAAACGGAGAGTTAATTTATAATTTAAAAAATCAATTTGAAGTGCTTTGGGAAAATAGTATAAGTCTAAATTCTCAATGGATTAATGATTACGAAGAAATATTTGAGTCTAAATTATATAAAGATTTTTTAAAAATAAATAGAGAACAAAATCATTTGGTTAACCGATTTAAAAAATCTAATGAAATCCAACCTAACATTATGCAAGAAGAAGCATTAATGTCTTTAAAAAATCTTAGAAATTCTGGAGAGAATAAAGGATTAGTAATTTCTGCAACTGGAACAGGTAAAACGATTTTATGTGCCTTAGATGTTAGAAACTATAATCCTCAAAAATTTTTATTTATTGTTCATAATGAAGGTATTTTGAAAAAGGCAATGAAAGAATTTAAAAAAGTTCTTCCTTTTAATCAAGAAACGGATTTTGGCTTTTATACTGGTAAACATAAAGATATCGAAGCAAAATATCTTTTTGCAACAATTCAAACATTGTCTAACAATAATAATTATGAAGTTTTTGATAAAAAAGAATTTGATTATATTGTTTTTGATGAAGCTCATAGAACAGATGCATCGACCTATCAGATTATAATGAATTATTTCCAACCTAATTTTATGCTTGGAATGACTGCTACACCTGAAAGAACCGATGAAGGAAATATTTTTGAGTTATTTGATAATAACATTGCTTATGAAATTAGGCTACCTAAAGCTTTAGAGAGCGATATTTTATGTCCTTTTCATTATTTTGGAGTAACTGATTACATTCATAATGGTGTAACAAGTGATGATTATACTGAATTAAAAGATTTAACTTCAGAGGAAAGAATAAAACATATTATTGAAAAAACAAATTATTATGGATACTCAGGTAGTCAGTTAAAAGGACTTATTTTTGTAAGTCGAAAAGAAGAAGCGACTGAAATAGCTGAAAAACTATCGTTTAATAATATTCCGAGTAAAGCTTTAATAGGCTCAGATACTCAGAATAAGAGAACAAAAGTAATAAATGAATTGGTTAATGGAAAAATAAATTATATTGTCACTGTTAATTTATTTAATGAAGGAATAGACATTCCAGAAGTTAATCAAATAGTAATGCTAAGAAGTACTCAATCTAGCATTATATTTACTCAACAACTTGGAAGGGGCTTAAGAAAAAGTTCAGAAAAAGAGTTTGTAACGATTATCGACTTTATTGGAAATTATGAAAATAATTATTTAATTCCTATTGCTTTATCAGATAATCAATCTCATAACAAAGACGACTATCGAAAATTTCTGACTGAACCTAATAAATTAAGTGGTGTGTCAACTATTAACTTTGAGGAAATAGCTAAAAAGAAAATTTTTAAATCAATTGATCATGCTAATTTAAATAGTACTAAAATAATAAAAGAAGCATTTGAAAGTGTAAAAGAAAGAATAGGTAGAACACCTATGCTTATGGATTTCATTACTCAAAATTCTATTGATCCCAAAGTGATTATCTCTAAGTTTAACAATTATTATTTATTTCTGAAAAAATATAATTATATTGAAAAAGATTTTAATAAAGATGCTGTTAAAAATTTAACTTTTTTATCAAAAGAATTACTACCCGGATTAAAACAAGCTGATTATAAAATTTTAGAAAGTATAATAAGTGAAAATAATTATGCATCAATACCTAAAGATGACTTGGAAACTTCTTTAAATATTCTATCTTTAAACTATTTTGGAAAAAATGAAAATGAAAGATATGGTAGTCCAATTATAGATATCAAGAGAAAAAGACTAAGTAAAACTTTTTCTAAGTATCTTGAAGATGAAGATTATCAAGCATTTGTTTTGGATATTCTAGCCATAGCAAAATATTATAATAAAAAAATTCAAGATTCTGGAAATGATTTAATCTTATATAATCAATATACACGCTTAGATTTTCTTAAATTAGTAAATTGGAGAAATCATGAGAAAAATATGGCAAATAATATATATGGCTATAGAATTTTGGATGAACACATACCATTATTTATTACTTATCATAAGTCAGAAGATATAGATGATAGTATAAAATATGAAGATCATTTCTTAAATCAAGAAGAGTTTGCTTGGGTTTCAAGAAAAAATGTATCATTAAAGAATAAAGAAATAAAGCAAATTATTAATCATAAAGAGGACGGAAAGACAATATATATTTTTGTTAAGAAAAATGACTCTGAAGGCTCGCAGCATTATTATTTAGGAGAAGCTGAGTATGTGAAAGGTAGCGCAAATGAGACAACTAATGTCACGGAAGATAAGATTGTGACCATGAATTTTATAATGAAAACTCCAATTAGAGATGATATTTATAGATATTTAGTAAATTAAATAGCGATTTATTGTTAGTTTTAATTAAATTAAATACATTGGGTGAATATATATTTAAACGTATTTTATCACTAAATATTTTTTAGAAAAGAAGCATAAGATTTAATGATTTTATGCTTCTTTTTTAATTAAAAAGGAATATGAAGGTATCGAAACTTTTTATTCCCTAACATACTTGTCATTTAAATTCAACTTACATGTGAAAAAATGAACAAACAAATTTTCAAATTATTGAACTATTTGTGAAAACCATCACATACCCCTTTTAAAATAAAAAAAAGCGTGTATGATAAGAATTGTAAGGAATAAGTAATTGGAGTGATACTAATGAGAAAAGTAATAGAAGGCGTTATCTTTTCTGAAGAAGGCAGCTACGATATTTATTTAAAAACAGGCGTAAACCAAGGATTAATTAGTGATATAAAAGATGGATATATGACAATTGATTCAATGTCTTATTTAGACGCTGAACGTCTATATTTCTATGGTCTCGAACGTAAAACACTAGTTACAAATTAAAATACAAAATTGAATGACCTCCTATAACATTCAAGAACGTATCCTATCATGCCCTCGTTGGTGAGCAGTCGAGGGCATATCCTAAATATACCCCCAATCATTTTTAGATAATGTGTTAAAACCCGCATCTCACTTCCCTTGATGCGGGTTTATTTTTATGATAAAGATTTAAAGTTGTTCTTCACTTCATTATATTGGTACTCTTGATTATATAATTTGAACTTATAGCCATCTTCACTAGAAAAAGGCATTCGAATATTTGGAATGTGATCCATTCGTGCAATAAATTCTCTTTCTTGGCGTGTACGTTCTTTGACACTCATGTGTAACCATTCTTCTTTAGTAAATAAATCTTCGAAACGAAATGAAAAACTTGTGCGACCTACTTTTTGACGTAATGCTTGAACTAATGGACTAAAATCTTTCGCAATCACAGACATATCTATTCCCCTTTATTTATAGTCATATATATCTTCACTTTATTACGTTTAAGTTTAAATTACAATCTATAATTGAGACTTTAAATTGATAATGACGTTTATGTATAAAGAATTATGGAAATGGAATGAATAAACAACAATAAAGGATGATGAATATGGCTAAATTAACAAATAAAGTTGCGATGATTACAGGTGCAAGTAGTGGCATTGGTGAAGCAACAGCCAAACGACTTGCTGAGGAAGGTGCTAAAGTTGTGCTAGCTGGTCGTAGTGATGAGAAGTTACAACGTGTTGCAGAACATTTGAATGAAGGCGACTACCTTATTACGCCAACCAATGTGATGTATCGTGATGACGTTGATGCTCTTGTAGAAAATGCGATTGCTAAATTTGGAAAAATTGATATCTTTGTCAATTGTGCAGGCATTAACTTATCTTCTAAAATCACAGATTACAAAGTAGACGATTGGGATAAAATGGTTGATACGAATATTAAAGGATTGTTATATGGTCTGAATGCTGTACTTCCTCATTTTGAAGAACAATCTAGTGGTCATATTGTCAATATGGCATCTATTTCAGGCTTTGAAGTTAATAAGACGAGTGCATTATACAGTGCAACGAAATCTGCTGTATTACGTATTGTAGAAGCTTTAGAAAAAGAGCTTGCGCGAACGGGTATTAAATCAACCAGTATTTTACCTGGAATGGTAGATACACCTATGACAGAAGGATCTGACTTTGGTGATAGAAAGAAATTAGATCCTGAGAATATAGCGGATGCGGTGATTTATGCAGTGACGCAACCTGCACATGTGAATGTTAATGAAGTTGTCGTTCGTCCAGTTTAAATCTAATGAGAATAAAAGCGTTTCGTGCCTATGGTAGGAAACGTTTTCTTTTTTTATCCGTCAATATTGGTGTTGAAATGTTACACTTAGATTGAAAGATCATATAACTTAAAAGGGTGATAAAGTGATGGAACAACGTTTATTTGAATTGTTAGATGTATTAGTTAAATATAATACGGAGAGTCCTCCTGGACGTAATACGGATCCTTTACAAGATGACATTGAACACTTATTAAAAACACTAAATTTTGATATTCAACGTGAACATTTATATGAAAATGATAGTGTTATCGTCGCAACATTAAAAGGGGAAGATGAGGATGCACCTAAATTAATTCTCAATGGTCATGTAGATGTGGCGAATGTGGACGATGATTCTAATTGGCAATATCCACCGTTTCAACTGACTGAAAAAGAGGGATGGCTATATGGTCGTGGTGTGAGTGATATGAAAGGCGGTATGGCCTCGCTGTTTTATGTGCTTGAAAAGTTACATCAAGAAGGACGACGACCTAAAGGAGATATTGTCGTGCAATCTGTAGTAGGAGAAGAAGTGGGTGAAGCGGGAACGAAACGCGCATGTGAAATTGGTCCTCAAGCAGATTTGGCATTAGTATTAGATACAAGTGAAAATATGGCACTTGGACAAGGCGGCGTCATTACAGGATGGATTACGGTTAAAAGTAAGAATACCATTCATGATGGCGCACGTAGTCAAACGATTCATGCAGGTGGAGGTTTATTTGGTGCGAGTGCAATTGAAAAAATGACCAAAATCATTCAAGCACTGAATGAACTTGAACAGCACTGGGCAGTGATGAAACATAGTCCTGGTATGCCACCAGGTGCGAATACGATTAATCCAGCAGTGATTGAAGGGGGACGCCATCCTGCTTTTATTGCTGATGAATGTCGTTTATGGATTACGGTTCATTATTTACCGAATGAAAGTTATGAAGACGTTACAAAAGAGATAGAAGCGTATTTAAATCGTGTTGCAGATGCAGACATTTGGTTGAGAGAGAATCCGTTACAGTTCGAATGGGGCGGTGAATCAATGATAGAAGATAAAGGAGAAATTTTTCCAAGTTTTACTATTCCATTAGAACATCCAGGCTTTAAACAATTACAAGATGCACATTATCACGTTCATCACAGTGAAATGAAACATGGTATGAGTACCACAGTGACAGATGGAGGTTGGACAGCTCATTTTGATATTCCAACCATTTTATATGGTCCAGGTAGTCTAGAAGAAGCCCATAGTGTAGATGAAAAGATAGAAGCACAAGAACTTCAAACTTATAGTGATGTGTTATATACATTCTTAAAACACTGGTATGAACATCCTGAGAAATAAACTAAAAAGCCAAGTCGTGCTGTTGAATGACACGACTTGGCTATTTTATAGTCACATTATTTTTTTAACGTGTTTCGAAGACGATTGACCCAGCTAGCTCTTCTTTTAGAAATGACGGGCATTCCTGAAGGCTGGGTTGCCTCCTTTTTTAGCTTTTTACCATACTTAACTGCTTCTTTCATCAAGTAAGCTTGTGAATTTAATGGAGATAAATCATTTTGAACGTAATGATACTCACCATACTGATCTTGATAACGTCCTTTTTGATTATCAGATAATTGTAAATTCATAAAGTCTACAAGACGTTTACCGATTTCTTTATCTTCTACAGGGAATAAGATTTCAACACGTTTAATCATGTTACGTGTCATGACGTCTGCAGATGATAAATAAATACGTTCGTCTCCATTATTGTAGAAGTAATAAATACGAGAGTGTTCTAATAGACGACCTACAATACTTACAACTTCAATATTTTCACTGACACCTGGAATGCCTGGTTTTAGGCAACAGATACCGCGAATAATGAGTTGAATGGTAACACCCGCTTGAGATGCTTCAAATAATTTTTCAATGATGGCCTTATCCGTTAAGGAATTCATTTTCATCATAATTTTACCGTTACCATGTTGACGATGACTTGCAATTTCTTTATCAATCCGATCAATAAAGACGTCACGAATATCGAAGGGTGCGACAATTAATTTATTATATTCAGGTTTAACTGAATAACCACTTAAATAGTTAAAGAAATTAATGGCATCTTCAGCAATTAATGTATCTGTCGTAATCACACCCATATCTGTGTATAGTTTTGCAGTTTTATCGTTATAGTTACCTGTACCTAAGTGTACGAATGAAGTTAATTTGCCTCCGATGCGTTTAACGACTAGAGCAATTTTACTATGCGTTTTTAAATGGGTCATACCATAAATAACGTGACAACCAGCATCTTCTAACATACGTGCCCAATGAACGTTATTTTCTTCGTCGAAACGCGCTTTTAATTCTACAAGGACAGTCACTTGTTTACCATTTTCAGCCGCTTCTTTTAAGCTTTTAATAATGGGTGAATCTTTACTTACGCGATAAAGCGTTTGTTTAATCGCAATCGTGTTAGGATCTTCAGCTGCTTCACGAATAAAGTCGACGATAGGTTCAAATGATTCATATGGATGATGGAAAAAGACATCACGTTTTAATGCAAGATCATACACATTATTGTTACCTAATGAACGTGGAATTTGTGGTGTGTATTTATCATATGTTAAATATTTTAATTTATGGGATAGATGATCAACTAAGCCAAAGATAAATGTTAAATCTAAAGGTCCGTTAAGTAAGTAAACATCTTGTTCATCTACTTCTAACGTTTCTGTTAGCCAACCTAAATCTTCGATAGAAGCGGTACGATTGTCGACTTCTAAGCGTACAGCAGAACCACTTTTACGTTCTTTTAAGAAACGTTCGATTTCGATAAGTAAGTCTTCAGCGCCATCTTCATGAATCGTTAAATCAGCATTTCTAGTAATTCTAAATGTAAAGGTATTTAATACTTCATAGCCTGTAAATAAGTGATTGATGAAGTGTGTAATGACATCTTCTACCATGACTACATATTGTTTTGAACCTTCATTATAAGTTAAGAATCTAGGGATAAGAGATGGAATTTGAACAATAGCTGAGTTAATGGCATCATCTGTATCGATATCTACGAAGATATTTAGACTTTTATTATTTAGTTTTGGGAAAGGGTGATATGCATCTATACCAAGTGGTGTTAACGTTGGTAAAATCGTGAGTTTAAAATCCCTTTCTAACTTACTTAAAATAGAGTCAGATAAGTTTTCTGGTTTACACATCACAATGTCATAATTGCGTAATTCTTCGATAAGTTCGTTATAGCGTTCATATTGCATATTGACATATTTTTTAGCTTTTTCTTGAATAGCATCTACTTGTTCTTGTGGTGTCATTTGTGTTTTATTTTCAGGTTTATCGAATCCCATTTTTACTTGGTCTTTTAAACCAGCCACACGCACCATAAAGAATTCATCTAAGTTCGAACTAAAGATAGATACGAAATTTAATTTTTCTAATAGTGGATTGTTGTTATCATAAGCTTCTTGTAATACACGATAGTTGAAATCTAACCAACTAAGTTCGCGATTATTATAGTATTTCGGCAAGCTAATATCATAGTCTCCCAATTGAGTTTGCATATTCAAAATACACCTCGTCATTTCTTCGATTATCAATCTTTCTATTTATAAACATATATAGTCTATGACAGAACTATCTATTCATAATATAGCATACAAATTTTAAGATTTTGTAAAGACAATGGATACTGATCCTTTAAGAATCTTTTCAATATGCTTTTTCTGTCTTAATGCTTGATATTTCTCAGCAATCGGTTCGCCTTCAGTATAATGTACGGTCAGTTCATAATCGTCATTGCCTTTTTTCGTTTCTTTTAAACTCACGTCTTGAACAAAGCCAGTTTGTGAAATATTTAAAGCATTCACAAATTTAATAATGCCACCTAATGCTTGAATGGTTTCAATTTCCTTATTACTAAACCAATCTGTTTCTTTACAATAGAACTTAAGTAAAGATTTATTTTTAAAACTTGCTAAAAGGGCGAGTTTAACGCGATCTTTATGTGTATAGCCATTAATCATTGAGTTCGCGATAATATAATACGTATGTGGAGAACTTGAATCTGAATCAATAAATCTACCTAAATAATAAATATAGGCGCCTGCTTCAAATAGACGTTGCTCTGCGTCATTAATCTTTAAATCACCTAAATCCATTAATTGTTTTAATAAAGATTGTGCTAATTTTAAACGACCTTGCGAGCTATGTTCTTCGATATGATAGTCATGTGCTAAGAAATAAATCGCTTCTTTACGCACATTATGTTTGTCAAATACATCTGGATAGCGTGAGCGAATTTGTTTAATAATATAGCCTTCACGTAAGCCATTTCTTGAAAATGTGAATTGCTTAGCATCTATTTTTTTATAAAGGGTCTTAAATACTGATACTGCTGGAAGAATAATATCTGCACGATCGCGACTTAATCCATCTAGGTTATTTAATTCGTCACGTGAACTTTTACGTATTATGTTGTACACTTCATCAATATCTTTATCTGACATTGTATAATTGTGTACGCCACTTATAGGATAAGTGTGTTCAGATTGATGAATACGTGCTACGTTACGTGCAGAACCACCAACGCCGACTAAGGCAACCTCTTGATCTTTAAGCCAATCCAATGTACTAAATTGTTGAGATAAAAATTTCTCCATATCTTTGATCGCACCTTTATCATTGTGGTCTTTGCCATCAAAGAATTTATGTTTTAACGTGACTACACCGAAAGGAAAACTATGTGATTCAAATAGTTCTTTATCCTTAAATAAAGTAACTTCCGTTGAACCGCCACCGATGTCTACAGATACGCCATTTTCAATTTCAGTGGTATGAATAATAGCATAGTAACCATAATATGCTTCTTCTTTTTCAGGAATAATTGAAATTTCAATATCAATTTCATCTTTCACTTTTTTAACAATGTCATCTTTATTCTTAGACTGACGAATCGCTGCTGTTGCGATAGGATGTAATGCTTTTACTTTAAATTTTTCAGATACAGATTTAAAACTGCGTAATGCTTCAATGAGTACGTTAATGCCTTCTTGGCTCATTTTATTTTCTTTTGTCAAGTATTGACTCAAGCGAGCAGGCGTTTTAATGTTGAGCAATTCATTTAATCCTGCATCTTTGCTAAATCTAAAGATAACTAATCTAATCGTATTTGAGCCAATATCTATCAATCCTATACGTTCTTCCATCATGGCCTCCTAAGTCTTTCAATACTTCCTATTATAGTTTTATTTTACATGAATTTTATAAATAGAAAAAGATACGAATCCTATTTGCATTTCTTTGGATGTAGAAAAGAATTCAATTGTAAAACGATTTCATTTTTAGTATAACGTTTAATCTAAACTGTTTAGTGGAACAATAAGGTTGTATTAGAAAACAAGTTCACTAGGAGTGTGACAAGATGAAACGTTTAGAAGATAAAATTGCAGTTATCACAGGTGCAAGTACAGGTATTGGACAAGCATCAGCAAAAGTGTTAGCTAAAGAAGGGGCGCATGTCTTAGCACTTGATATTTCAGATGAATTAGAAAAAACTGTAGATGACATTAATCAAGAAGGCGGTAAAGCGACAGCTTATAAAGTTGACATCTCTCAAGATCAACAAGTGAAAGATTTTGCTGAGAAAGTTAAACAAGACTATGGTCACATTGATATTATCTTCAACAATGCAGGTGTAGATAATGGGGCAGGACGTATTCATGAATATCCAGTTGAAGTATTTGATAAAATTATGTCTGTTGATATGAGAGGGACGTTCTTAGTAACGAAATTCTTATTACCATTAATGTTGGATAATGGTGGTTCAATCATTAATACAGCTTCATTTTCAGGACAAGCAGCAGACTTATATCGTTCTGGTTATAATGCCGCTAAAGGTGGCGTCATCAATTTCACTAAATCGATTGCGATTGAATATGGACGTGAAAATATTCGTGCGAACGCGATTGCACCAGGTACCATTGAAACACCGCTTGTAGATCATTTAGCTGGTACATCTGAAGATGAAGCGGGTAAAACGTTCCGTGATAATCAGAAATGGGTCACTCCACTTGGTCGTTTAGGACAACCTGAAGAAGTAGGTAAATTGGTTGCTTTCCTAGCATCAGATGATAGTTCATTTATTACAGGTGAAACGATTCGTATTGATGGCGGTGTGATGGCATACACTTGGCCTGGTGAAATGTTAAGTGAAGATAAATGGAAACATTCTGTAGAATAAATCATAATGGATATATTAGCATTTAAGTGTGAGAGATGGCTTCAATGTGAAGCTGTCTCTTGCTTTTTATGTATTTAGATAAATTACCATATTTTATGAAAATGTTATAATGTTGATGTCGTCTTTCCTTTAGACGGTCGTACGTTTAAAGGGGGTGAAGTTATGACGTTAATATTTGTACTCGTTATCGCACCTATATTAAATAGGTGGCTCAATATATTGTTTGATTATTGGTTTGAACAATATAAGAATAAAAAAGACGGCAGATAATCCAATACACAAAGAACCCCTAGTCTAGGGCAATAGACTAGGGGTTCGTATCGTTATGACGTTAATACTCGTTAATGTGATATTAACATAAGTAGATGTAATATTTCAATATTCAAATTACCATTTGATTTGATTGTACGTTTGGTCATTTAAAGAACGTACAATTTCAGTGATTAATCGTACTGAATTTTCATAATCATCTGTATGGAGAACAGATACATTTGAGTGCATATAGCGTAATGCTACACCAATGGCAATTGTTGGAATACCATCGTTAGCAACATGGATACTACCAGCATCTGTACCACCGCGTGGTGTGGTATCCCATTGAACCGTAATATAATGTTTTTTTGCCACTTCTTTAATATGTTGACGTAAGCCTTGATGTGCCACATTTGAAGCATCCATTAAAATAATGACTGGACCGTCACCAATGGCTGTATCACTACCATATTGTGCCATTCCAGGTGTATCGTATGCGACCGCAACGTCGACTGCGATAGCTAAATCGGGGTTGATTTTATTTGCTGCGACTTTAGCGCCACGTAAACCAACTTCTTCTTGTACAGTGCCACCTGCATATAAATTAATACCAATTGATTCATCTTTAAGATTGTTAAGTACGTCAATAGCCAGTGCACAACCGTATCGATTATCAAATGCTTTGGCAGTTAAATATTTACCATTTGCAAGTTGTTCAAACTCACTATAAGGTGTAATCATATTTCCAATTTCAATACCGTATTGTTCAGCATCTGCTTTACTTCTAACACCAATATCAATAAACATGTCTTTGATATCGATAGACTTTTTGCGTGCGTCTGGTTCGAGTACATGTGGAGGTTTAGAACCAATGATACCTCGTATCTCTTTACCATCGTCAGTCGTGATAGTTACTTTTTGAGATAACATCACTTGGCTCCACCAACCGCCAATAGGTTGGAATTTAATAAACCCGTTATTGTCAATTTTAGTGACGATGAATCCAATTTCATCTAAATGACCAGCTAACATTAATGATTTAGATCCCGTTTTACTTTTCTTTTTACCAAAGATACTACCCAAACCATCTTCGATAATCTCATCACTAATAGGTGTTAAATAGTCTCGCATTTTTTCTTTAACTTGGTATTCATAACCAGCGATACCATTAACATCTGTTAATGTTTTTAGTAATTCGATAGATTCTTTCATACATTGAGTCCTCCTAAAATGTTGTTAAGTGTATTGTAGCATGAATAAAATGAATTTTATGAAAAATAGTTTATCATATCTATGTAAATTAAATGTATCCTATTCATAGTTAGTAAGTGATATAATTTGTGTAAAATTAATATGGGGAAGTAGATGAGTATGATGAAAAAAGTCTTAACATTATTTGCGTTGTTAGTGTTAAGTGTGAGTATATTAGGAGCTTGTACTCAATCACGTTCAAAAACATACGAAGGTGATATTGATGGTAAGCATGTTCTTACAACATTAACTTATAAAAATAATAAAGTGATTAAACAATCAACTGTCAGTACGTTAAAATATGAGGACCTCGGAATGTCTAAACAAGAAGGTAAAAGATCTTTTAAAGATTATCGTCCATTAAAAGGAAAAAAGGGTGTAACATATACGCTAAGTAGTAAGCATCAAAAAATAGTTGAAAATATAGATATTGATTATAACAAAGCAAACTTAAAAGACGTTAGTCGTTACTTTACATTAGCGCATTATTCTAAAAACTATAAAAAAGTAACAATGGACGGTACGGTCAAAGAACTTAAAAAAATTGGATTCCAGAAAAAAAGCAATATGAATGAAGAATAATATAAAAGTGAGACAACAATTGGCTTAGATGGATTGTCTCACTTTTTTGTTGACTATTGAATAAGTTTTAATTTATAACTTGCGATATCTTCAATATGTCCATTTTTTCTTTTAATCACAATATGATCTTCTGTAATTTCGTTTGGGCTTTTAACACCTACTGCAGCCGCAACATTAAATAATCCTTCATGTAAACTCGTCACATAGTTTGTGACACGATATTGCTTTTCTTCAACAATTAAAGCTTTTTCTTTTTTAGGATCAGTTGTTGCGACACCAACAGGGCAAGTATTTAAATGACATTGTTGACTCATAATGCAACCAATACTAATCATCATACCTCTTGCAATATTACATAAATCAGCACCAAGTCCGAGAGCAATGGCTACTTTATCAGGTGTAATAAGTTTTCCAGATGCGAATATCTTCATATATTTGCGTGCATCATAACGTTCTAAAACACCAGTAACGATTGGAAGGGCAGTAAAAAGTGGGAGGCCAACACCATCTTGTAATTCTTGGAATGTTGCGCCAGTTCCACCTTCACCACCATCAACAGTAATAAAGTTTGGATAAATATCTAGATTAATCATTTCTTGAACAAGGGCCTCAACTTCATCAACTCTGCTTACAACAATTTTAAAGCCTACAGGTTTCTGACCGAGCTTTTGCAACTTAGCTACAAATTCTAATAATTCTTTCGGATTATTAATGAAATCGAAACGGTTAGGCGAGTTGACAGTCTGATGGGGTTCGATACGACGAATTTTAGCAATTTCTTCTGTGACTTTATTGCCCTCCATATGACCACCACGGGTCTTAGCACCTTGTGCAAGCTTAATTTCAAATGCTTTAACTTCTTTATAGTTTGCCACATTTAAGAAAGCTTCTTCACTAAAAGCACCGTCTTTATCTCTCACGCCGAATAAACCTGGTCCAATTTGATAAATAATATCGCAGCCACCTTTAAGATGATATTCAGATAATCCACCTTCCCCTGTATTCATCCATGTGCCAGCACGTGCAAGTCCTTGAGATAATGCAGTAATCGCGCGCCCACCTAATGAGCCATAACTCATACCAGATTGGCCTACTAAACGTTTGACTTTAAAGGGATGTGCTAATTCTTCGCCTATAATAACTGCATGATCATCTGATAAATAATAAGGATCGATGTGTTTATTCTCACGATGTTCTTCACGCTTAAACAATCGTTCATTATCGATTGAATAAATAAATGTTGAAATCATTGAATGGTTATCAATTTGAAGTTCTGACTTTTGTAATGGAAACATAGCGTTTCGAATATAAAAGCCTTCTTCATAGTTTTTTTCTGTACCAAAACTAGTCATTCTTAAATGATATTTACCTGCTAAAACGATATCAGTATATTGATTTCTTGAAAATGGTTTTCCTTCGGTATCATTTGCAAATAAATATTGACGTAATTCTGGTCCTATTTTCTCTGAAAAGTAACGTACTCTGCCTAATACAGGAAAGTTACGTAACACACTATGTTGTTCTTGTCTTTTATCTTTGAATAAAAGAAATAATCCAACCATTAATATAGAAAGTAACACCATAATAATAAGAATATTAACTATAAATTGCATGACAGTAAGTAAAGTTGTCATGCCCATCCCCCCTCAATTCTCTTTATACTGTAAATCTTACATCAAAAAATTTTATTTACAAATATAAATAAATAGATTTAATATTTATCTTTAAATATCAAATTATGGAAAAGTTAGAATCTCTTATGACAATAATGTTTTTAAATGATAAAGTACTATATGCGTAGATAGTTGAGGTGATATATGAAAAAAGAAAAAGATGTGATCACACAAGTGGTATCAAAAAATCGATGGAGTAGTCCTAAAATAATAAAAAAGGATTTTCTACTCATTCCTTTATTTATCTTTTTCCAAATTTTAACGCCTATTATTATTGTTTTTGGCGTATTAGGTGTGACGGCTATGGTTACCCAACAACCACCGCCATCTTATTTATATAATGTGATGCTAAGTCTAAGTTTTGTGATTGCCCAATTTATTGTGTTAGGATTATTTTTTACATTACACAAATTTTATATTGCGAGTGTTGTACGACGACAATATCGTATTGCGATTCATCAGTATTTGAAATTTATGTTCATCATCGTAATGGTTAGTGTGATGTTATATTATGGTTTTAATGCATTGGCACACATATTACCGCATCCTTTTGGCTACGTAGACACACAAGCACAACGTCGTTTAGAAGGATTGTTTATTCATCCAAGTGCACTGATATTCACTTTTATTTCAGTAGTATTATTACGCCCCTTAATTGATGAGTTACTATTTCGTCATCTATTGATTCATGAATTAGGTAAAAAATTTAATCTTTTAGTAATGATGATTGTTAGTGTGTTAATAGAAACTATTGTCCAAGTATATGATTTAATTTCAATATTGGAAGCCATACCTTACATGATTATTTCAATAGGTGCAGTGATGGTATATATGAAAAGTGGGAAAAATTTAGCAGCGTCCTATCTTTATCATAGTACTGTACAACTCATCATATTTATTATTACAATGATTGATAAGCTTGTTTAAATAGAAAGAATAGGAGAGTTATATGACTTCGGAACATAATGATACATACTACCAAACCTCAGAGCAGCGACCGATAAGAAATGAATTTGATTCAAAACGTATTGTTAAACGTGATTTTTGGCTCATACCTACATATTTAGTCATGAATATTGTTTTTCCGTTGATTCTTACATTTATTGTGATGGGAATAATTTCAGGCATCACAGGAGGTCATATATCGGAAAGTAAGTTTACAAAATATTATTTAGGATACGCCCAAGTCTTTACGTTAATTGGTCAATGTCTTGTATTAGTAGTCTTTTATTTAATGCATCGCAAAACCATTATTCCTATTGCCATCTCACGTTTCAAAGCTTTAAAAAAACATATCCCACTCATTATTATTATGATGGTGGCCCTTTATGTGTTGCAAGGGGCATATGGTTATTTAGTAGAATTTTTACCGAAACAATATCAGTTTGATGATACAGAAAATAACAAAATGATTATTAAAATGTTTGAAATCAATTGGCTTTGGCCTGTTTTATTTTTAGATATTGTGATTATTACACCTGTTGTAGAAGAATTATTATTTAGACATTTGTTGATTCATGAGTTAGGTAAAAAATTAACGTATGGTGTGATGTATGTCGTGTCAGTACTCGGATTTGCAGGATTACATATGACAAGTGCATCATCACCATTTGAAGTTGGTCCTTATATAATTATGGCTACAGGATTTGTTGTGGCATATCACTTAAGTGGTCGAAATTTAGCGATGACGATTACCCTACATATGATAAATAACTTTGTTTCTTTTATAGCGATTATGATGAGTATCATTTGGGGTTAAGGGTAAGAGGTAAAGTCATTGAAATTCAAAAAATAGTAACATTGAATTTCATTACTTTGCCTCTTTTTTTGTTATGATAAAAAAGAATATGTCATCCCATTAAAAAGTAAAGATAAGGAGGAAACGCTTGTGTTATTAGAAGTAAAACATCTGACCTACAAAGCAGATCAACGAACGATACTCAATAATATTAATTTTAAATTAGATCAAGGTGAAACCGTTGCAGTGGTTGGTCCTTCTGGAAGCGGAAAAAGTACATTCTTAAAGCAACTCAACAATTTAATTAGTCCGACTGAAGGAGAATTATTATTTAAAGGAAAACCATATGATGAGTACAGTCCTGAAGAATTACGTTCTAAAATTAGTTACATGATGCAACAAAGTGAATTATTTGGAACGACAGTAGAAGATAATATGGCTTTCCCAGCATTAACGCATCATGATCAATTTGATGAAGATAAAGCGAATGATTTACTTAATAAAGTCGGCTTGTCAAACTATAGTCTAGATTCAAAAGTAAAACATATGTCTGGTGGAGAACGTCAACGTATTGCTATTGCACGCCAGTTAATGTATCAACCAGAGATATTACTCCTAGATGAATCAACGAGTGCACTTGATACGCAAAATAAAGAAAAAATTGAAGATATTATCTTTAAATTAGCAGATGAAGGCGTCGCTATATTATGGATTACGCATAGTAATGATCAAAGTATGAGAAATTTCCAAAGAAGAATTACTATTAAAGACGGTCAGATTACAAATGAGGAGGTGTTAAGTCATAATGAGTAATACAGCGCTTTGTTTAACAGCATTATTATTATTAATTCCTATTATTATTTCATATAAAGAAGGCTTACATATTATCAAAGATTTAGTCGTTGCTTCGATTAGAGCAGTAGTTCAATTATTAATTTTAGGATTGATATTAGAATATATTTTTAAAATTGATCAAGTATGGATATTATTGATTGCAGTATTAGTCATTATTATTAACGCTTCTTGGAATACAATTCATCGTGCATCGCCTGTTATGCATCATGTGTTTTGGATTTCTTTTGTTTCTATATTTATATCAACAGCAATTCCATTAGCATGTGCAGTGCTTGCTGGTGCCATCGATTTTAAAGCAAATGATGTCATTCCTATCGGCGGTATGCTTGCAAATAATGGTTTAATTGCCATTAATTTGGCATATCAAAATTTAGATCGTGCGTTCGTTCGAGATGTAGATGATATTGAATCTAAGTTAACATTAGCAGCAACGCCAAAGCTTGCATCTAAAGGGGCGATTCGTGAAAGTATTCGTTTGGCGATTGTTCCAACAATCGATTCTGTAAAAACATATGGATTAGTGTCTATTCCGGGTATGATGACAGGATTAATTATTGGAGGTATGGCACCATTACAAGCCATCAAATTCCAATTACTTGTTGTGTTTATTCATACTACTGCAACGATTATGTCTGCATTGATTGCAACGTATTTAAGTTATGGTCAATTCTTTAATGCACGTCATCAACTCGTAGCACGTACAACGAATATAAAAGACAATAACTAAATCTCAACGACACATTTTTTCGCACAAAAGTTTAAGAAATTATTATATAATGAAACAGTTACGAATGATAAAGGTTACCATTGCGTAACTGTTTTTTTATACCAAAATATAGAAAGAAAGGAGTTCTATGCATGTCTGTCATGCGAGTGGCAACCTTCATTATTAGTGTGTTTATCGTCGGTATGGTTGAGATGATGGTTGCAGGAATTATGAATTTAATGAGTGGAGATCTCGGTGTCTCTGAAGCAATTATTGGTCAGCTTGTGACTTTATATGCATTAACATTTGCTATTTGTGGCCCCATACTTGTTAAGCTTACAAATCGCTTTGCAGTACGACCGGTCTTATTATGGACACTCGTTGCATTTATTATTGGAAATGCCATGATTGCGATGGCGCCTAACTTTACTATTTTAGTGATTGGACGTATCTTATCTTCAGCAGCAGCGTCACTCATTATCGTTAAAGTCTTAGCTTTAACAGCGATGTTAACGATACCTAAAAACAGAGGAAAAATGATTGGTGTCGTTTATACTGGATTTAGTGGGGCTAACGTATTTGGCGTCCCGATCGGTACGATGATTGGGGATGCAATAGGTTGGAGATTTACGTTCTTATTTATTATTATTGTGAGTGTGATCGCCGGTGTACTGATGATGGTGTATTTACCATCAACATCAGAATTAAATCAAGTTCAACGTCAATGGGGTTCAACTTCAAATAAACAGCCAAATACATCTAAAATTTTAAGACCGGTGGAGGTAGTCAAATATTTAGCAATTACTTTTTTAATTTTAGTAGCAAATTCTGTGACATTTGTTTATATTAATCCTCTTATTTTGAATCATGGTCATCAAATGGGATTTGTATCATTGGCGTTATTAGTGAATGGGATTGCAGGAGTGATTGGTACGTCGTTAGGTGGCATATTAGCAGATAAACTTAGCAGTAAACGTTGGCTAATCATTGCCTTTTCTATTTTTATAGTTATGATGTTGATAATGAATCTTATTTTGCATACTGTTACCCTATTATTAATTGGATTGTTTATATGGAATATTGTACAGTGGAGTACCAACCCAGCAATTCAAAGTGGTATAATTGAACATGTTGAAGGTGATACGAGTCAAGTGATGAGTTGGAATATGTCGAGTCTGAATGCGGGAATAGGATTTGGGGGCATTATTGGAGGACTCGTTGTTTCAAATATCTCTGTTCAAGCAGTCACGATTGTGAGCGCGATGGTTGGAGCTATGGGTCTTATTATTGTCTTAAGTTTAAAAAATATGTCTTATATGAGACATTAAAGAGGAAGTGGAACAGAATTCATTTTGAATTCATTGTTCCACTTCTTTTTATTTATATATATAACAATAAGGTGTTTGAGGAGAATAAGATGGCCACGGCATAGTGTGGTATGTCGCAAAATAGATTAAATCATCTATCATGTGTTTACTGAGATGACGTTCATGTTCTAATGAGTTCACACCATGCGCTTTTAAAATCTCTAATTTTCCAAACCAAAACACTAAATCTAAAATATGATAAGCAGATTGAAACGGTGATGCATTAGAAAGGCACCAGTCAAAACGTAACTTCCAACAATGGGGATTGTTGTCAAGTTGATTTAAAAATGAAATTGTAGGTGTTTCGAAATAATGCGTTGTCACCATACGGGCTTGGTCTTTACCAGTTTGAGCTTGGGAAATGTGAAGGTGTATATCATTTAATTTCATGACTTCCACAAAGCGCTCAGATGATAGTTTTCTAGATTCATTACGAATATAGATATTGCCTTCTTCTTTCGTAGTACCTATAACAACCGGTTTAGTAAATTGAGAAAGAGGACGAGACATGTTTGACTCTTGAATAGGTGCATAAATCAATTCAAGACCTTTTGATTTCCCGCGTGATGCTTCATCATAAGCCATTAATGATAATATATCTAAAGTTGTTAAGTGAGTCATTCTTTTTTTAGGACAATAGGTATCTTTCAGATAGGCAAAATGAGCTGCTTTCTTTTGTCCTAATAAATGAGAATCAAGACGTAGCGTTCCACTTAATAACATCACTTGATGATAGTATTTGTCTAATTCTGGTCGTTGCATTAATGCCATAATACTCATACTGCCAGCAGACTGTCCCATTAATGTTATATTGTTTGAATCTCCACCGAAATATTTAATAAACGTATGTACCCATTGGAGTGCATTAATTTGATCAGACAAACCATTGTTTTTATTATAATCGCTATTGAAGTAAGACCAGTCTAAAAACCCTAAAGCACCTAAACGATAATTAAACGTAATGACAATGACATCATGTTGTGCAACAATATGTTCAGGTGTATAAAGTTCCTGAGAACCATGTCCGTTCACAAAGCCACCACCATAAAAGTAGATAATGACAGGCTTATTGTTATATTGATTGTTTTGACACCAAATATTTAAATATAAGCAGTCTTCACTTTGGTTAAATAATTGAGCATGTGATGAGAAGAAGGTTTCGAGTTTGTTGTACGGTTGTGGTGGTATAGATTTAAACGATGTTGCTTCAATGGTCTTATCCCAAGTTTTTAAGCATTTCGAGTGTTTAAATCGATGTTCATTGATAGGTTTATCAGCATAGGGAATCCCAAGAAAGTAATTAATTTTCTTTTTAGTATAGCCTTTAATATCTCCGCCATGTGTTTTAATTAAAGTCAACAGTATCATCTCCATACTTATCTTATATCTAATATAACATTAAAAAAAACGTCTGAAACAAGGTGAGACTATTCTCTAACTTGTTTCAGACATTTGAATGATTATTCGTTACCTTTAGCAGCTGCTTCAGCTTCTTCTGGTGAACCGTCTTTCATTTTTTTATTGATTTTCTTAGCACGTTTGAAGTAAATACTATTGAAGTGACTTGAAGAACCAATTTTATAAAAAATGAGGGACAACACTATAATAGCAATAAAGTCATATGGGTAGTGAATCCAGTTCATACCTTTAAATTCTTTACTACCTATAAATGACATAGCAGCTAATAAAATAAGATAGACAATAATCCATAAGCTACCGCCAATTTGCTTTTTAGTATTTTTCCAATTCATTTTATATTCATAGAAGAAGTAAATTGGTAAACCTAAAATAATGATTAAAATAACTTCTGCTGTAGTAGGCCACATTGCCCAATAAATGGCCAATGATGCTAATACAAATGATAAAGGTGCCATGATTTTTAATAATTTTCCACGGAAAGGACGATGCAATTTAGGTCCCATTTTACGTAACGCAATAACGGTAGTAGGGCCTGTAAGATAGGCTACTAATGTTGCAGTTGAAATAACAGCTGCAAGTACGCCCCAATCACGGAATAACGTTACCATGATAATACTCATGACAGCATTAAATGCAATCGCAACACGTGGAATGTTATATTTTGAATTAATTTTTCCTAAGAATTTAGGAATATGACCATTTTTTTCCATAGCGCTTAATACACGACCAGTAATGGCTACAAATGATACACCAGTACCAAATGGAGATACTACGGCTTCAATATAAAGTAAAATGGCTAACCAATTAATACTTAATAAAATTGCCATGTCTGCAAATGGTGAATTAAAGTTAATACCGTGCCAACCATGTGAATGAATCATTGATTGTGGCATTGAAGTAATAAATGTACTTTGTAATATAATGTATAAAATTGCACTTAATGTTAGTGAAATGGCGATACCACGTGCAATGTTTTTCTCAGGATTTTTAATTTCTGAGCCCATATTAATGATCGTTTGGAATGCATTAAATGAGAAGATAATACCTGATGTTGTTGTTGCTGCAAAGATAGGTGCACTACCATATGGCATAAATGTATTCAAGGAATGACCATAGTTTCCTGCATCAAACCCTGAGATCGTTAACATAATAATTGTTAGGAGTGGCACACCTAATTTAAATACAGAAATTAAACTTGTAAAAGATGTTAATAATTTTACAGACCAATAATTTAATAATGAAAAGACAATAATGATAATGTAAACAACAAATAAACCAACTGTGCTTACAGAACCATTATGCATCAATGCCTGAGTTGGCTTAGCCCAGTCCCAAGGCCAAGAGCTGATATATTGGACTGCAGATACTGCTTCAATTGGAATAATCGTTACGAGTGATACCCAATTTGCCCATGCAGCAATAAAGCCAAGTAATGACCCATGTGTATATTGAGCATAGTTACTCATGCCACCAGATTGTGGAAACATTGTTCCTATTTCAATATAGTTATAAGAAATCGTTCCAATAACTATGAAGCCTATGACCCATGAGAAAATGGATGCTGGTCCAGCGACTGAAGATGCTTCCCATGCTCCAAAGAGCCAACCAGAACCAATTAACGAACCTAAACCGAGTAACACGAGTTGCGTTAAGCTAATTTTATTATCGTTTTTATTCTTTCCCATAAATACTCCTTTTAATTTATTTTATTTTTTATAAAAAAACTACGATATAATTATACGCTTATCATTTAATTAGTCAAACTAAATATTTAGGAGATTTCAAAATATTATTAAAAGGAGTTTATTAGATTTTTCTACAATATAATGATGATAATGTTATGAAAAAGTGTGTAGTGAAACCGATGTAGAGATGATAGGCATAAAATCGTATGATTTGAAATAATACAAAAAAACCCTGTAAAGAAGGAAAACTTCTTTACAGGGTTAAAACATTTAATTAATATTTTTGGTCACCATTTAATTTAACTAGGATTTTAGCTTGTGATTTATCATTCACTAATTGATTGAATCCTGATTCAACGATGTCAGCTAATTCAATTTTATCTGTTACAACGCTCTTAACATCTAAGCTGCCATTTGCGATTAAATCAATTGTTTGTTGGAATGTTGTTGGTGTATAAGCAATAGTAGACGTTAATTTAACACCAGAGTTTGTCAATAACATTGGATCAAAGTTAACTTCGTGTGCAAAGATTGAAACAATGACAACACTACCTCTTGGGCGTGTTACTTTTACAGATTGTGCTAATGTTACTCCAACACCAGCTACTTCAAAGGTTACATCTACACCGTTTTCAGTATGTTCGTTTACGAATTCTAGTGGATCAGTATGACCAGAGTTTACAACGTGAGTTGCGCCCACTTCTTTAGCTTTAGCTAAACGTTCTTCTGATAAATCAAATACAAAGATTTTACTAGCACCAGCTGCTTTAGCTGCAACGACTGTTAATAAACCAATTGGACCTGCACCAAAGATAGCCACTGTATCACCAAATAATAAGTTACCTTCTTTAACAGCTTGCACTGCTACTGCTGTTGGTTCAACTAATGCACCTTCTTGAGCAGACACATTTTCAGGTAAGTGATACACATTGTCTTCAGGTGCATTAGTAAATTCAGCGAAACCACCATCTGAACCCAATCCGATGAATGTATACCCATCGTATAAATCTAGATTTTCTTCTTTTTCACGTGCAGAAACAGTTGGGTTTACAACGACACGGTCGCCTTTTTTATATTTTGTAACGTCTTTCCCCACTTCTTCAACGATACCTGAGAATTCATGTCCTAAAGTTACAGGTGCTTTTTGACCTAAGAATGGATCAGGTTTGTCAGTTGAAATAAATACTGGGCCTTCTAAATATTCGTGTAAGTCAGTACCACAAATACCAGCCCAAGATACTTTAACTTTTACCTCGTTATCTTTTAATTTTTTTGGTTCACGATCTTCAACGCGAACATCTTTTTGACCATACCATACTGCTGCTTTCATGATATATAACATCCCTTTCATAATAAAAACACTTTACAATTATAGATTAATACGAGTAACTCAGAAATTCAAATATATATAAATGAATTGTTACACACTTTAGAAAAATTTGACAATTTTGCGAATTTTAATTGTAGGCAATATAAAAAGGCTAGAATGTACTGTCTACAATGAATAGTTGTATATAAGGAATATTAAAATTAAAAACTTAAAAAAATAATTAGGTAAAAAAATTAATTATTACGTATAAATAATGTTTCAAAAAATTATAAAGGGTATATAAGTATAGGTGGTGGAATTTTAACGATTTCTATTAAAATTCAATTTTTTAAAACTTTATTACGCAATGGCCATATGGTTCTTGATTGAGACAATCAAACATAGAATACTTTGGCTTTTTTGTATTTAAAATTTTCCATCATTAATACGATAGAAGGGGACATCCTATGACGCTTAGTATAAAGAACCTTACTAAAATTTATTCTGGAAATAAGAAAGCAGTCGATAATATTTCTTTAAATATTGAAGCTGGAGAATTTGTTGCATTTATTGGAACAAGTGGTAGTGGTAAAACAACAGCATTAAGAATGATTAATCGCATGATTGAACCTACAGAGGGTTCAATTGAAATGAATGGTAAAGATGTACGTAGCATGAATCCAGTAGAATTACGTCGTAGTATTGGATACGTGATTCAACAAATTGGATTAATGCCACATATGACTATCAGAGAAAATATTGTGCTTGTTCCAAAACTTTTAAAATGGTCTAAAGAAAAGAAAGATGCTAAAGCAAAAGAGTTGATTAAATTAGTCGATTTACCTGAGGATTATTTAGATCGTTATCCGTCTGAACTGTCGGGTGGACAACAACAACGTATTGGTGTAGTTAGAGCGCTTGCAGCAGAACAAGACATTATTTTGATGGACGAACCGTTCGGTGCATTAGATCCTATAACTAGAGATACGTTACAAGATTTAGTTAAAGATTTACAAAAAAAGTTAGGAAAAACGTTTATTTTTGTAACTCATGATATGGATGAAGCGATTAAGCTAGCAGACAAAATTTGTATTATGTCGAAAGGCCAGATCGTTCAATATGATACACCGGACAATGTTTTAAGATATCCAGCAAATGATTTTGTTAGAGAATTTATTGGACAAAATAGACTGATTCAAGATCGACCAAACATGAGAACGGTTGAAGATGCAATGATCAAACCCATTACGATTCAAGCTGACGATTCTCTTAATGATGCAGTCAATATTATGAGAACCCATCGTATAGACACTATTTTTGTAGTGAATAATAAACATCGTCTTTTAGGTTTTTTAGATATTGAAGATATAAATCAAGGATTACGTCAAGGTAAAGAATTAATTGATACGATGCAGCGTGATGTTTATAAAGTACATATCGATTCAAAACTACAAGATTCAGTACGAACTATTTTAAAGCGTAATGTACGTAATGTGCCTGTAGTAGATGATCATCATACATTAATTGGACTGATTACACGAGCAAACTTAGTAGATATTGTGTATGACTCCATTTGGGGTGAAGAGAATGAAACGAGTCACTCTTCTAAAACCTATTCAAATGAAGTTGAGCGAGAGAATGAACGTCAAAATGAAACGCAACAACGTTTAACATCGCAAGGTACACAACGTTATCATGAAGATATTATGAACGGAACAGATAGAGAACATACCCATCATACTGATGATACGGGAGTGGATCGTTAATGAGAGACTTTTTTGCACAATACGGAGAAGAACTCGTATCGAAAACGATAGAACATTTCTATATTTCTATTATTTCGTTACTTATTGCTATTGTCGTAGCTGTACCACTTGGTATTTTATTATCAAAAACAAAACGTACGGCGAATGTTGTATTGACTATTGCAGGTGTACTTCAAACGGTACCAACACTTGCCATTTTAGCGCTTATGATTCCAATTTTTGGTGTAGGTAAGACACCAGCAATTGTAGCTTTATTTATCTATGTATTATTACCTATCTTAAATAATACAGTATTAGGAGTTCAAAATATTGATAAAAACATTATTGAAGCTGGAACAAGTATGGGGATGACAAAACTTCAATTAATGAAAGATGTGGAATTACCCCTTGCCTTGCCATTAATTATTAGTGGTATACGTCTTGCAAGTGTATATGTCATTAGCTGGGCTACACTTGCGAGTTATATTGGTGCAGGTGGTTTAGGTGATTTAGTATTTAATGGCTTAACTCTCTATGAACCACCAATGATTATTAGTGCTACAATTTTAGTGACTTGTTTAGCACTAATTGTGGATTTCTTATTATCTTTAGTTGAAAAATGGGCTGTACCTAAAGGACTTAAAGTATCTAGATAGTTTAAAAGGGAGGAATGAACAGCTATGAAAAATATTAAATATATATTTATCGTTCTTGCATTGTCTCTCGTCGTATTATCTGGATGCGGCTTACCCGGTTTAGGTGACAGTAATTCGAAAGACAGTGTGAAAATCACAGCGACTGAAAGTAGTGAAACCAAAATAGTAGCAAATATTGAGAAATTAATGATTGAACATTATACAAATGGAGATATCAAACCAATCATTATTGGAAATTTAGGTTCAAGTATTGTTCAACATAATGCACTTATGCGTGGAGATGCTAATATGTCAGCGGTGCGTTTTACAGGAACAGAGTTAACCAGTGTACTTGATGCACCCCCAACTAGAGATGCGAATAAAGCTATGGATGAGTCACAGCGATTATTTAAAAAGAAATATAATCAAAAATATTATCATTCACTTGGCTTTGAAAACACGTATGCGTTTATGGTAACAAAAGAAACTGCTGATAAATATCACTTAGAAAAAGTATCAGACTTAGAAAAATATAAAGATCAGTTACGCTTGGGTATGGATACTCAATGGATGAATCGTGCCGGAGATGGATACCCAGCTTTCCAAAAAGAGTATGGCTTTAAGTTCAAAAGTGCACGTCCAATGCAAATTGGTTTAGTGTATGATGCACTTAAAAACAAAAAATTAGATATTGCCGTTGGTTACTCCACAGACGGACGTATTGCGGCATATAATTTGAAAATCTTAAAAGATGACCGTAACTTTTTCCCACCATATGATGGTAGTCCGTTAGCCACAGAAGAATTAATTAAAGACCATCCAGAGATTGATAAAGCTTTAACAAAACTAGAAAATACAATAAGTACAAAAGAAATGCAAAAACTGAATTATGAAGCAGATGGAAAAGGAAAAGAACCAGCCGTCATTGCAGAAGAATTTATTAAAAAACATAACTATTTTGAAGATAAGAAAGGTGGTCAATAACAGTGAAAGGGAATGTGTTAAGTTCGCTTTATGAATATTACACTTTGAATTTTGGCTATCTGATGGAACTCTTTTTTAAACATTTATTAATGTCTATATATGGAGTATTGTTTGCCTGTATTATTGGCATTCCAATTGGTATTTTAATTGCACGTTATTCAAAAATAGCATGGCCAGTGATTACTATTGCTAATATTATTCAAACCGTGCCAGCCATTGCAATGCTTGCTATACTGATGTTGGCGTTAGGGCTCGGTCCATCAACGGTTGTATTTGCAGTATTTTTATATGCCTTGCTACCGATTATTAAAAACACCTACACAGGTATGACAGAGGTTGACTACAATATTAAAGACGCAGGTAAAGGTATGGGAATGACTAATAACCAAGTTATGCGTATGATTGAGCTTCCACTATCGTTATCTGTGATCATCGGTGGTATTCGTATTGCACTTGTTGTAGCAATAGGAATTGTTGCTATTGGTTCATTTATTGGCGCACCGACGTTAGGAGACATTATTATTCGTGGAACCAATTCTACTGATGGTACAGTCTTTATTCTTGCAGGTGCGATTCCAATTGCATTAATTGCTATTTTAATTGATATTGGTCTACGTTTATTAGAGAAAAAATTAGACCCCACACATCGTTCTAGTAAACGAGTACAAAGTTTAAGATAAATTAAAAGCGTTGCTTAGACGATGACTAAGTTGTTACTTAGTTCGTCAGCAACGCTTTTTTTATTAGAATAATAGTGAAGCAAGTGGTGGTACGATTACAACAATAATCACACCTACAATCACTACTGCAATACTTCCCATTGATTCTTCTGTTTCTCCTAGTTCTTTAGCAGCGGCAACACCAAGTGTGTGTCCACTTGTACCAAGAGCTAAACCACGTGCAATTGGATTTGAAATTTTAAACATTTTTACAATTTTGCCACCTAATGCTGAAATAACGACAGCGTTAAGGATAACTGCTAATGATGTTAATTCTTTTACGCCACCGATACCGTCAGATACTGGTAAGGCAATCGCAGTTGTTGCAGCTTGAGGTAACATAGACGCACTAATTTGATCACCTAAGTGGAATAATGTTGCAACTAAATAGATTAAGATTAAAGCTACTAGTGTACCCACAGCAATACCACCAAAAATTTGTAACCAATACTTTCTAAGTACATGACGTTTTTTATAAAGTGGAATCGCGAAACTAATTGTTGCAGCTTCTAAGAAGAAGTTGATAATATCTCCACCAATTTTATAGTTATCGTAACTAATACCTGTTACTTTTAAAAAGACAATTCCTGCCACCATCGCTACAAATAAAGGTGCCAGTAGGAAAAAGCCATTTGTTTTTTTATAGAAATATTGTGCAATAATATATGGAATTAATGAAACTAAAATACCAAAATAAGGTGTTGTAATACCTAAGTGATCAACCATTAGTTTTCCTCCTTAAGTCGTGTTTTTTCATTTTGTTCTTCAGTAGGGAATAATGTTTTTGTTACAAATAATTGTGATACATAGCCCACACTGACTAATAATAATAATGTTGAAATAATAATTAATAGAATAATTAAAATTGGATGTTGACTTAAAAGTGGTAATGAATTAATAACTGATACACCGGCTGGTACGAATAAGAAGCCGATATTATTTGTTAGAGCGGTTCCCACACCCTCTACTTGACGTAATTTTACGACTCCTGAACTTAATAAAATAAATAATAGTACGAGTCCGATTACCGATGCAGGCATTGGAAACGGAATAAATGATTCAATAATTTTTGAAACAAATAATACAGCAACAATAGTTAATACTTGGATAAAGAAATTGTAAGTTTTACCTGCTTTCTTATCTCCCTGAGTATTAGCGGTAGTTGAATTGTTTTTCGCCATATTGATACTCTCCCTCTTTTTCTTTTCTCTTGATAGTAGTATAAAATGAAACCGCTTTCTTTAGTTGGATTTAGAAGTGAGTTACGAAAATTAATAGGTGAGTTGCAGTATTTTCCAGTTGAAAATCAGAAAGTGTTTATAGAACAACAAATAAGCTATGATGTCATTAAAACAGCTTTTAATCTAACACTTGATTATATGAAGCGTTAGGTTAAAAGCTAACTTAGAATAGATATTAAACAAGACCAATTTCTTGTTTGAATGATTTCATAAATGAACGACTAACTTGAAATTTGACATTCGTTGTCATTGTCACTTGATACGTATAATTAAACCATTGTTCGACACTTTCGATATACTGCTTATTAATAATCGTAGCCCTATGGATTTTTATAAACAATTGCTTAGGTAATTTCTTCTCATAATAATTGAGTGGTTCTGTCGTTTCATATGTTTTTTTTAAAGTCGTAATAGTCGAAATTCCGTTGTTCACAGAAATCGCAACAATATCGTCTAGATTAATGACATAAATACGTTCATCCACTTCGATAGGAAGTACACTTTGATTATTATTATAAGAAGAAGTACTCGTTTGTGATTGTGGAGAGTGAATAGGATCAGACAATGTTTGAACCTGTTGTTTAGCGTTTAATAATCGTTTTACTTTTTGAACTGCTTGTTCAATCCGTTCTAATTCAAAAGGTTTTAATATATAATCCACTGCATCTAATTCAAATGCCTTTACTGCAAACGTATCATGTGCCGTAGCAAAAATGATATAAGGGGGGTGTTGCATTTTTCGAATTTTATGAGCTAAATCAATCCCATTCTCATCCATTAAATTAATATCTAAAAATACTAAATCATAGGTATGACAGAGTAGTTTTTCTAAAGTTTCTTCAATATTTTCAGCTTCATCGATTATTTCGAAACTAGATATTTCATTTAATAAGTAATGTAATTCATTACGTGCTAATGGCTCATCGTCAACAATAAGTGTCCTCATTTAACGTTCCTCCTTTATTAAATGGTATGGAATCATACAGGATACTGTTGTTCCATGATTAGATGTATCAAAGTGTAACGTTGCACTAGAACCATATAAACCAGTGAGGCGGCGATTTAAGTTTTCTAATGCACTGCCAGTTCCAGTGTCTGAAGCTACACTGATTTGTCCAAGTGAGGGTAATTTTTCAGGCGCTATACCATGTCCATTATCACTAACTGATATTTTTAATGAGGTTTCTTTGTATTGAACGTCTACACAAACAATGTTATCTTTTCGTCGATGTTTGAATGCGTGTTTAATTGCATTTTCCACCAAAATTTGAATGATAAATGGTGGAATTAGCACTTGTTTATAGACATCATCAATATGATATTTAATTGTAAATCGATCTGGAAAACGTGCTTGTTCTAATGATAAATATGCTTTGACTTGTTGTAATTCTTTTTCTAAAGTAATCGTACTATTACGCGCACCTTGTAAGTTTGATCTGAAAAATTGGCTCAATTGCAAAAGTAACTTGCGTGCTTTTTCACTGTCAATACGTACGAGTGCTGAAATGGTATTAATCGCATTAAAGAAAAAGTGTGGATTAACTTGAGCTTGTAGAGACTTAATTTCAGCATCTCGTAACAATTTACTTTGCGTTTCGGCAAGTCCCAATTCTAATTGACTTGAAAAAATATCTGCTAAACCTCGAGCAAGTTGTTTAGTTGATGTCGTAATATGATTATAGTCTGTAAAATAAAATTTTAAAGTACCTGCGACGTTTCCATTCGTCATTAAGGGGATAACGATAGCTTCTCGAAGTGGACAATTCGGATTATTACATCCAATGTCCTCTTTTGAATTGGCTTCTTTTAATTGACCTGTGCGTATGACTTCTTTAGATAAATTAGTAATGATTTCTTTTTTAGCGACATGATGATCGCTACCCGCACCTACGTGTGTTAAAATATCGGTTTTATTAGTAATTGCCACAGCAGATACTTTCATTAGTCTCAGTATAATTTCAGCTACAGGACGAGCTGATTTTTCATTTAATCCTGAACGAAAATAAGGTAGTGTTTTGTTTGCTAATTCAAGGACGTCATGAGTTTGAATTGCACGTGTTTGTTCTTCTTGTTTTAAAGTAGACAGAATAATAGATAAAAATAACGCAGTTCCAATACTATTAATTAATATCATCGGTAAAGCAATAAATTTTACCAATGACCAAGCATTAGAAACATCATCAGCAAAAATTAAAATACAAGCCATCTGAATACTTTCGTTTATTAATCCAATCATTGCACCTATTAAAACAGTTGGATAACGATTATGTCTCATGGTGCGATATCCATAAAATCCAGAAATTAATGCAATGATGACTGATGAAAATAGGTAAGTATAAGCATTTGCTCCACCAATGATGATTCGTGATAAGCCCGAAATAATACCAACGATAATCGCCACAAAAGGACCACCAATTAAACCAGACATTCCAATCGTTAATACTCGTGTATTCGCAAGTGACGTTTCGTTATTTAGATGATAGTAAATATTACTAGAAATAATTTTGCCATGCTCAATTTCAATTCCAGTAAAGTTAGAAATAATTGCGAATAATGAAAATAAAATGGTGAGTTCTATTTGAGAACGTAATTTTTCACGTGCACTCATAATCGTCTTGAAGTGATTAATATTCATTAAAATGTAAGCAATAATAATAATTAAGCCCACACGTTCAAGTAATAAAATAAATAAATTAAACATTTTTGCACCTATTAAGTATATTAATAAAATTTAAAAGTTTTACTACACTTTTTATTATAGTATGGAAAATTTAAAGTTGATAGTTTAAAATGTTTACTTATAAATACTTAGCACTTAATTTATATTAAATGATAATTTATTTTGGAAAATAATATTTAAAAAGAAAAAAAGATTTTTATATCCCATTATAGTAAGCTATGATAAAATTTTAATGTAGTTTAAAATTATATAGTTTTTGGGCAAAGTAGGAGGAATTTTTTTATAATGGAGTCTTCAAAAGAATTTAAGGGAGATAATCGGTTACTCGTTGGAATTATTATTAGTGTATTAACATTTTGGTTGTTTGCGCAATCGTTACTTAATATTGTGCCCACACTACAATCATCATTTAATACCGATTTGGGTACCATTAATATTGCAGTGAGCTTATCTGCCTTATTTTCTGGTTTGTTTATTGTAGGTGCTGGAGATGTTGCTGATAAATTTGGTCGCGTCAAAATGACTTATTTGGGACTAGGCTTAAATATCATTGGTTCATTATTATTGATTATTACACCAGTTCCATGGTTATTACTGATTGGACGTGCTTTGCAAGGTTTATCAGGTGCATTCATTATGCCATCAACTCTTGCGATAATTAATGAATATTACATAGGAAAAGAAAGACAACGTGCATTAAGTTTTTGGTCTATTGGTTCATGGGGCGGAAGTGGAATATGTTCATTGTTCGGTGGATTTATCGCTTCAACAATAGGATGGCAATGGATTTTTATTATTTCTATTGCTTTGTCGATACTTTCATTTTTCTTAATTAAACACACACCAGAAACAAAAAATGAACCAGATACTGATACAGACAATAGCGGTTCAAAATTTGATGTTATAGGTTTGATTTTATTAGTTATTACATTATTAAGTGTCAATGTGATGGTAACACAAGCATCTGATCGTGGATTATTATCATCTGTCATTCTATCATTATTTGGAATATTTTTAATTGCTGGTATATTCTTTGTTCTTCGTGAATTTAAAACTGAGAACCCACTTGTTGATTTTAGTTTATTTAAGAATAAAGGATATAGTGGTGCTACACTTTCAAACTTCATGTTAAATGGAGTAGCAGGTGGTACGCTCATCGTAGTAAATACATACTACCAAAGTCATTTAGGTTTCACTTCATTACAAGCAGGATTAATCTCTATCACTTATTTAGTAGCAGTTCTTGTAATGATTCGTGTAGGTGAAAAACTATTACAAAAATTAGGTGCTAAAAAGCCATTGCTCATAGGTAGTGGATCTACATTTTTAGGGTTACTACTTTTATCACTAACCTTCTTACCTAATTTGTTTTATATTATTTCAAGTATTATTGGTTACCTACTATTTGGTATTGGGCTCGGTATGTATGCAACACCATCTACAGATACAGCAGTTGATCAAGCGCCAGATGATAAAGTGGGGGTTGCCTCTGGATTGTATAAAATGGCTTCATCATTAGGAAATGCATTTGGTGTAGCTTTATCAAGTACGATTTATGGTGTTTGTGCAGCGAAAATGAATTTAGAACTTGGTGGTTTGGCGGGCGTACTCTTTAATGCCATCATCGTTTTAACTGCTTTCTTTGTCATTTTCTTCTTAATTCCAAGTAAAACTAAACGTGCTTAATTAAAACTGGATATTCATACCATTTAAATCTGAGGTGCGCTAGAGTGCCTCAGATTTTTTTATTGATAAAAAAATAAATGTAAACATAATAATGAATACTTATACAGAGTGATAATGACTTCTACGTCAATTATTGAAAAATAAAATTAGTTCTAATTTTATCAAATTATTTAGAATATTCTGTTTATATTATTGACGATATTTTATTAAAGTAGTATTTTAAAAATAATATTAAAAGAAGGAGTCGAATGTTATGAAAATAGCAATTGCTGGTTCAGGAGCGTTGGGAAGTGGTTTCGGTGCAATGTTATACCGCCAAGGTAATGATGTTACACTCATTGATGGTTGGGAGCCACAAGCAACAGCTGTAAAACATGAAGGTTTACATATTGATATAAATGGAGAAGACTATCATTTAAACATTCCTATGTATCAAGATACAGAAATACCAAGTGATCTTCAATTTGATATTGTATTTTTATTTACAAAAGCTATGCAACTTGAGAGCATGTTAACACATATCCAGCCACATATTCATGATACAACAATTATGGTGTGTACAATGAATGGTTTAAAACATGAAGACCGTATTGTAAATTATGTAGATAAATCACGTATTGTTCGTGGTGTAACTACATGGACGGCCGGATTAGAATCACCTGGACATACTCATTTAATGGGTAGTGGTCCAGTAGAGATAGGTTCTCTTGTGCCAGAGGGACAGAATAATGTTGAAGTGATATATAATCTATTAGAACAAGCAAAACTTAATCCACATAAAAGTGAAGACTTGCAACAATCTATTTGGAAGAAGATTTGTGTAAATGGTACGGCAAATGCGCTATGTACCATTTTAGAATGTCGTTTATCAACATTAAATGAAAGTGAATACGCAAGAAAACTTGTATATGACATTACTAAAGAGATAGTAGAAGTTGCTACTGTTGATGATGTACATTTAAATGCAGATGAAGTCTATCACTATCTTATCGATTTAAATGATAAAGTAGGTCCACATTTCCCATCAATGTATCAAGATTTGATTAATAATAATCGACGTACTGAAATTGATTACATTAACGGAGCAGTGGCTCGCTTAGGTTCAGAACATCATATCGATGCGTCAATTAATCAATTTGTAGCGAACATGGTACATGCCAAAGAAGAGCAATGTCAAGCTAAGTAAATAGAGTGCAAAAGTGAGTTAAAAGTGATTAACTCACTTTTTAATTTGTAATCATTAAGGGTAAATATAATATATAGTGAGATAAGGAGTTGTGAAATTAATGAAACAATCAACAAAAAGAGTTATCATGACGGGCGTTATTGGTGGATTATTAAGCGGTGCAGTTAAAATGGGATGGGAAGCACTCATCCCTCCTAGAACACCACAACGTGAAGAAGAACCACCACCAATGACATTACTGCATAAATTGAATTTACCTGACAATGTTAAACATGCTACGTACCGTTATAACGAGAACGATATACCTATAACTGTCATGGGCATTCATTATGGCTTTTCAATTGCAAATGCTATCGTATATGGATTACTTGCTGAAAAGTGTCCAAAAGTGACGACATTAAGAGGCACATTCTTCGGTATTTTGATTCATATTGCTTTTCATGAATATATACTACCTAAATTAAATCTAACACCACAAGTTAAAGATTTACCTAAAGAAGAACGCATTTCAGAATTATTAGGTCATATTGTTTGGATGAATACGATTGATTTAATACGAAATAGTCATCGATAAATAAAAAAGGAAGAGCGTGAGCGTCTCGCTCTTCCTTTTTATATAATTAATCTTATCAATGATTAGAAGTGTCTGAGGATGTTTCTGAAGTAGTTTGACGCTTTATTTCTATGCGTTGTCTTAATTTTTCTCCCTCAATTTTACCGACTTTCGCATAATGACTATGAGCAAAATGCATTTGAATAATTAAAAACGTTGCACTTATAGCCCAATATAAACTTAACGCTGATGCTGAATGTAATGATGCATAAGTAATAAATAAAGGGGATAAGACCATCATAACATAATAAGATCGACGTTCATTTTTAGGATAATGGATTGAGTTGACAAGAGGTTGTATAAAATACATCACAGCTGCAATGATGGTCATGATTATATCAGTATGCATTAAATTAAACCATAAAAAATGAGGATGCTGAGTAATACCACCACTTGTTGGATATTTAATTGACGTATATAATCCGAGAAGAATTGGAATTTGAATTAAAATTGGAAATGTGCCAATTAAATTTTTAAAAGGATTGATTCCATACTCATTATATTTTTTCATTAATAATTTATTTGCTGCACGTCGTTCTTCAGGCGATTGAGCTTCTTTAATTTTTTCTTGGATTTTATTAATTTCTGGTTTTACGACATCTGTTTTGCCACGAATAACATGAATATTTTTTACTTGAATACACATGAGTGGCATCAGTATTAAACGCAATATAAATACAATGACGATAATAGCTAAACCATAGTTTTCGTTGAATGCATGTCCTAAGACATGGAGTAAATCATCCATCGGTTTTACAAATACAGTATAAAACAGGCCGTGTTGTGCTTCTTTATGAGAATAGTCACAACCTGCAAGCATTATTAAGGACATCGGTAATAAGAACCATTTCTTTTTCATATTTAAACTCCTATACACTGGTCTTTAATAATCTTAGTCTTAGTGATATAAGCTTAACATAATAATGAAGAAAAGAAGAAATACATGTTTTAATAGACTATATTGGTCGTTTGGATAGCGTTGTGATTTTAAGGATAAAATAACTCCATAGACTTGTCAGTAATAAGACGAAGCTAAATAATGTTATTTTCGCTTGTAATGGTAACCATGACATCATAAAACGCCAATCAGAATTTGATAATAAGAGTATTGGAAGTAAGTGAAGTATCGCTAAAATAAGTGTGAAAGTTAACATCATCATACTTATTTTGATGAGTAATCCACCAGACATCGTTTTAAAATAAATAGACTTAAATTTAAAAATTAAGCGATAGATTATTAGAAAAACACTTGCTACAGCTATCAGTAAAATAATAGTGATGATGATAAATACGATATTCCACTGATTAATAAGATATTGTAACGTTTTAATATGTTGACCATTACTCATTTGTGTATTGAGATGCTGTGCAAGTTCGGCTACATTTTTTGAATAGCTATTAGCAAGAACTACAATGCCATAGTCTTTTTTGGGATTTAAAATAATATATGAAGAATAGTTTTCAAGTGTACCAGGATGATATACAATTGTTTCTGAATGATTATCATCAATAAACCAACCTGCTGCATAGTGAACGTCTTGAGAATGATCTATTGCTTTAACTTTAGGCTGATGCGTTAGTTGAACTAATGATGCTACTTTTTTTGGCGGATTAAGTTGAAACTTCAACCAAGAGGCTAAATCTTTCGTGTTAGTCATCATATAAGCAGCTGGATTATCTCCTAAATTAAATTCAGGACTATCAGCATAAGCTTTTCCTTTTTTTATTACATACCCTTGAGCGTCATTGTTCTTTTTCATATTACTTTCTTTTACTGTTGATTGCGTCATATGTAATGGAGTGAAAAGATGTGTGCTTAAATAATTCGCATATGATTGATGAGAAGCCTTTTGAACAATCAAACCTAAAATATCATAATTCATGTTGGAATACTCAAATTGCTTGCCTGGTTTAGCATCTAAGTTACGTCCTTTGATACTATGAACAAGGCCTTCTAGACTGTTTGTGTCTTTTGTGATGTTGTCATCATTTGTGATGTCTCCTGAAATACCACTTGTTTGAGCAATCAATTGATCTACTGTGATATCTACTTTTTTATGATTATATTTCATATAGAAACCTGGAATATACTGGCTGACTTTATCATTGAGATTGATTTTATGTGCCTCAACAAGTTGCATCATTGCATAACCAGTAAATGCTTTGGTATTTGAAGCAATTTCAAAACGCGTATGCGGTGTGACTTTGGATTTCTTTTTAATATTTGAAAAACCATAGCCTTTATTAAGAATCGTCTTATTATTTTTTACAATAAGAACGGACATTCCTGGAATATGATCGTCTTTCATTTTATTAACAATCATGTTATCAATATAACTTTGTGACGATGGACTAAACATTGAATAACTAGATTTTAATTTAATAGCTATGGAAAGAATAATGATTCCTACTAATAAAATCATCCCAATCATGATCAATTTTTTTTTCATTTTCCCTTACTTCCTTACTTAATACTTCTTAAAATTAAACCTCTAAAAATAGTATAGCAAGTTTAAACTTAAACGGCCCTATACAAATATTAAATACTGTTGACACCTCTTTAAAACTGATAAAAAGAAAATATTTCAAAAATATAATTGTAAAAAGTTACTTAAAATGTAATTTATACTATATTATTTCCGTGGAAATGTATACTTTTTCACTAAATGGGAGTATATTTTATCCATTAAAAATGAATATAAAAAGAGGTAAGGATGGATTATGTTCACTCAATTTAAAAGACTTATTATTGGTAAGCCCAAAAAAAATAGAGACTTAAAAAATGAAAAAATAAGTAACTTTAAGGCTTTAGCAATTTTATCTTCTGACGCATTATCTTCAGTAGCATATGGTCCAGAACAGATTTTAATTACTTTATCTGTGGTTGGAGCTATTGCATCTTGGTATACATTGCCCATTGCGACCGCTGTTTTAGTGCTACTTGCGGCATTGATTCTATCATATCGTCAAATTATATATGCTTATCCTAAAGGCGGAGGAGCGTATATGGTTTCTAAAACAAATTTAGGAGAAAAATGGGGATTGCTTGCAGGTGGCTCTTTATTAGTAGACTATATTTTAACCGTCGCAGTAAGTATTTCATCAGGTGCAGATGCTTTTGTCGCAGCGTTTCCAGGATTATATCACCATAAAGTATTCATTGCATGTTTATTAGTACTATTTATTCTAATAATGAATTTACGTGGTTTAACAGAGTCAGCAACTGTGCTCTCTTATCCAGTTTATTTATTTATACTTGGATTAATAGTCATGATTGTTATTGGAACATGGAAAGTGGCAACAGGACAAGCTGAACCTCATATGCATGCGACAGTAGGAACCGCAGTGCCAGGTGTCACATTATTTTTATTACTTAAAGCATTTTCTTCAGGTGCATCATCTTTAACAGGTGTAGAAGCTATTTCGAATGCAGTAACAAACTTTAAAGATCCTGGTTCTAAAAATGCAGTTAAAACGTTAATTACTATGGGAATGATATTAGCTTTCTTACTTGTAGGTATTGTGGGATTAGCATATTGGTATGGTATTATGCCACAGACTGAAACAACCGTATTATCTCAACTTGCAATGAATATTTTAGGGCATAATGTAGGATATTATTTTGTACAAGTAACGACTGTTATGATTCTTGTCCTTGCTGCTAATACTGGATTCACAGCCTTTCCAATGTTAGCTGCAAGTATGTCAAAAGATAAATATATGCCACGTATGTTTAACGTAAGAGGAGACCGTTTAGGTTATTCAAATTCAATTATTACATTAGGCATTTGTGCAATGTTGCTTATTATCTTTTTCCATGGTAAAACTGAAAATCTTATTCCTTTATATGCAGTAGGTGTATTTATTCCTTTTACACTAGCTCAATATGGGATGGTTTTAAAATGGATTCGTGGTAGTGAAAAAGGATGGTCTACTAAAATTATTGCAAATGCTATAGGGGGTACTATTACTTTTATCGTATTTATGATTTTCTTAATTACGAAATTTAGCCAAGTATGGCCAATCTTAATCTTTTTACCGATTGTTGTATATATATTTACGCGTATTAATAGACACTACAAGGATATTGCTGAGCAACTTAGCACAACTAAAATTGTTCAAGATATGCCAGTAGTTGATAAAAATCTAGCGATTGTACCCGTTAATACGATCACTACAGCATTAAATAAATCTATTTATTATGCACATATGATTGCAGATGATGTGATTGCTGTACATGTATCTTTCGGAGACCAAACTGATAATTTATTTATTGAAAAATGGAACAAACAATATCCAGATATTAGACTAGTGACGTTACACTCAGAATATCGCAGTGTCATTCGTCCGATTTCTCGATTTATCGATAAAATTAATAAAAAAGCGAATGCTCAAAACTATGTCATCACAGTGGTTGTCACTGAATTTATTCCTAAAAAACCATGGCATAACTTTTTACACAATCAAACGAGTTTGCGATTAAAAATGCATTTATTCTATCAAAAAAATGTTATTTTAGCGACGGTTCCTTATAAATTACAAAAGTAGAAGAAAATAAAAAGAACTCGAGAGATACAGGTCTCTTGAGTTCTTTCTATATATTAATGATTTAATTCATTGGCAAGTACAATTTCATTATAGTTAATATTTTCACGTAATTGCGTGGCAATTTCATTGGTAACTTTATTTTTAGAAATCAATTCGTCTAAAATTTGACGCTGAGTATACAATGCATCTAATTTAGCATCATATTGTTGTTGAGTGTTTAATTCATGCATAAATTTATTTTCTTCACGTTGATGTTTTCGATTATGATGTTGTCTTAACGTACGTGATAGTGCGTAATATTGGTTGATAATTAAACTGACTTCGAGGACATTTGTGCTATTTTGTTCTTCTTGAAGTCTCAAAGTCACCTGACGGTTAACAATACGTATAATGTGTTGTACTTTTTTAAAGTTATTTCTTAATTCTTTTCTGTCAGTATAGCGCTGTTGTTCAAATGAGGATTGATTCACACTATGATGTGAATCTTTTCGCGCTTTAAATCTAAGTATGATTAACTTACTAAAACGATTTAATTTCTCAATAAAAGACATTTCTCTAAATGATTGTGTAAATTCCATTACTTTGCGATAATCACTTAAATCTTTTTTAGTAATACGCTCCTGTTTAATTAACTGTTGAAGCGTCTCAGTTTCAACTTCTTCTGCAATGTCTCTTAATCGATGTAATTCTTTCGTATTTTTATCATCGCTTTCCATGTCGATTAAAAATGATAATTCATTAAAATATTGATTCAGAATAGGTCGATAATCGATATCTTTGTGCGTAGCTGCTTTTTCTTTTAATGTGCGAATAACATGTTGAATCATGAAAATTTTAGCGGATTGATAACTCATACCTTTGAAGTGTGATTGTTGTTTGGATGGCGTAATGAATGGAAGAATCATTTGTGCAAAAATTAAACTGATAAGTACCATCATTGAAGCAATAAATAGTAAATCGTTTCTATGATCAAAGTTCTGATTGCCGTTAATAATGAATGGTAATGTTAATGCCATTGACAATGAAATCGTTCCATGAATGCCACACAAAGTCATAATAAATGCATAACGACTCCGTTTTGGTGGTTGTGTTTCTTCTTCGTCATCGAGATATGCTTCAACATTTTTCGGATAGTAAAAATCTTTGAACAAAACATAGACCCAAATAAATCTAAAGATATAGATGGCAAATGCTATAAGGAATGCTACCACAATTAGAAAAACTAAATTTTGTGGTTCATTACGTACAATTTCCAAAATAACTTCTGGCACAATATATCCTAAAACGACGAAGACAAAGCCATTTAATGCATAACTTAATGTATTCCAAATTTGATTATAGTTCATTTGTAATTCAGTTTGGGCGCGAATGAGACGATCTCGTTCTAAACCATGAATCAACCCAGCTACCACAACTGCAATAATCCCAGAAGCATGAACTTCTTCAGCAATAAAATAAATGACAAAAGGAGTAAGTAATTGGATGAAAGTCAATGTATTACTATCTTTTAAACCTTTATTAGAAGTGAGGTAAACACGTAAACTGACGACTAAAGCGCCAATTATTGCACCTACTAAAATACCAAGAAATGTTGAGAGTAGAAATTGACCAATTGCATTTATAGCTGAAAAACTACCTGTCACCAGAGCAGTCACTGCAATTTTAAAAGAAATAATACCTGCAGCATCATTTAATAGAGACTCTCCTTCTAAAATTGCCATAGACCCTTTGGGTAATACTTTACCTTTAGTAATGGCTGATACAGCAACTGCATCTGTCGGACATAAAATAGCTGCAATAGCAAAAGCAGCTGGCATCGGTAAATTAGGCCAAATCCAATGGATGAAAAAGCCGACTCCAATCACAGTTGTAAATACTAATCCCATGGCCATAAGAACGACAGGTTTTCGATATTCTAGAAGTTTTTCTCGAGAAACATGTGTCCCTTCCACAAATAAGAGTGGGGCAATGACAGCCATCATAAAGACTTCTGGTTCAAATTTAAAATGTAGTGGAATGGGTAAGATGAATAAAGCGACACCTAAGGCAATTTGAATGAAAGCTGTTGGAATGTTGGGGAAGCGATGATAAATAATAGAACTAATGATAACAGCAAGTATAAATAATAAAAAAGCTTCTAACAATTCCATATGTATTGTGACTCCTTTTTTTAAATAATTAATATTTTATCATGATTAAAAAGATAATGAGATATTTTAGTATATTTCATTCTTAAGACATAGAAAAGCGAAACTGAATTCAGTTCCGCTTAAATAAAATATCTAATGATTGATTGATTCTCGAGGTTGCTGACGTGTTTTTTCAGCTAAATATTCAGCGTTTTTCTTATACTTTTTATAAAACAAGAATAAGAATATAAACCAAACTGGTGAAATACATATGGCTACTCTCGTATCAGCACTAAAGAACAATAATACAAATACAAATAAGAAAAATGCAAGAATAACATAAGCCATTGCTTTACCGCCTAGAAGTTTAAATTTATTATGTTTATGTTCTTCAGGATTTTTTCGTACATATATAATGTAAGAAATAATGATCATTGCCCAAACGACTATAAATAATACAGTTGAGAGTGTAGTGACATAAATAAATAATTGAATTGCATCTGGGAATATAAAGTTTAATAATGCGGCTAAAAGTAATGTTCCAGAAGATACCAGCATTGATAAGTAAGGCACACTATGATGATTTGTCTTACTTAACATTTTAGGTCCTAATCCTTGTTTAGATAAACCAAATAAAATACGACTATTAGAATAAATACCACTATTCGTTGCAGAAGCGGCTGCTGTTAATACGACAAAGTTAACCAGTCCTGCTGCAAAAGGTAAGCCAATCATACTAAATAACATCACAAATGGACTGGCATCAGGGTTAATCTTATTCCAAGGAATCACTGACATGATCACAAGTAAACCTCCCACATAGAATAATAAAATTCTAACAGGTACATTATTAATTGCTTTTGGAATAACTGTGCGAGGATCTTTAGTTTCTCCAGCTGTAACACCTATTAGTTCAATACCAATAAATGAGTAGACAGCAATTTGAAATGACATTAAAAATCCAGCTGGTCCATTTGGAAAAATACCGCCATGATTTACAAGATTACTAAAAGACGCATGTCCATACGATGTTTTAAATGAAAAGAAAATCATAACTAAGCCAACGATAATCATAGCAATAATAGTAATAATTTTTATAATAGAGAACCAAAATTCTAACTCTCCAAATAATTTTGCACCAAGCATATTGAATGAAATAAGTAAGAGTACGATAAATAATACGGTTAGCCAGTGAGGAACGTTTGGAAACCAAAAACTAAAATATTGTCCCATTGCTGTTAAATCAGACATACTTGAAACAATCCAAGATAACCAATATGTCCAACCAATGACAAAACCACCGAACGGCCCTAAATATTCGTTGGCAATATCTACAAATGAATTGAAACGTGTATTACTAAGTAACAATTCTCCAAGTGCTCTCATAAAAGCAAATAACACTATACCAATAATTAGATAGGTGATGAGTAGTGATGGTCCTGTTAACGAAATCGTTTGTCCAGAACCTAAAAATAATCCTGTGCCAATAGCGCCACCAATTGCAATTAATTGAATGTGTCTATTACTTAATTCTCTTTCTAACTGTCTTGCCATAGACTTCCCCCTAAGAAAGCAATATGATAATCGAGTAAGCGCTTTCCTTGAATTTTGAAAACTTTTTTAACAAAGTAGAAAAGAGTGAAGATCAATTTGTAATTAATTAGAATATTCAGATTTTTAAAAGTTTACCTTTTTTAAATTTTGTTAAATATGTAACTTTGTTAAAAGTTAATTTTATTATACTCTTAATTTTCAAAAAAACAAATATGTGTATACAACTATGAAAAACAGAATAATTTATATTTATAATAATCTATGGCATAATAGATAAAATTTAAAAATGTATTAGAGGAGTAGAGGAATGAGAATCGGAGCGATTTCTGATCTACATATAGATAGACATCCTAAATTAAAATCAAATGTATATCTAGAAACATTGATTAAAGTAGTACAACATAGAGAGGTTGACTTACTATTAATTGCAGGAGATATTTCGAACTATTTTAGAGATAGCTATCAATTTATTAAAGATTTAAAAACTGCTTTACATATTCCCGTACTATTTGTTCCAGGAAATCATGATTATTGGAAAGTAGAGGATGAAACGACATCTCAAGATATTTATGATTTTTATAGAACAAAGCCAGAGTGTTTGTTGGATCATCCATATGTAATTAATGATAATTGGGCTATTGTAGGCCATACTGCTTGGTATGATTACAGTTACGCTGATAAAAAATTTGAAGAAACTCGATTAAAAAAAGGGAAATATTATGGGGCCACTTGGCAAGATAAAGTGAAAATCGATTGGGATGAAGATGATACGATTTTATCCAAAAAGGCGTCTAAGCATGTTAAACAAGCATTGGAGCAACTTCAAGATAAACAAATTATTTTAATGACACATATTGTAACACATTCTAAATTTGTAGTACCTACCCCTCATCGTATTTTTGATTTTTTCAATGCATTTATAGGTACATCAGATTTCGATCAATTATATCAGCAGTTTCCGATTAAATACAGTATTATGGGACATGTTCATTTTCGTAAATCTTTAGTTGAAAATAATATAACCTTTTTATGTCCTTGTTTAGGTTATAAAAGAGAATGGCGAACAGCAGATATATATTCAGAAATGAATCATGCATTAATGGACTTTGTAATAGAATAAAAAAGAGCAAGAAACGACGTTTAGAAGGAAGTCGCTTCTTGCTCTTTTAATTTATGGTTTTACATAGATACATTTTTTACCAGGGGCGTTAAAGCTACGCTCCATGAATTCTTTTTTAATTTTTATAATCTGGAAGCGATTAGGTACTAATGCAGGCACAATTACTTTTCTTAAAAAGTGACTCCATAAAGGATCAATATAATAGTAATGTGTGTCGTCATATCCAATAAGTAATGTAATGTGAATGTTAGACACAAGCTGACGCGTATGGTTATCAAATTTAAACGTTTTACGTGAAGGTTTTTGACCTAAACTTGTATGATACATAAGAACCGGTTGTCCTTGATCAATCACAGTTTCCAATTCCTCTAAATTCGTACCAGTGCCATCTACGATACGTGAATCAAATGTTTGTAAATATGGAACATAAGCAGAAGGGAAAATCGTTTGGTGATGACCAAACTTAACAAGTAAATGATGACCAACATAGCCTTTATAGGGATTATTTGGATGAGTAGGCCAATGTTTCATAATATCAGTAGCTTTAACATTATGATGATTATATTGTAATAACATAGCTGCAGAAACGCCTTCACAACCCATAATCATAGGGATTGGAAAAAGTTGACTTTTAGGCGTAACAGATAATAATTTTTTATTCATTAACGTTCTCCTTTATGTCAGTAAAACATTGTTTTAAAGTAAATTTATTATATACCTTGATTAGAGTAGCGTATAATCATTTGAATTCTTTGTATTAACAAAATGTGTGTCAACATATTTAAGACAATAAGAAGAATGTTGATATAGTAATGGATGTTAAAAATTCAAGCCCAAAAGTGATTAAAGACATCATGCTTAGAATGTATCTTATTCATATACTAATTTTTAATATGCAACAGAAAGATTGCACAGTTAATATAAAATAAAATTGGGAGTTATGCATTTAAAAATGAATATATGCAAACTCCCAAGTATTATTTTATTTTGCAACATGAACAATATCATTCATGTTATGTTTATTGCGTCAAAAAAAACTTTATTGCACACTATACCGATAGATAACATTAAAGGGCCCTGCTTTCTTTTGATTCTGTAGATATGGGTTTAGTCTTTAAGGTGTCATAGCTTCTTATTTAATCTGATTGTGTTAAAAAAGTAAGTCAATCTTATTTTTCTAGGATGCATGTTATCGTTAATACAAATTAAAATTTATTAAATAATACGTGATTTTCAAGATGTACATGTTCATGTGTTTCACGTTCTAAATGCTCAAGGCGTGTGTAGACTAAGCGCCAAGTATTACATGCTTCACTAGGTGGCTGATACTGATTTGTTAAAGCACTCATTTCTTCTAATAGATGCCCAGTTTGAGTATGATCTTCAACTAAACTTTCAATAACTTGATGCGCATTCTTAACTTGTTCACCACGTGCAATTTTAATGAGTAATGGAAAATCATGATTATCTTCTTTATCCATATGTTCAAGCATACCATCACGATACTGGCGATATAACTCTTGTAATTGAAGTAAATGCGGATGGTGTGGTCCATGAACTTTTGCAATTTTAGTGACATAAGGTGAAAGGTTTTTAAATTCCTCACGCATTGTTTCATGGTAACGTGATTGAATATATTGAATTAAGGAAGGGGCATCTAAATATTTAACGTTGATATTTCCTGTTGAGTGTACAGGTAAATGATTAATTTCTTCTATAATTGTATCGACATTTACTTTTTTATTTTTTACTGCATTTTTAATTGAGATATTTCCACCACAACAAAAATCTATTCCGTATTTTCTGAAAACATCCGAACTTAATGGAAAATCAGTAACGACATTAGCAACAATTGAATCTTTAGTGACCATAAATAATTCCTCCTTATTTAATTATAGTTTATTATAGTAAATAATAATCATTTTCAATTAGAGAAGAATAAGTTGTCATGTATTTGTTGAAAAGTCATTACAAATTTGTGAATGTTAAAAAATACTTGAGATATAATAATTGTCTCAAATATTTTTTAACATATTAGCAATCGATATTTATATTAAAAATGGATGCTAGCTTACATTTATTAATATAAGAATACATTAGATACGTTGATATTTTTTAAAATATAAAAATTGAAGTAAAACTATGAGAATTGCTGTGATAACAATTACTGTGAGATAAGGCATTACATTGTATTGTCCTTTAAGACCAACTAAAGGAGACACTAAACCACCAAGGATAAATTGAAACAAACCTAGTAAACTAGAAGCATTTCCACTTCCACCAGTACGTTCTTCCATAGCCATTGAAAATCCTAAGGGGCCGATTGAAGTGACAGGACAAACATTTAAAAAGAAAGCGACTAATAAAAGCCACAATGGACCTTGTAATATCAAAGTAAATACAATGAGAAGTACACCAATAAGTTGAATGAAAGTCAAATAAATTAAGATTTTAAAGCGATGTATACGTTCAACAAGCAAAGCAACGATTTGACTCACAACAATTAAACCAATGCCATTGATTGCAATCATTACGCTAAATTGTTGAGGTGTCATATGGTATATTTTTTGAGTGATAAACGGAGAAGCAGATGAAAAACTAAATAACATAACATAAGTTAATCCTTGCAAAAACATTGGAATAATAAATCTTGGTCGTTTAAGTAAGCGTCCAAAGTCAGAAAATATATGTTTAAAATTAGAAGTAACATGCTCAGAGTGATGTGTGGTCGGCATATTGAAAGTAACGCCACCTAACATAATCATGCTAATAGCTGTTAAAATAACAAAGATCATTCTCCATGAGCCAAGAGAAAGCGATAAACCTCCAAGTAACGGCATTAAAATAGTCACTATACCATTTACAACCATAAGAGAAGCAAGAAATTTAGCTAGAGTATTTCCTTGGTAATAATCTCCTGCGAAAGCTTTAGCGATAACAATAATACCTCCGGCAGTTAATCCTTGTACCAAACGTATCAATAAAAATATTGGAAATGTTGTAATAAATATCGCACCACATGAAGCTAAAACGAATACACTAAGAATCATTAGTGCAATTCTTTTTCGACCGAATACATCTGATAAAGGTCCGAATATAAACTGTCCAAGCGCTAGACCAATCATTGCAAAGGATAGGGTAAGTTGTATGCTTGACGTTGATGTATTAAATTGTTGCTGAATTGCTGGTAAAGCAGGTAAATACATATCTATAATCATTGGACCAAATGCTGTCATTGTTCCTAGAACGATAAGTAATAGCATCGGCAATTTAGTATGTGTTGAGTTATGCATAATTGTACTCCTTGAAAAGATTTGCAATGTACATTATATAGGTTTTTGAGGAAATATGTAATTTCAAATAAAAAAAGCTCTAAAAAGATTGATTTAATCAATTTTTTTAGAGCTGAAATTTATCACAATACATAAGAATATTAATTATTATTACCAAGAATACTGTTTAGTTTTTTCTTGATATCATCTACTTTATTATTGACATCATCTAATAGCGCATTCACTTTGTTTTCATTTGCGTTGTTTTGTTGTGCATTATTTGCTTCTTTTAATTTATTAACTTGGTCTTGATAAAATTGAGTTAATTTAGAGTCTTCTTTAGTAATCTCATTATTTTTTAATTTATCAATTTGAGATTGGATTTGTCTAAGACGTGATTCAGTGTCTATTTTATCTTTAATATCATTTTTTGCATCTTCAACTTGTTTCTTTATATTATCACTTTGATTTTGAACTTCTTGTTGATAATTTTTAGATACATCATTTGTTGCATTATAAGTATGTTGTTTATTGTCCGATTCATTTTTATGATCAATATAAGATTTAGTCGCAAAAATGCCAATAATTAAAAGAAGAATTGCAATAATAGCGATTAACCAACGTTTTGATTTTTTATTTTTTTCATTCTCTTCTTCCAGTAATTGTTCACGTCTAAAGTCACGATCGTTATAGTAACGATTAGCATTTTCATCATACTCCTCTTGATTTTGATGATGATACTCTTGACGAGGTTCATTTCTTCTATAATTTTCTTCACTTTGACGTTTTTGTTGACGTTGTTGATACTCCCGACTTTTTTGATTACGTTGTTGATATTGATCATCGTATTGATATGAATCTTTGTATTTTTCAGTACGTTTCATAAATTTCACCTCTTTTTAATTATTTAATTTAATTAATCGAGCAATATTTTCAACAGTTTGTGTTAAGAATCGTTCTCCATGTTCTAATAAATAGGGTAGTTCTGATGGTGTTTCTATAATGCTAAACACACTATCAATTCCATGTTGATATACGGCTTGATAATTTTTTCCTAAACTACCACATATCGCAATCACAGGTAAGTCGAATTGTTTGGATGCTTTTGCTACTCCAATAGGTGTTTTACCATAAATCGTTTGTATATCTATTTTTCCTTCTCCTGTAATAACTAAATCGGCATCTTTAATTCTTTGAAGAAACTGCGTTTCTTTTAAGACAATATCGATGCCATTAGATAATGACGCATTGAAGAAAGTGAGAATACCGGCGCCTAATCCACCGGCAGCTCCAGCACCAGGTATATCTTTAACACTGATATGATATGCTTTCTCTATCATATCATGATAATTTGCGAGTGCGGAATCCAACTTTGGTATCATCTTTTCAGTTGCTCCTTTTTGTGGTCCATAAATATATGTTGCACCATTAGGACCTAATAAAGGATTTGTAACATCACATGCCACTTCAAAGGTAACGTCGTTTAATCTATAATCTAAATTTGACGCATCTATGTGGGTTAAATGAGCAAGAGCACCACCACCAAGTTCAATTTCTTCATTATCAGAGTTTAGAAACTTTACGCCAAGAGCAGTCAACATACCACTACCACCATCATTTGTTGCACTCCCCCCTATGCCTAATATAATTTTAGTCACATTATGATTTAGAGCATCTTTAATTAATTCGCCAACGCCAAATGTTGTAGTAATTAAAGGATCACGTTCATCTGTATGAATTAAATCTAATCCTGAAGCTGCTGCCATTTCAATAATAGCCACGCGATTATCTCTAGAACGAGCATAAGATGCAGTCACTTCTCTAAATAGTGGATCATGTACTTTAATGCTATGAATTGACGCATCTAATGCTTCTATTAAAGCCTCAGTTGTACCTTCGCCACCATCTGCCATAGGGATAACCTCTGTTTTAAGCGCATCACCGAATATAGTTTTAAAGCCCCGTTCTATAGCTAATCCAGCTTGTTTAGCAGACATACTCTCTTTAAATGAATCTGGCGCAATAACAATTTTGTTTATGTTCAACGAGATCACTTCCGATTAAAATTATAAATAAAAATCTAAATTAAAATGATTTAATGTTTAAAATATAAAAAAAGTATATAATGGTGTTTAATTAAATAGAATTGATTAAACACTATAATTTAACATTATTGTAGTGGAGGAGTAGTGTAAATGTCTAACTTTAAACAACACGAATTTTACATCTGGGTCATAGGGTTATTATTATTTTACGGTTACTTAGGTTTAATCATTCCTTTACATGGAATCGATTGGTTTTTTGGAAGTCCTCAAGGCATAAGTGCCTTTTACCAACATTTTGATAATTTGAATGGACGTTATATTAGTAATTTAATTGAACTTGTAGCAGTGCGTTCGGTAATATTACGTATGATTATGTATTCAATAATATCCGTAAGCATTATTTTATTAATACTCAAATTGATACGCCAAACATTTTCAATCCGTCATCTCATGCTTGCAACTATTTTATTACTTATTATACCTAATTCAGTTTTTTCAGAGAGTTATGGAAGCTTTGGTTATTTTTTTAGTTATGCTTTTGGAATGATATGTGTTCTCTATCATTTTTATTTTATAAGTCAAATTTTATTTATAAAAGATGAACTAAAAATGTACAATGTCATTTTATTTTGGATCAGTTGTTTCAGTGGGCAATTATTTGCTGAAGCATTAACTTTTTTTGTTAATTTAGCTTTATTCACGACATTAATTGCTTATTTTATGTTAAAACGTAAAATTAATTTTAATTTATTAATAGTGTTTCTATTATCATTATGTGGTACATTAATCATGTTGATTAACCAGACGTACATTAATTATCTGAGTGACATTCAAGCAATGAGAGCACACATTGATGGCTTAGGTTATGTTCATAAATTAAGAGTTACAATATTACATGACCTTCCACGTTATATGTTTTTTAATCATATTGTCATAGTGTCTATGATTGCGATTGTTATAATTGGGTTACTTATAAAAAACACTCGCTTTCAAACGTTTTCTAAAATTAGACAAATTTTATTAATGATTAGCATACTTGCATTGCCTATATACAAGATATTTATTTTTGAACCCTTTAATTTTAATCAAACAACGTTGATTACAAGTTATGGTCTAATTAATTTCTTATTGTGTTTTAGCTTTTTCGTCAGTATAAGTATGGCTAGTTTTATTATAGTTACAGATAGCTACTATCGTATCATTTTAATAGTTGCTTTTATTTCTATTATTTTAAGTGCTATACCTATCTTTTTCATCTCAGAGGTAACGTCTCAACACTTCTTTATTGTCTATATAATGTGGTGTGTGATATTGATTACTTTAGTTACTGAATTACATACTTTAAAACAAAGCTATGATAATATTCTTAAAATTTGTGTAGGATGTTTATTATTCGTATTTATTGCTATTTTTACGATTGTGCATTTTAAATATGAAACTAGATTAAATAATATTCAAACTCAAATTCAACAACATAGAAATGAAATTATTGTAAAACATTTGCCATTTGAGACATATTTCTATGAAATGACTCCAACTGAAGAAACCGCAAAGGAAAATTTCAAAGAGTACTATCAAATTTCAAATAATAAACAACTTAAAATACTGCCGTTTGATATTAATGTAATAGAAGACAGAGGAGATTAACTATGAAGTTAAAACAAACGCACTATGAAATAATCAAATTCGTCATAGTGGGTGGGATTAATACACTTGATTATTATTTAGTGTATCTCATTTTATTAAAATTATTACACGTTCACTATATGGTGAGTCATATTATTGGATTTATAGTAAGTTTTATTATTTCTTATTATTTAAATTGTTATTTCGTTTATAGAGTTAAACCAACCCTTAAGAAATTTTTAAGTTTTCCATTAACACAAGTAGTAAATATGGGAATGCAATCTTTGTTTTTATATATCTTTGTAAGATGGTTTAATTTTCCATCTGAAATTGCACCGTTTGTAGGACTTATCGTTACAATTCCGATTACTTTTATATTATCTAAATGGATTTTAAAAGACTAAAATTTAAGAAAGAGCTAGAATTGTGTACTTCTAGCTCTTTTTTTATAAATAGTAAATTAGGTTTGGCTAAAAAATTAATTAGTTTATTTTTATAAAAATGATAGAAATAAAAAAATATTGTAATTCAAATTTTGATAGTACATACTATTAATACTAAGTGTTTAAGGTGGTTAACTAGATATGACCCAAAACGAAAATCTTAAATTAGCGCAAAGAGGCGCTTATTTAAGTTTAGTTGTTTATATCGTTTTATCTGTTGCAAAATATATTACTGGGTATGTGTACGATTCAGCAGCTGTAAGAGCAGATGCATTGAACAACATGACTGATATTGTTGTATCTATCGCTGTTATTGTGGGATTAAAGATTTCAATTAAGCCAGCTGATAAAAATCATCCTTATGGTCATTTGAAATCTGAAAATATTTCAACGCTTCTCGTCTCATTCATTATTATGTTTGTAGGTATCCAAGTAGTGATTGAAAATGCACCTCGAATGTTGACAAATGAACACCATATTCCAAATTTTATTACGATTATTATTAGTATGATGAGTGGTGTCATTATGATTGGTGTTTATGCTATTAATTATAGGCTTGCAAAACAAACTAAAAGTAGCTCATTAGACTCGGCCTCAAAAGATAATTTATCTGACGGTTTAGTCAGTATTGGTACTGCCATTGGATTATTATTTACACAATTTGGTCTACCCATTATTGATGTGATACTTGCTACTGTATTAGGATGTTTAATTATTTATACCGGGTTTGGAATATTTAAAGATTCAATTTTTGCATTGAGTGATGGATTTAAGGAACAAGATTTAGAAGAATATCGAAATCTTATTCAAGAAGTTACAGATGTAAGAGAAGTAAAAAATGTAAAAGGACGTTATCACGGCAGTAGTATTTTTTTAGATGTAACAATTGTAGTTGATGCAAATTTATCATTACAAGAAGCGCATGATATATGCGATAGAGTAGAAACACATTTAGAAAATAATGGTATATCGTCTGTATATGTTCATCCAGAACCAAATACCTTAGATGAAAAATAAAAAAGAGTGGGAGTATACTCCTGCTCTTTTTTGATTCAATTTACCACCAACCATTTGATTCTCTAAAACGTATCGCTGCTCCAATTGATCCATAACGTTCTTTTGCATATTGAATCATGCCTTTAGTTTGGGTTTCCACTGATCCATACCCCCATGATTGGTTAGTTTGGCCTAATCCATGGTATTGACCATTTGATGCATTAGGGTTACCGCCAGATTCAGGAAGTACAATTTTCTCCCACATTTCTTTTGTGCCTCCAGCAGCTAAGAAACGTTGATATACTGATTGTGTACGACTTGAAGTACTAGAAGTTGTCGTGTTTGAACTTGATGTATTTAAATTAGATGTATGACTTTGATGATATTGGTATTGATGTTGTTGAGAAGGGGATGTTGATACCTATTCTGCGTGTGCCTGGCCACTTTCTAATCCAGCGGCACCTAATGAGAGCATTGTCATTAATGCAAAAATTGATTTTTTCATGATAAAAAACTCCTTTGTGATTTGGATATTAATGTTTGAATTAAAACATTGCATCCCAATAAATCTAGATGTTGACTACGGTAAGTTCACTATAACAGTTCATTTAATGACATAGGTTACGGTCATATCAAGAATAATTATCAAATATGAACATGAAGTAACAAATATCTCAACCGTTTATCATATATTCTGAATTAAATTAGAAGTAGTTCTATTATGAAAAAAAGTGAAATCGTTCTATAATAATGATGTAAAGATAAATAGATATTAAATTAAATAATGAGGAAAGTATTTATAATTCAATCGTTATACTCATTAACTTTCTATTAATCTAAGGAGTGTTATATTATGCCAAAATTAATTTTATGTCGACATGGACAAAGTGAATGGAATGCGAAAAATTTATTTACCGGTTGGGAAGATGTTCAACTGTCAGAACAAGGGAGAAATGAAGCCATCACTTCAGGTAAAAAATTAAAAGAAAACAAAATTGAAATTGATGTTGCTTATACTTCTTTATTAACAAGAGCATTAGAAACGACTCAATATTTATTAGCTGAATCTGATCAAGAGTGGATTCCCGTTCATAAAAGTTGGCGCCTGAACGAACGACACTATGGAAAATTACAAGGATTAAATAAAGATGATGCCCGTAAGGAATTTGGTGAAGAACAAGTTCATCAATGGAGACGTTCTTATGATGTATTACCACCAGCACAAACTGAAGCACAACGTCAATCTTATTTAAATGATCGTCGTTATCGTCATTTAGATCATCGTATGATGCCTTACTCTGAAAGTTTAAAAACAACATTAGAGCGTGTCATTCCAATTTGGACTGATCATATTTCACAACATTTATTAGATGGGGATACTGTACTTGTAGCAGCACATGGTAACTCTATTCGAGCATTAATTAAATATTTAGAAGACATATCAGATGAAGACATTATAGGCTATGAAATTAAAACAGGCGCACCGTTAATTTATGAATTAGATGACGATTTAAAAGTAACTAATCATTATTATTTATAAAAGTGTGAGCAAGAATTTTTATTTATTATAATATAGTAGATAAAATAAAAGGCTAAAGCATTAAAGAAGTGCTTTAGTCTTTTATTAATATAGTGGAGTAAGATTGCTTATAAAAATAGTTAAACGGTTTTAACTAACGTCGATATTGCTTAATCATCTTTAATGCACGTTTACGTGTTTTAATATTAGAACTTTTTAAGTTGCGACGTGCAGTTTGTAAATCTTGTTTCATAAATAGTCCTCCTTTTTATAAAGAATAAAGGAAAAGATGGTTTATGTAAATAGTAATTATTACGATTTATAAAATAAAAATAAGGAGATGATACCATGTCGCATAGTAAAAAGTTAATTATGATTTTCACTATGCTATTAGGTGGCTTTTTTGGTTTATTAAATGAAACCTTGTTGACCACAGCATTACCGAGAATAATGAAAGATTTTCATATTGAATATTCTCAAGTACAATGGCTCACAACAGCCTTCTTACTAACAAATGGAGTAGTTATTCCATTATCTGCATTTATTATTCAACGTTATACAACAAGACAAGTCTTCTTAACTGGAATTATTATATTCTTTCTAGGCACTTTACTAGGAGGATTTAGCCCTAATTTCACTACTTTATTAATTGCAAGAATTATCCAAGCATTAGGTTCTGGTATTATGATGCCACTAATGATGACGACGATATTAGATATATTTGAACCGCACGAACGTGGAAAATATATGGGGATGTTTGGATTAGTGATTGGTTTAGCACCAGCGATTGGACCTACATTATCTGGATATTTGGTTGAATACATTAATTGGAGAGCATTGTTTTATGTTGTAGCTCCAATTTCAGCAGTGACCTTTATACTTGCTTTAATTTTTATTAAAAACGTTGGAGTAAAAGTAAAAGCGCCCATTGACATACTATCCATTATCTTATCTATTCTCGGATTCGGTGGTATGTTATATGGGGTAAGTTCTATTTCTCAGAAAGGTTGGAATGACCCAGTCGTTCTGAGCACTATTATTTTAGGCATTATTTTTGTAGTTTTATTTATTTGGAGACAAGAACGACTTGAAACTCCTTTATTAAGTTTTAAAGTATTTAAAAATAGTCAATTCACAGTAGGTATTGCTATTATGGCTGTAACGATGATTTCGATGATTGGATCTGAAACGGTATTACCTATGTTTGTACAAAATGTGTTGCAACGTACGCCTGTTGATTCTGGTTTGATATTGTTACCCGGAGCAATTGTAATGGCAATCATGTCAATCATATCTGGGCGTTTATACGAAACGTTTGGCGCACGAGTACTTTCAATGATAGGTATGCTTATTGTAACGATTACGACGTCCTACTTTGTAGTTATGGATGAGCATACGTCAACAATTGTTTTAGCAACTATTTATGCGATTCGTATGATTGGTATTGCTTTAGGGTTAATGCCTGTAATGACGCATACAATGAACCAACTCACCCCAGAATTAAATGCCCATGGATCTTCAATGACAAATACAATTCAACAAGTAGCGGGTTCTATTGGTACAGCTGGTTTAGTAACAATTTTAAGTGTAGCAAGTCAGCATTTTAAACCGACACTCAGTGATTATCAAGGAATGGCTAAAACAGAGATGATGAAACACATTCAAACAGACGCAATGATACATGGTTATCATTCTGGCTTTTTATTTGCAGTCATTATCACAGTCGTTAGTTTATTATTAACTTTTTTACTTAAACGACAAAAGGATTTAAATGAAGAAAGTCATTAACCTCATATCTAAACCTTCTATTTTATTTAATAGTTTAAATAGTTATTGACTATTCATAGTGATGAGATTAGAATTAATTTATTCTGACTAATTTAATAGGAATATGGAGGAGTTATTAATGAAAAGACTTTTATTTGTAGCTTTGACACTTATTTTTGTATTAGCCGCATGTGGTAATAGTGGTTCATCTGACAAAAATAGTGATTCAAAATCAAGTAGCAGTAATAGTGATAAAAAAACATTACGTGTAGGAACTGAAGGGACTTATGCACCGTTTACTTTCCACAACAAAAAAGATCAGTTAACTGGTTATGATATTGATGTAATTAAAGCTGTTGCGAAAGAAGAAGGATATAAACTTAAATTTAATGAAACATCTTGGGATTCAATGTTTGCTGGTTTAGATGCAAAACGTTTTGATGTCATTGCAAACCAAGTGGGTATCAATAAAGAAAGAAAAGAAAAATATAAATTCTCTAACCCTTACACTTATTCAAGTGGTGTCTTAGTTGTTCGTGATGATGAGAAGAATATTAAATCATTTGATGATGTGAAAGGTAAAAAATTAGCGCAAACATTTACTTCTAACTACGGAAAACTTGCTAAAGATAAAGGTGCTAACATCACTAAAGTAGATGGTTTCAACCAGTCTATCGATTTATTATTATCTAAACGTGTGGATGGTACTTTTAATGATAGCTTATCTTATTTAGATTATAAAAAACAAAAACCTAATGCTAAAATTAAAGCAATTAAAGGTGATGCAGAACAAAATAAATCAGCATTTGCATTCTCTAAAAGTGTCGATGATAAAGTTGTTTCTGATTTCAACGATGGTCTGAAAAAACTTAAAGAGAACGGTGAACTAGCAAAAATTGGTAAGAAATGGTTCGGTGAAAATGTTTCTGAGCCTAAATAGTCAACAACAACACGCATTAGATGCAGCAACTCAAGCATTTGGACCCATGTTGGAAGGTTTAGTAAAATACTCTATTCCAATTACAATTGTGACATTTATTTTAGGTTTGATTATCGCTTTGTTTACGGCGTTAATGCGTATTTCATCTAGTAAAGTATTAAGAGGAATTGCACGTGTATATGTATCTATTATTCGTGGCACACCAATGATTGTACAACTCTTTATTATCTTTTATGGTATTCCAGAACTTGGACGTCTAATTACTGGAAATGCAGACGAACAATGGACATTGTCTTCTGTTGTTTCAGCGATTATTGGATTGTCTTTAAATGTAGGTGCATATGCATCTGAAATTATCCGTGGTGGTATTATTTCTATTCCAAAAGGCCAGACAGAAGCGGCATACTCTATTGGAATGAATTATCGTCAAACGATTCAACGTATTATTTTACCTCAAGCGATTCGTGTTTCAGTTCCAGCTTTAGGTAACACATTCTTAGGATTAATTAAAGACACATCATTACTAGGATTTATCTTAGTAGCTGAAATGTTCCGTAAAGCGCAAGAAGTTGCTTCTACAACATACGAGTACTTTACAATTTATATTCTCGTAGCCGTGATGTATTGGGTTGTTTGTTTTATTATTTCAGTCATCCAAGGCTTCTATGAATCATATATTGAAAGAGGGTATAAGGCATGATTGAGTTATCCAATATTCATAAATCTTTTAATGATAAAGAAGTAATTAAAGGTATTGATTTGAATGTAAAGAAAGGTGAAGTTGTCACATTAATTGGTCGTTCCGGTTCGGGTAAGACTACATTATTGCGTATGATTAATGCGTTAGAGATTCCAACTGAAGGCAACGTTACTGTGAATGATAAAACGTATACTGCTAAAGATAAGAAATCTCAAATTGAAGTACGTAAACAATCAGGGATGGTATTCCAAAGTTATAATCTTTTTCCACATAAAACGGCTTTAGAAAATGTGATGGAAGGTTTAGTAACTGTAAAGAAAATGAGTAAATCAGAAGCTAAAAATAGAGCATTAGACTTACTTGAAAAAGTAGGTTTGACACATGTTAAAGATCAACGTCCTCATGCACTCTCTGGTGGTCAACAACAACGTGTGGCGATTGCGAGAGCTTTAGCGATGAATCCTAAAGTGATGTTATTTGATGAACCTACATCTGCACTTGACCCTGAACTTGTAAATGATGTGTTGAAAGTTATTAAAGAATTAGCAAATGAAGGCATGACGATGGTGATAGTTACTCATGCAATGCGTTTTGCAAAAGAAGTATCTAATAAAGTTGTATTTATTCATGACGGTGAAATTGGTGAAGAAGGATCTCCTGAAGAATTATTTGATCACCCTAAAACTGATGAATTAAAACGTTTTTTAAATGTGATTAATGAAAATTAAAAAAGAATCGTCGTTTGAGATGTTTCATCTTGAACGACGATTCTTTTTATTGAACAATAATTTCTTTCTTCAGATAAATAGATTTTAGAAATATTTATATTTTAAACTGATAGTAAAACAGTAAGCTCAAATTGAAGTACTTTATTCTCATATTGATTAAATGTCTAAATGTCATAATTTCAACGGTTAAACTACCAAATTGTTTTTTCAATTTTTTATCTAAAACTTTAACTTTTACATATAAGTTATCATTTGGATAGACAGGTTTAATAAAGGTTACATTATTTAAATGAGTCCCTGCAATGATGTCTTCTTCATATTTATTTTCTTCAATCCAAAGTTTAAAAGAAAGAGAAAGGGTATGCATACCTGATGCTATAATCCCTTTATACATTCCTTGACCTGCTTTTTTCTTATCTAGATGCATATATTGAGGGTCAAATTGATGAGCAAACTCTAATATTTCTTTCTCAGTTATTTTGTAATGTTTACTAATGAATGTATCTCCTATAGAAAACATACTGTATTTCATAGTTATATGCCTACCTTAAAGTATACTTATAATGCAATAATTATCTTCTATTTTTGATCCATTGTTGAGTATGATAAAGAACAGGTTTAATTGGCTTAATGAAGTCACCAATATATTCATAAACACCAGCATTAAAGCCTTTTTTGAACTGTTGGACACCATAATCTTCAGCATTTTCACTAAAGTCTCCAGTAATACCATAGAAGTTGTAACGGTCAATGTTATGCTCTTTAGCAAATTTAATCATTTCCCACTGTAAACGATAGGCCCCCATATATTCATTATATTTTGGGTTAGAACCACTAGATAAATAATATACTTCATGTTCATTGTAGATATATAATGCAGCTGCTAGATTTAATACTTCACCTTCTGCTGCAATTTTATCTTTTGTTTGGTTTATTTTACGTTCATTGCTATCAAATTGTTGTTGAAGTTGATTGCGTTTATTTTTGTTCTTTTTAGAGTTAGGGCTTTCTTTTAAAGCTTCTTCAATTTCAGTAAGTTGTTTTGTTAAATCCTCATGTTTATGTTGTAGAGTAGACAAATAATCTTTTAAATCGATATAAGCTAATTTTAGCATGGCATGATCTTTATATGTTTTTTGCATTTCATAGAAATAAGGCTCATCTCTAAATTTAAAGCCATGTTTTTCTTCAGCCATTTGGAACAGTTCGAAGAAAGTATGTGTGTCTTCCATAGGTAATGTTTTAACTTTTACGCCCATTTCATACGTCTTTTTAATATTACGACGTGTTTGATAGTCCATTTCTTTTAGTAATTGGTCTTCAGTTTTATCTTTAAGATCAAGTACAGACAACCAACGAATTTGACTCATTGTACTATAACCTACAGACCAGCCTTGATGTTTATATCCTAAGTCTTCAAGTGTTTTAATCACTGCACGATTGTCGTAGCTTTTTAAGATTTCTCCATCTGCATTACGTAGGTTTTCTAAAATATATGGATCTACTAAAACAAATAGACAATTTTGTTTTTTTAAATATTCTGTTAGTGATTTGAAAAAGAAGTGAACCAGTTTGATATTGCTATAATCCATTACTGGACCACGATGTGTGTAAAAATATTTATAAAATTTTAATGCGCGTGCTTCAGTCATTAATGTTGCTGCAATGACATCTCCACTATCATCTTTAACACCTACAACATGTACATCATGTTTCATCTCATTTCTATTATCAAAGTGTATTCGAGATTGTGTATAGTGAGAAAAATGTTCGGATGTGAATTTTTCAAATTCTTCAGGTGTTAAACTTACGAATTTCATGATTATCTACTCCTCTGTATTTTTAAGAATTCTAAACTATTTTATCAAATTAGTTCTATTATTACACACATTTAGTAAATTAATTTACTCATACTTTAGTATAAAATAATAATTATTTTTTTAAATATATAACTATAAAACTTAAAATATAATATTTTTTAATAGTCTAGTTTATATTGCAAAACCACTGTATGATAATCAGTATATGCATAGTATAATAGTAAGAGTTATATTAGGTTAGATTAGAAAAAGTAGGAGTGAAGATATTTGAAAAGATTGATTGCATCATTAAGTGTATGTGTCATATTGCTAGCGGGTTGCGGTAATGATGAATATGCTAATAAAATAGATAAAGCTGTAAAACTACAAGATAAAAAACAAGAACGACTTGCTAGGAATGAACAAGGCGATGTGGTAAAACACTTTGATAAAAAAGACGCTAATATATATGTGTATGAAAAAGGTAAGTATGTTGTATTAGCATATAGACCATTAAGCAACAACGATGAAATGCATTATTATACATATCAATTTAAAGATAAGAAGGCAACCTATTTAGAGCACTTTGATACGAAACAATATATTAGTACACATGATTCGGATTATAAGGAAGAAAATCTTAATTAACTGAAACAATCTTAAGGAGTATATATGAAAAAATTGATTTTTATTGGAGCTGCGATCATATGTTTAATCATTATCGTTGTCGCTTGCTCTCAAAAGAAAAAAGAAACAACCCCAGCTCATACAAGAAATGGGAAAATTTTAATTGTAGAATATGGAGACTATAAATGTCCTTATTGCAAAAAAATTGAAGATAACGTCATGCCTATCATAAAAAAAGATTATATTGATACAAATAAAGTGGAATATCAATTTATTAATGCAAGTTTTCTTGGAAAAGATTCATTAATGGGCTCTAGAGCAGGGAATGCTATTCAAGCTATTGCACCAAAAGAATATCTTACTTTCCAAAAAAATATATATGCTCATCAACAAGATGAAAAAAAACAGTGGATTACTGAAACATTACTAGATAAAGAAATTAACCAATTAAATATTTCTCAAAAACAAAAAGATCGCATAAAAAAAGAATATAAAACTAAAAATAGTGATGCTTGGAAGGAAGCAGAAAAACAGAAAAAGTTAACAAAAGAAAATCATATTCAATCTGTTCCAACAGTTTTTATCAATGGTAAAAAAGTAGAAGACCCTTATAAAGTCAAAGAATGGAAAAAATATTTATAGCATAATACAAAAGACCTAACTTATTGTTGTTTAAATATTAAATTAGGTCTTTTAATTATGTTTTTATATAGTTTATGAAATATTTAAAAATCTTACATTCAAAATCATTATTTTTATAAAAATAGGGAATAAAGATAAAAAAAATAAAGTCAGAACAATTAATTTATTTTAATTAAGTTGTTTAGTTTGTCATTTTCATTAGATTTATTTAATATACTGAGTATAATAATTATATTAAAGTGGAAGATAGATAAAATGAATACTATTATTTTTATCATTTCACTATTGGAGGGAAAATAAATGGCTAACTTTAATTTAGATCCAGTTCATTCAGGTGTAAATTTCTCAATACAACACCTTGTAATTAGTAATGTAAAAGGACGTTTTAACGATTTTGATGCAGATATTACAGGTGACTTTCATGATTTAAGTTCTTTAAAAGGAACTTTTACTGTTCAAGCTAATTCTATTGATACTAAAGTAGAAGATCGTGATAATCATCTTAAAAGTGAAGATTTCTTAAACGTTGAACAATATCCTGAAATTAAATTTGAAATTATTAGTGTTGATGATCGTTCAGTTACTGGTAATGTAACAATTAAAGATCAAACACAAAAAGAAACATTTGATTTAGATTATAAAGGTATTAGCTTAAACCCACTTAATAATAAAAATACAGCAGGTTTAGTTATTACTGGTGAACTTGATCGTGAAAAATATGGTGTTACATTTAACCAACCATTAGAAACTGGTGGTTTCTTATTAGGTAAAACATTAAATGTGGAATTTGATTTAGAATTTCCTATTGAAGAATAATAAAGTTAAAAAACAGGCAGAGTTCTAACTTTGCCTGTTTTTTTATTGTCTTAAAATATAATAGTTGTTAAATTATAGAAATCACCATTTTAGAAATTAGGAGAGATAACGATGTCAATCGATGTAAAAGAAAATAAAATAATTTTTAAAAGAACATTTAAAGCTCCTATCAATGATGTATTTGATGCCTATACAAATCCATCGTTATTTGAGCAATGGTTTCATCCTCAAGGCGCTAAGACAAAAGTATATCGTTTTAATACTGAAGAAGGCGGGGAAGCCTTCTTTGCAATAGAAACCTCAGAACAGACAAGCTATACATTAACAGAATATCGAAAAGTGGATCGTCCGAAGTATCTTGAATACTTTGATTACTTTGCTACACCTGAGGGAGAAAAAGATACGCGTTTACCTGGTATGCATATTTCAATCAATTTTAACTCAGATAATAAACAAATGACTACTGTTACGTCTACGTCAGTGTTTCCAACTAAAGAAGCAGCTCAACAAGCGGTAGATATGGGAATGGAAGCAGGTATGAATTCAACATTAGATCAACTAGAAGCCTTACTTAATGAATGAATCGTCACGAGGATGTCAAAATTAAATTGAACTTTTAAGTTATAATAATGTTGAAAAGAGGAGGATATAGTATGAAAGAAAGATATTTAAAAGTGCTGGGATTATTTTCAATCAGTACTTTAATTCCAACATTATTAATTAATTCAAAGTGTTTAAATAATGGCGTCATAAAATATATTTTAAGAACGGCATTAGGCTATGGTATTTTTGCTTCAGGATTACGTTATTTTTCAAAATTAAAAAAAGCACATTAATATCATGACAAGAGCAAGATATGGAAAATAAACCTCCATATGTTGCTCTTTTTTAATATCCTCTATTCAAAATGCACTTCACTATATATAATATAAAATTATAAATGAATTAAGGAGAGGGAATATGACAAGTAACCATACAACAATTGAAGATACATATACTACAAAAGATCTTATTAAAGCGGCTGTAAGACAGGTACAAATGAAAGAAGTTATGGCAACTCAAACACCTGGACGATATTTACTAAAGTCAATGATGTCAGGATTTTTATTAGCTATTGTTACAGTATTTATGTTAGCAATCAAAACACAGTTTGCAGGAACAAATGATGGACTTGTTAATTTATTAGGAGCAATCTCATTTAGTTTAGCTTTAGTTCTTATTGTTCTAACTAATTCAGAATTACTTACTAGTAATTTTATGTATTTAACTGTCGGATGGTACTACAAAGTCATTGCAGTTAAAAAAATGTTATACATATTCTTATTTTGTTTTATTGGAAATATTATAGGTGGGTTTATTTTATTCTTATTAATGAAGGGTACACATGTGATGACACCTGAAATGGTTGCAAGTCTAAGTAAAACAGTACATTTAAAAACGGTAGAATCAACTTGGTTAAATATTCTTATCAAAGGGATATTCTGTAACTTCTTTATTAATATTGGTATTTATGTTTCAATGCTTTTTAAAGAAGGTTTAGCTCGCGCATTTTTCATTGCTGTTGGTGTTATAGTATTTGTATTTATGGGATATGAACACGTTGTATTTAATGCTGGATTATATGCAGGAATGATTTTTTATAATAGTGATGCATTATCATGGATAGATGTGCTAAAAAATATCGTATTTGCTTTTGTAGGTAACTATATTGGTGGAGGTATTTTTGTAGGGCTTGTTTATGCCTATTTAAACGGAAAAAGAGACAGTATAAAAGCATAGTAAGACGCTCTTTTAATTCAAAACATATTGACTTAATATTCAGAAAATCTTATTATTTTAATCAACATTAAAATAATAAGGGGGAAACCATTTGGTTGCGAATATTCTAGTAGCTCATGGCATGAGAAAAGGAGATCAAAATAAAGCACTCGGTGAATTTATAGATAGTTTATTACAAGATGAAACTTACGCTTATGAGCTTGGTTTTATTGAAAGTGAAGAAAAAAGTGTTGAACATACGATTATTAATTTAATAGAAAAAGGAGAAACGCAATTTAAAGTTGTACCTTTACTTATATTTTCAGCTATGCATTACATTGTAGACATTCCAGAGATGTTAAGAAACATTAAACAAGCACATCCAAATATAACCTATGAAATTAGTGCGCCTCTTGGTACGCATCCATATATGGTGGATTTAGTAGAACAACGTATTAATGATGTGGATATGAATAAAGAGTCAGATGTGGCAGTTGTATTGATTGCACATGGTAGCTTTTCTTATACTAAAGCACATGATGAACTAAAAGAATTTAGTACTAAGTTAAAGCAAGACAAACCTATATATTGCCGTACGTTATATGGAGATATTACGTTTAAAAATGATTTAGATCAACTTTCAAGACAATATCATCATCTTATTGTGGTTCCAATGTTTTTATATGATGGACGTTTAGTTAATAAAGTAAAAGGTCTTATATCAGAGATGGATATTGCTAATGAATTGCACATGACTCCGTCTATTAATTTCGACCCTATTTTAAAATCGATTATTCGAGAGCGATTAAAAGAATTAACAGTATAGTAACTACATACATCTTTCATTATATGAGTGCTAAATCCTCACTCATGTAATGGAAGATGTTTTTTATTAGGGAAATCCCCGATTTTACATTTAATTGTGAAAATAATCACAAATTCAAAAGAATATGGTATAAAATAGCTTTGTAAAGAATAGTGAGTGCAAAACTATTTGAATTTAATAATAATTAAATGTAATAAAAGGGGCATTGATATGGCTAAACAAAAACTCGTAATGATTGGTAATGGTATGGCTGGTTTAAGAACAATTGAAGAAATTTTAGAACGTTCAGATTCTCAATTTGACATTACAATTATTGGTAAAGAACCTTATCCTAATTATAATCGAATCATGTTATCCAACATTTTACAAAAGAAAATGACAGTTGAAGAAACGATTATGAACGATTATGACTGGTATAAAGAACATCATATTGAACTAATTGTAGATGATCCAGTTGAAAAAGTAGATAGACAATCCAAAACTGTCACTACATCTAAAGGTATCACTGTAGCTTATGATATCTGTATCTTTGCGACGGGTTCAAAGGCATTTGTTTTACCTATACCTGGATCAGAATTACCAAGTGTCATCGGTTGGCGCACAATTGAAGATACTGAGCGTATGATTGAAATTGCTAAAACAAAACGACGTGCCATTGTTATTGGTGGAGGTCTTCTTGGATTAGAATGTGCAAGAGGATTAATGGATCAAGGTATGGATGTGACAGTTCTTCACTTAGCAGAATGGCTGATGGAAATGCAATTAGACCGTAAAGCTGGAGATATGTTAAAAGCTGATTTAGAACGTCAAGGCATGCATATTGAACTAAAAGCAAATTCTAAAGAAATTATAGGAACAGATGATGTAGAAGCTATTAAGCTAGCTGATGGTAGAGTAATAGAAACAGATTTAGTCGTTATGGCTGTTGGTATACGTCCATTTACCGAAGTAGCTCGTGAAGCGGGATTAGAAGTGAATCGAGGTATCGTCGTTAATGATTACTTACAAACATCTGATGAACATATCTATGCCGTGGGTGAATGCGCAGAACACAATGGTAAAGTATATGGTTTAGTTGCACCTCTTTATGAACAAGGTAAAGTGCTTGCTGATTATTTAACAGGTAAAGAGACTGAAGGATATAAAGGATCTACGACATTTACGTCTTTAAAAGTATCAGGTTGTGATTTATATAGTGCAGGACAAATCGTTGAAGATGAAACTGTACACGGTATCGAAATCTTTAACAGTGTAGATAATATTTACAAAAAAGTCTACCTAAGTGATGGTCGAGTGGTAGGTGCCGTTTTATATGGCGATACAGATGATGGTTCAAGATTTTATAATATGATGAAAAAACATGAATCACTAGAGGACTACACACTAGTGTCACTTCTACATAAAGGCGGAGAAGAAAGTGGAACTTCAATAGCAGATATGCCTGATGATGAAACAATTTGTGGTTGTAATGGTGTAGATAAAGGTACGATTGTCAATGCAATTACAACAAATGGGTTGACTACTGTAGATGAGGTTACAAAAACAACCAAAGCAGGAAATTCTTGTGGTAAATGTAAAGGACAAATTGGAGAAATACTAAAATGTACATTAGGTGATGAATTTGTAGCTGCTAAACCAACGGGTATTTGTGCATGTACTGATTTAACACGTGATGAAATTGTTACCCAAATTAGAGCTAAAGGTTTAAAAACATCAAAAGAAGTTCGTCATGTACTTGATTTTAAAGATAAAAATGGTTGTCCAAAATGTCGCCCAGCTATTAACTACTATCTAAATATGGTATATCCTCATGAACACCAAGATGAAAAAGCATCAAGATTTGCGAACGAACGTTATCATGCAAATATTCAAAATGACGGTACTTTCTCAGTGATTCCACAAATGCGTGGTGGTGTCACAGATGCTGACCAATTAATTCGTTTAGGTGAAGTAGCGAAAAAATATAACGTGCCTCTTGTTAAAGTAACAGGGTCTCAGCGTGTAGGATTATATGGTCTTAAAAAAGATGAGTTACCAAAGGTTTGGAAAGATTTAGGTATGCGTTCTGCCTCTGCATATGGTAAGAAAACGCGTTCTGTGAAAAGTTGTGTTGGTAAGGAATTCTGTCGATTTGGTACACAATATACGACACGTTTAGGTATTCGATTAGAAAAAACATTTGAATATATCGACACACCTCATAAATTTAAAATGGGTGTCTCTGGTTGTCCAAGAAGCTGTGTAGAATCAGGTGTTAAAGACTTTGGTGTCATTTCAGTAGAAAATGGCTATCAAATTTATATTGGCGGTAACGGTGGCACAGAGGTCACTGTAGGTCAATTACTCACTACTGTTGAAACAGAAGATCAAGTGGTACAACTGTGTGGTGCGCTTATGCAATATTACAGAGAGACTGGAATATATGCTGAACGAACAGCACCATGGCTTAAACGACTAGGATTTGATCATGTTAAAGAAGTGCTTTTAGATGAACAACGTCAAAAAGAACTTTTTGATAGAATTATGGATGCAAAACAAGCACTTGAAGAAGAACCTTGGGAAGCTATTGTTGAAAATAAAGAAGCACAAAAAATATTTGATGTCGAGAAAGTGTGAGGATGAGTGTAATGGAAAAAGTTAAAGTAACAACTATGGATGAATTAACACCATTAATTGGTAAAAAAGTTATTGTTAAAGATAAACAAATCGGTATATTTTTAACAGAAAATGGACAAGTGCATGCTATTAATAATGTGTGTCCACATAAAGAAGGACCGCTATCTGAAGGTACTGTAAGTGGAGAATACGTTTATTGTCCACTCCACGATCAAAAAATTGATTTGAATACGGGTAAAGTGCAAGAACCTGATACAGGTTGTGTTGAAACATATCAAGTTGAAATTCAAGATGGAGACGTATTTATATGTCTCTAGTCACTAATAGTGGATTTGGAAAAGTATATTTAATTGGGGCTGGCCCTGGCAATCCTAATTTGCTAACTAAACAAGCAGAACGATTAATTCGTCAAGCAGATGTTATTTTATATGATCGTCTTGTCAATCCACTGATATTACAATATGCAAAACCAACTGCTGAAATCATAGATGTTGGAAAAAAACCTTATACTAAACATATTCAACAAGAAGATATTAATTTAAAAATAGTAGCAGCAGCGAAAAAGTATAAAGTTGTTGTACGTTTAAAAGGTGGAGACCCAGCAGTATTTGGCCGAGTAACTGAAGAAATAGACATTTTAAAAGAACATCAGATTGCCTACGATATTATACCTGGGGTAACTTCTGCGAGTGCAGCGGTAGCTTCATTAGACTTAGGTTTAACGATGCGTTCAGTAGCACCAAGTGTTACATTTTCTACAGGTCACTTTAAAGATGATATTGATCAAGACATGGATATACGTAATTTAGCTAATGGTGGGACTTTGGCAATTTATATGGGAATTAAACGATTAAATTATATTATTAATCAAATTAGAAGATATACTAAAGAAGATTATGATATTGCTATCATTTTTAATGCTACGTGTTATAACGAAACCATAGTGGTTGGTAAACTAAGCACTATTGAATATCAATTATCTAAGCTTAATATTAAACATGATCCAGGAATTTGTATATTAGGCCATATCATTAACTATATGGATGACGAAAAGATTATATACTCAAAACAAACAATAGATGAAACATTGTACGTTATTAAAGGGAATAAAGAATTAGCACTTTCCAAAGCAGAAGACTTATCTCAACAGTATTTAAAATGCTTAATTCAATATGATGAAACATATCATTCTTCTCAAAAGTATTTATATGAATCGATTATAACGCAGCACCAAAATATTAAATATATTGAAGTATAGTTCTTTACGCTTCGAATGTCATAAGTGAGATAACACGATATTTAAAACGTGTGTTATCTCACTTTTTTTAGGGATTCTTTTATATGAAATAGGTAATTCCCTAATATAAAAACCATGTGAAAAAATGTACAATTTAAATGAAATTTCTTTAAATAACATTGAACATAAGTAACGTATGACCTTTGCAGGTAGGAGGATTTATATAAATGGGAAAATTCGGATTAAACTTTTTCAAACCAACTGAAACGTTTAATGGAAATTGGTCAGTCTTAGAAAGTAAAAGTAGAGAATGGGAAAAAATGTATCGTGAAAGATGGAGTCACGATAAAGTAGTAAGAACCACACATGGCGTAAACTGTACAGGATCGTGTTCGTGGAAAGTTTTCGTTAAAAATGGTGTGATTACGTGGGAAAATCAACAAATTGACTATCCAAGTTGCGGTCCAGATATGCCTGAATTTGAACCTCGTGGATGTCCACGTGGCGCGTCATTTTCATGGTATGAATACAGCCCACTTCGTGTGAAATATCCTTACATTAGAGGTAAATTATTAGATCTATGGACAGAAGCACTTGAAGACAATAATGGAAATCGTATCGCTGCATGGGCATCTATCGTTGAAGATGAAAAGAAAGCTAAATTATATAAAGAAGCACGTGGTAAAGGTGGACATGTACGTGCAAGTTGGAAAGATGTAACAGATATTATCGCAGCACAAATTCTTTATACCATTAAAAAAGATGGTCCGGATAGAATCGCTGGTTTTACACCTATTCCAGCAATGTCGATGATTAGTTATGCATCTGGTGCGCGTTTTATTAATTTATTAGGCGGAGAAATGTTGAGTTTTTATGATTGGTATGCTGATTTACCACCTGCATCCCCTCAAATTTGGGGTGAACAAACTGATGTACCTGAATCAAGTGATTGGTACAATGCCTCTTACATCATTATGTGGGGATCTAACGTTCCACTTACTCGTACGCCTGATGCCCATTTTATGACTGAAGTACGTTATAAAGGTGCAAAAGTGGTGTCTGTAGCACCAGATTATGCAGAAAATGTTAAATTTGCTGATAATTGGTTAGCACCTCATCCAGGAACAGATGCTGCAGTTGCTCAAGCTATGACACATGTCATCTTACAAGAATTTTATGAAGATGAACCAAGTGATATGTTTGTTAATTATGCCAAGCAATATACAGATATGCCATTTGTATTGATGTTGGATGAAGATGAAAATGGTTATAAGGCAGGACGATTTTTACGTGCAAGCGATTTAGGCATAAAAAGTGAAAATGGTGAGTGGAAACCAGTAATTCACGATGCGATTAGCCATCGACTTGTCGTTCCAAACGGTACAATGGGTCAACGTTGGGAAGAAGGCAAACAATGGAATTTAAAACTTGAAACAGAAGATGGAAGTAAAATTGATCCGGCTTTATCTGTTGCAGAAGAAGATTATGAGTTACAAACCATTCAATTCCCTTACTTTGATAGTCAAGGAGACGGTATTTTCGAACGATCTATTCCAACTAAAAAAGTTAAATTGGCAGATGGTAAAGAAGTACGTATTGCTACAGTATATGATTTAATGGCTAGTCAATATGGTATTAAACGATTTGGTCATGAGTTAGAAGCTAAATCTTATGAAGATAGTGAATCTAAATATACACCTGCATGGCAAGAAAACGTTACAGGTATTAAACAAGAATTAGTGACACAAGTCGCAAGAGAATTTGCACAAAATGCTATTGATACAAAAGGACGTTCGATGATTATTATGGGTGCGGGGATTAACCACTGGTTCAATTCTGACACCATTTACCGTGCTGTATTGAATTTAGTTCTATTATGTGGATGCCAAGGTGTTAATGGTGGAGGTTGGGCTCACTATGTTGGGCAAGAAAAATGTCGTCCAATCGAAGGATGGAATACTGTAGCTTTCGCTAAAGATTGGCAAGGTCCACCGCGTTTACAAAATGGTACAAGTTGGTTCTATTTTGCAACTGATCAATGGAAATATGAAGAATCTAATGTAGATAAATTGAAATCACCACTTGCTAACAACATTAAACATCAGCATCCAGCAGATTATAATGTGACAGCAGCACGTTTAGGGTGGTTGCCTTCATATCCACAATTTAATAAAAACAGTTTGTTATTTGGTGAAGAAGCAAGAGATGCGGGCGATGATTCAAATGAAGCTATTTTAAAACGTGCGATTGAATCAGTGAAAAATAAAGAAACAGAATTTGCTATAGAAGACCCAGACTTAAGAAAAAATCATCCTAAAACATTATTTGTTTGGAGATCTAACTTAATTTCAAGTTCAGCTAAAGGTCAAGAGTACTTTATGAAACATTTACTTGGTACACGTTCAGGATTAATGGCTGAACCAAATGAAGATGATAAACCAGAGGAAATTAAATGGAGAGAAGATACAGTAGGTAAATTAGATTTACTTGTATCATTAGATTTTAGAATGACTGCAACGCCGTTATATTCTGATATTGTACTGCCAGCAGCAACTTGGTATGAAAAGCATGACTTATCTTCAACCGATATGCATCCATTTATTCATCCATTTAATCCAGCAATTGATCCATTATGGGAATCACGTTCTGACTGGGACATTTACAAAACATTGAGTAAAGCAATTTCAGAAATGGCTAAAGATTATTTACCAGGCACATTTAAAGATGTGGTAACTACACCACTTGCTCATGATTCTAAACAAGAACTAGGTTCTGAATACGGTATCATTAAGGATTGGTCTAAAGGTGAAGTAGAAGGTATTCCAGGTAAAACTATGCCTAACTTCTCTATTGTAGAACGTGACTATACTAAAATTTATGATAAATACGTTACATTAGGACCTTTACTTGAGAAAGGTAAAGTAGGGGCACACGGCGTTAGTTTTAGTGTTAAAGAAGAATACGAAGAGCTAAAAAGTATGATTGGTACATGGAATGATGACGATGAACATTCTGTTAGAAATGATAGACCATGTATTGATACTGCACGTAAAGTAGCTGATGCAATTTTAAATATCTCTTCGGCAACGAATGGTAAATTATCTCAAAAATCATATGAAGATTTAGAAAATCAAACTGGAATGGAATTGAAGGATATTTCAAAAGAACGTGCATCTGAAAAAATTTCGTTCTTAAATATTACAGCTCAACCAAGAGAAGTTATCCCAACAGCAGTATTCCCAGGCTCTAATAAAAATAATCGTCGTTATTCTCCATTTACAACAAATATTGAGAGACTCGTACCTTTTAGAACGCTAACTGGAAGACAAAGTTACTATATCGATCACGAAGTATTCCAGCAATTTGGTGAAAGCTTACCAGTATATAAACCAACACTTCCACCAATGGTATTTGGCGCAAGAGATAAAAAGGTAAAAGGTGGACAAGATGCACTTGTTCTACGTTATTTAACACCTCATGGAAAATGGAATATTCATTCAACATATCAAGATAATGAACGTATGTTGACTTTATTCAGAGGAGGTCCAGTTGTTTGGCTATCTAATGAAGATGCTGAGCAACATGGTATCAATGATAATGATTGGCTTGAAGTTTATAACAGAAATGGTGTTGTGACTGCAAGAGCGGTAACGTCACACCGCATGCCTAAAGGTACAATGTTTATGTATCACGCTCAAGATAAGCACATTGAAACACCAGGTTCTGAGATTACTGATACTCGTGGGGGATCACATAATGCACCTACAAGAATTCACTTAAAACCTACGCAATTAGTTGGAGGATATGCACAAATTAGTTATCACTTCAATTACTATGGACCAATTGGAAACCAACGTGATGTGTACGTCGCAGTTAGAAAAATGAAGGAGGTAAATTGGCTTGAAGATTAAAGCGCAAGTTGCAATGGTATTGAATTTAGATAAATGTATTGGATGTCATACATGTAGTGTGACATGTAAAAATACTTGGACAAATAGACCGGGTGCAGAATACATGTGGTTTAATAATGTAGAAACTAAACCCGGTGTAGGTTATCCAAAACGTTGGGAAGATCAAGAGCATTATAAAGGTGGTTGGGTACTAAATAAAAAAGGTAAACTTGAGCTTAAATCAGGTAGTAAGTGGTCTAAAATTGCCTTAGGTAAAATCTTCTATAATCCAGATATGCCGTTAATCAAAGATTATTATGAACCATGGACTTATAATTATGAACATTTAACAACAGCTAAAGAAGGTAAACATTCACCAGTGGCAAAGGCACATTCATTGATTTCAGGAGATAGACTAAATCTTGAATGGGGACCAAACTGGGAAGATGATTTAGCTGGCGGACATGTAACAGGACCAGAAGATCCAAATATTCAAAGAATTGAAGAAGATATCAAATTCCAATTTGATGAAACATTTATGATGTATTTACCTCGTCTATGCGAGCATTGCTTAAATCCTAGTTGTGTTGCTTCATGTCCTTCAGGGGCTATGTATAAAAGAGATGAAGATGGTATTGTTTTAGTCGATCAGGATGCATGTCGTGGGTGGCGCTACTGTATGACAGGTTGTCCTTACAAAAAAGTATATTTCAACTGGAAAACAAATAAAGCTGAAAAATGTACATTCTGCTTCCCAAGAATTGAAGCAGGAATGCCAACTGTATGTTCAGAAACATGTACAGGAAGAATGAGATATTTAGGCGTTTTATTATATGACGCTGATCGTGTACATGAAGCGGCTTCAGCTGAAAATGAACAAGACTTATATGAAAAACAACTTGATATCTTCTTAAACCCATTTGATGAAGAAGTGATTGAACAAGCAGAAAAAGATGGTATCAGTTATGAATGGATCCAAGCTGCTCAAAATTCACCTGTTTATAAATTAGCAATTGAATATAAATTGGCATTTCCATTACATCCTGAATTTAGAACAATGCCAATGGTATGGTACTGCCCGCCTTTAAGTCCAATTATGAGTTATTTTGAAGGTAAAAATTCAGGTCAAAATCCTGATATGATTTTCCCGGCCATCGAAGAGATGCGTTTACCTATTGAATATTTAGCAAACTTATTTACAGCAGGTAAAGTAGAGCCAGTGAAAGAAGCGTTACAAAAAATGGCAATGATGAGAAGTTATATGCGTGCTCAAGTCACAAACAAACCATTTGATACTTCTAGATTAGAACGTTTAGGTTTATCAGAAATTCAAACAAAAGAAATGTATCGTCTATTAGGTTTAGCTAAATATGAAGATCGATTTGTTGTACCATCTTCACATAAAGAAACCTATTTAGATACGTATCATGCTCAAGGTAGTCAAGGATATGGCGGTGAATATTTCGGAGACAATTGTGAAGGTTGCGGTGTTCCAGTAGGTTCAACGTCAGGAAAATCTGGTCAAGAGATTTATAATGAGAATTTCTATGGAGGTATTTTCCGTGATTAATCTAACACAATTTAAATACTATCAAGAAAGTTTTGGATATCTTGCACAACAACTTAATTTTCCAGAAAAGTTGACGTTTCATCCTAATACATTTGAAGAAACGATTCATCCTTCACATCCAGGATATGCAGATTTAATGAAATATCGTGAAATTATGTATCAATTTACTTTATCTGAAATTAAAGCAATTTATACGGATACATTTGATTTCAATAAAACATCACCACTTTATATGACTTACAATAAATTTGATACTCAAAAAGAAAGAGGTCAAATGCTCGCAAAACTAAAAGTACTTTATGAAATGTTTGGATTAAAAATGGTAGATAATGAATTATCGGATTATCTACCATTGATGTTGCAGTTTTTACACGTAGCAAGTTGGCATAATGATCCTCGTGCAGAAGGCAATATTGAGTTAGTGATTATGATTATTGAAGATGGTACCTATGAAATGGCAAATCAATTAGCTAAGGAGAATAATCCTTACGCTTATGTGATTCGTGCATTACGAGAAACATTAAAAGCTTGTTTAGACATTCCAAAAGAGGTGACACATCATGCTTAATCAATTTCTTTGGATTATTTACCCATATTTATGTGTGGCAATTTTTATCGTTGGTCATATTGCTCGATATAAATATGATCAATTTTCATGGACTGCAAAATCAAGTGAGTTTTTAGAAAAGAAACAACTTAAATGGGGCAGCCTGTTATTTCATTTAGGAATTATTCCAGTATTTTTTGGCCATGTGGTGGGATTAGCTATTCCAGCAGAATGGATAGATGGACTTGGTATAAGCGAAAGTACATATCACTTTGGAGCTGTTTATATTGGTAGTATTTTTGGTATAATGACTCTAATTGGAATGTTACTTTTAACAGCAAGACGTTTAACTATTAATAATGTGAGAAAGTTAAGTTCAGCTTCTGATATTTTCGTAAATTTCTTATTAATATTGATTATATTTATGGGATGTTTCTCAACATTAGTTACTAATGCAATGATAACTGATTTTGATTACCGCCAAACAATTTCTATATGGTTTAGACACTTATTTATCTTCTCACCTAATGCATCATTAATGACAAGTGTTCCATTATCATTTAAAATTCATATCTTATTAGGATTTACAATATTAGCTTGTTGGCCATTCACACGTCTTGTACATGTATGGAGTATTCCGTTAGCATATACGAAAAGACGTTATATTGTATATAGAAAACATAAAGCACCTCGTGCACATTAAATATAAAAGGAGTACGATATATGATTCCGGAACCTTTGTTTGAACCGGTACATTTTCAACAAGAACTTGACATACTTAGAAAAAAAGAAAATTGTGATTTTGCTGGTGTTGCCCTATATGAAAACCACGAACCTTCTGGACCTATTAAATGGCAATATGTTTCAGGTAATCTAAACAATCGTTATAAATTGATTGTTTTGAGAAAAGGCAGAGGCTTAGCTGGAACAGTCATGAAAACAGGAAAGCGAATGGTTATAGAAAATGTTTCCAAAACAATAACGCCAGAAGAAAAAATTAAGTATCCTATTTTGATGAGTGAAAACTTAAACGCGCTCGTTGCTATACCATTATGGCATGAACAGCATGTTGCAGGCGTGTTATTATTAGGACAAAGAGGTAGTAGAACATTGCCTAAAGCGATTAATCAATTAAATATTAAAGGCCGTTTGTGGGAATTTAATGAAGAAATCTAGGTGATATATGTGTTAGAGTTGTATAATCTGCAAATGGAAGACTTACTAAAAAAATATTATGAAACTACAAATGAAAAAATTGTTTTTGTAAACAAAGAAGGAAAAATCATTGCAATGAATGACGCCGCTGAAGAAATTATTTCAAAAGATAATAATTATAGTGCGATGACAAATGCGATTTGTGAACGTTGTGAAGGGTATTCAAATGAATTTGAACTTCAAAGTTGCAAAAATTGTTATTTAGACACATCTAAACCAAACGATATCAATTTTCAAGTGTTTATGAAAACAGTAGATCATAAAGTTCGACCATTTACAGCTTCTTATCAAGCGATTGATGAAGATAATGAGATATATGCATTTACACTTCAAGATATTTCGCCGCAAATTGAAAGACAAGAAAAAATGTATCAACGTCAGATGATGAGAAAAACAATTTCCGCGCAAGAAAATGAAAGAAAACGTATTTCTAGAGAACTACACGATAGTGTTGTACAAGAAATGCTAAATATTGATGTTGAACTCAGATTGCTGAAATATCAAAAAGAATCCTCAGAACTTGTCCAACAATCACAACGTATTGAGGGATTAATGTCTAAATTGATTGATGATATAAGACATCTATCAGTTGAATTAAGACCCTCATCTCTAGATGATTTAGGCTTGGAAGCGGCTTTTAAATCATATTTTAAACAATTTGAAAATAATTATGGTATGCAAATTGTATATCAATCTAACATTCAAGATAAAAGATATGATAGTGAAGTAGAAACGGTGGTTTATCGTGTGGTACAGGAAGCGGTATTTAATGCATTAAAATATGCAGGCGTAAGTTCGGTAGATGTCTTTGTCCAGGAAGTTGGACGTTTATTAATGGCTGAAGTGATTGATCATGGTCAAGGGTTTGATCCGAATTCTCAACCACAAGGTACAGGACTAGGATTGTATGGTATGAATGAAAGAGCAGAGCTTGTAAACGGAAAAGTGAATATAGAAACCCATTTAGGAAAAGGAACGATTATCACTTTAGAAGTGCCACTCTAGAGAGCGTAAGGGGACTGACTTATAATTGAAAATAGTAATTGCAGATGATCATGCAGTAGTAAGAACAGGTTTTTCTATGATATTAAACTTTCAAGAAGACATGGAAGTTGTAGCTACGGCAGCTGATGGAGTAGAAGCGTATCAGAAAGTGATGGAGTACAAACCGGATGTATTAATTATGGATTTAAGTATGCCACCTGGTGAGTCTGGCTTAATTGCTACTAGCAAAATTTCTGAAAGTTTTCCTGAAACAAAAATATTAATTTTAACAATGTATGAAGATGAAGAATATTTGTTTCATGTTTTAAGAAATGGTGCTAAAGGATATATTTTAAAAAATTCACCAGATGAACAACTCATTTTAGCAGTACGAACAGTGTATAAAGGTGAAACGTATATTGATATGAAACTAACGACGTCATTAGTAAATGAATTTGTAAATGTTTCTAATCAAGATGAAAAAGCCACTAATGATCCTTTCAAAATACTTTCTAAAAGAGAATTAGAAATATTACCATTAATTGCAAAGGGATATGGAAATAAAGAAATTGCTGAAAAATTGTTTGTATCCGTCAAAACAGTTGAGGCACATAAAACGCATATTATGACTAAATTAAATTTAAAATCTAAACCAGAGCTTGTAGAATATGCGCTTAAGAAGAAACTTTTAGACTTTTAAATATGTTGAAAGACTTAAATAATGACACTCATACTATAATTTTACCAGCACATAATATTCATGTGTTGGTTTTTCTTTGTCTTATTATTTAAATATAGGGGGATTATTAGAGAGGATAAGGGAAACTCCTTATGTTCATATTTTCACAAAGTGATTAAAATTTAAATGTAATCAGTAATTAATCACACAAATTGACTATATTGATATGTGATTTAATTATCGATAATAGAAAATAAAAATTGATGAAGGTGAAAAAATGAATAAAACTAAGGGTGGTTTTCAACTTACGTTACAAACTTTAAGTCTTGTAGTTGGATTCATGGCTTGGAGCATTATTTCTCCATTGATGCCATACATTTCACAAGATATTAAAATTAATCCAGGACAGTTATCAATTATTTTAGCGATACCAGTTATCCTAGGATCGATTCTTCGTGTACCATTTGGTTATTTAACGAATATTATTGGCGCTAAATGGGTATTCTTTTGTAGTTTTATTATATTATTATTTCCTATTTTCTTCTTAGGACAAGCCCAATCGCCTGGTATGTTAATGGCGTCTGGATTTTTTTTAGGAGTAGGAGGAGCTATTTTCTCTGTAGGTGTCACTTCAGTTCCTAAATATTTTTCAAAAGACAAAGTAGGATTAGCAAATGGTATTTATGGAATGGGAAATATTGGTACAGCAATTTCATCATTCTTAGCACCTCCTATTGCGGGTATTGTAGGATGGCAAACAACAGTAAGAAGTTATCTTATTATTATCGCTATTTTTGCAATATTAATGTTTTTCCTTGGAGATGCTAAAGAACCTAAAGTTAAAGTACCTTTAGGCGCTCAAGTTAAAGATCTATCTTCAAACTACAAACTATATTATTTGAGTTTATGGTACTTTATTACATTTGGTGCTTTTGTAGCATTTGGTTTATTCTTACCTAACTATTTAGTTAATAATTTCGGAATAGATAAAGTAGATGCAGGTATTCGATCAGGAGTATTTATCGCATTAGCAACATTCTTAAGACCTGTGGGTGGGATTTTAGGAGATAAATTCAACGCGGTTAAAGCCTTGATGATAGATTTTGTTGCGATGATCATCGGTGCAGTTATTTTAGGTGTTTCAAGTCATATTGCCTTATTTACTATAGGTTGTTTAACAATTAGTATTTGTGCTGGATTAGGAAATGGACTCATCTTTAAACTTGTGCCATCTTATTTTGCTAAAGAATCTGGTACTGCAAACGGAATTGTGTCTATGATGGGAGGGTTAGGTGGTTTCTTCCCACCACTTGTTATCACGTATGTTACTTCATTGACAGGTTCAAGTCATTTAGCATTTATTTTACTAGCTGTATTTGGAATACTTGCTTTTATTACAATGGGTCATCTTTACAAAAAAGAATACGCAAAATAAATATACAACGTAGTGCACTAGCACTACGTTTGTTTATTAGCTTATGCTAAGCACCTATTTTTTCAATAATTTAATGTAAAATGAAAGATGAATACAACGTACTTTGATGAGAGGTTGAAATAATAACGCAAGCTGAAACTACCCTCTAAGAGAGTAAGGCAATAATACGAAGAATTATAAATAAGCCAGTAAATGAATGTCTAATCATTCATTTACTGGCTATTTTTCTGAAAGTTATATCTCAACTTCTTTTATTTATTCTACTGTAATTGTAGTACCTTCGTCTTCTTCAGTGACATTCTTAGGTAAAATCACCACTAAAACACCATCTTCATAACTTGCTTTGATTTGATTTTTATTAATATCTTCGAATTCAAAGCGTCTTACCAATTCTCCGCTTGAGCGTTCACTTAATTGAACACTACCTGTTTGCTCAGATACTTGTTTAATTACTTTAATCGTTAAAGTAGCATGTTCATATTTAAGATGAATGTCTTGTTTCTTTACGCCAGGTAATTCGGCTTCTAGAACATATTGATTTTTTTGACTGTAAACATTTGTTGGGAAGCTTTTAGTTGAAAATTGGTTAAATACTTGTTCACCTAGATCACGAAATACATCTCTTGGATTATTTTTAAAAATAGCTTGATCAAAAAATTCTCTATTATTCATATATGAAATCTCCTTTTCAGAGTAATATGTCATAAAATATATTGAAATTTTACAATATCATTATATAAATAGAGATACTACACGTAAAGTAAAAGCAATTTGAAAGTTTGAAGAATTAAAAAGTGAAAGATGTGGAATAAAGAAACATGACAAAAGACGTCGATATTATGTATTAGTTAGAAAATAAAAGAAAGAAGGAACAATAATTACTTAGCTTTTGTCATGTGTATTAACTATTCAGCATTAGAGCCGAAGTTCTCTGAAATAATATGTCTTAAGCTACTAGCAAGACCATCCGCTTCATCGTCAGAAATATCAAAATCATTAAACACTTGATTAGAAATTTGCTCTAATACTGGTTTAATGTCTCTACCATTTTGAGTTAATGAAATTTGTAAATTACGTTCATCTTCTTTTTCTCGCATGCGTTGTACGTAACCTTTTTTCTCTAATTTTTTTAAGAGAGGCGTTAAAGTTCCAGAATCTAAGAAGACACGTTGACCAAGGGACTTAATGTTTATTTTTTCGTCGTTTTCAATAGCCATAAGAACCATAAAACTTGTGTATGTTAAATCATACTCTTTTAGATAGTGAGTATATTTTTTAATTACCTCTTTTGAAGTAACATAAAGTAAAAAACATAATTGTTTACTTAAATAACTGTCCTTTACATACATATTTTTCCCCCCTCAACTTATTTAAAGATAGTATGAACAATAGCTAATGTCAAGACTATTGTCAGAGTATTATATAAGTTTTTTAATAAATTTAAAAATAAATTTAACTAAGGCTACATATAAATTTAGAATGTTGATTTATTTCAAATTCTAAATTAAATTATTAGTATATTTTGTTACAAAAAAGAGGTATCACTTTAAAAAAGTTACTATTTCATTCATAATTATTTAAATGATAAAAGAAGCTATTTTATTGAGTAAGAGGATGAAGGAGTGCTCTGATGAGTAAGAAGCAAAAGATTATTAGAATTATTATTATATTAGCTATTTCTCTTGTATTAGCTATTGCGTTCTTCTTTGGAACGAAAGCGTATCAAGGGCATAAAAATGTACAACTTGTAGACAATTACATAGAACAAAAACATTTGAAAGATAAAATTAAATCAGAAAAAACATTATATAGTGCTAAAAGAGGCGTCTATTATAAACAAGTAGTGTTTAAAGACGAGCCTAATTTAACATATATCATTCAGCCAATTGGTACACATAAAGGTATTTTAGTCGAAGGCTTTGATACGGAAACCAAGAAAAGCATTAAAAGTGCAAAACATAACTATTTCAACCAAAATTATAAGCCATGATATATAATCAATATGTAGAACTAGAGATATTAATGGTGATTACTACTCAAAAAAACAATGTCTATGGAAAAATAGATATTGTTTTTTTAAATGAAATTTTTGTTAAATGGTAAAGGTAAACGAGTTAGTTAAAAAAGGTTTTAGAGTAATGTTATTCATTTATCAACCGCTCTTACATTGAGAAGGTTAAAGATAGTGATTGAATTTCAACATCTATATTCTAAAAATATTCTCATTTTTCTGTTTTTAATTAATTATTTTTGCCAAATTAAATATGTATATTATTTAATAGTTTTTAATTTGTTATATCCGAATTTTGAATAATTTGATATAATTAAGCGATGTCAGAAGAAGGGGGTTTCAACGTGACTCTGTTCAAGAGAAAAGTTAGCCTACCTATGCAAGTATTAATTGCATTAGTGCTAGGTGTAGTAATTGGTTTATTATTATTTGGACAAACAGGTGTTGCAAATTATATTAAACCTTTCGGTGACGTTTTCTTAAACTTAATCAAAATGATCATCATCCCAATTGTATTCTGTTCACTTGCTTTATCTATTTCGAATTTAGGGGATTCGAAGAAAATAGGAAGTTATGGATGGAAATCAATTCTTTATTTCGAAATTATTACAACCATCGCCATCGGTTTAGGTTTAATTATTGGTAATGTTTTTAAACCAGGAATTGGATTAGATCCTGATAAGTTACCTAAAGGCGATATTACTAAATATCAATCAACTGCGTCTGCCGCAGAACAATCTACATACGGTAACCACTTTATTGATACAATCGTAAATATTATACCAACTAATATTTTTGAAGCTTTAACTAAGGGTGAGTTATTGCCAATTATTTTCTTCGCAGTATTCTTTGGTTTGGGATTAGCTGCAATTGGAGAAAAGGCTGAACCAGTTAAAGGTTTCTTAAACGGTACATTAGAAGCCGTATTTTGGATGATTAATAAAATCTTAAAATTAGCACCAATTGGTGTATTTGCATTTATTTGTACAACTGTTATGACATTCGGTGCTTCAGCTTTAATTCCATTAGCTAAACTTGTTTTAGTAGTTGTATTTGCGATGATTTTCTTCATTATTGTTGTTTTGGGTATTGTAGCAAGGATTTGTGGAATTAGTATTTTCTCAATCATTAAAATACTTAAAGATGAATTATTGCTTGCTTTCTCTACTTCAAGTTCTGAAGCAGTATTACCAGTAATGATGAGTAAAATGGAGAAATTTGGTTCTCCAAAAGAAGTGACTTCTTTTGTTATACCAATTGGATATTCGTTTAATTTAGACGGATCAGCCCTATATCAATCTATCGCTGCTTTATTTGTTGCTCAAATGTATGGTATTCACTTATCATTATCTGAACAAATCATTTTAATGGTGACATTAATGGTTGCATCTAAAGGTATGGCAGGTGTGCCAGGAGTATCTATCGTAGTGTTATTAACAACATTGGGGGCAATGGGCTTACCAGCTCAAGGTCTTGCGTTAATTATCGGTGTAGATCGTTTGTTAGACATGGTTCGTACATGTGTGAACGTTATTGGTAATGCATTATCTACAGTAGTTATCTCTAAATGGGAACATGTCTATGATAAAGAAAAAGGTAAGAAATATCTAGAATCAATTTAAAAAAGGACATCTGACATTTTTAGCGTCGCTTGGATAAGCGATGCTTTTTTATTCAAACAAAAAAGCGAGATAACTGATTTCAAATGAATGTTATCTCGCTCTTTACACTTTCTAATATATCAAAAACTACATGCCTTTCATATCATGCATTTCATGAATTTTCATCATGAGACCATGTGGCACATCATCATGATTTACTTTTGATACTCTAGAAAATGAATCAGAACCTTTTTCTTTTACTAAAAAGACAAAATCGCCTTTTTTCACTTTTACATTAGTGTTAGATGATAATTTAACATTTTTCTCTACTTTCTCAGTTTGTTCATTTACCATTTTATCAATCGTGTGACTATCTTTCATATAGCCATAGTATGATTCTTTTTGGTGACCATTTAGCATGACAAGGACTAAAATAATGCTAACAATTAACATAATTGCAATTAAAGCAATTCCTAACCCTAAACCTTTTTTGTTCTTCATTAAGACTATCCTTAAATATATTAATTTATTTGTACAAAAAATAGAATTAAATTACAATAAAAGTTTCACAAAAATTCAATTGTACTTCAACTAATATAAATGATAAGCAAATAAGAGTAGATAGAATTCATGATACATTCTATCTACTCTTATTAAAAATAAAATTAAAGATCAATTGTGATTGGTGTATCAATATCATCATCATTCATTAAAGTAATCGTTTTTGGATTTATTTTTAACACACATAAATTAGGATCCTCTTTGGAATCGAAGAATGTTTTATCTTGTGTTTCCCACAACCAATCAATGACTTTCTGATCTTCTACAATGTCAATACTTGCTTCTATTTCAACAAAACTATTATTTGTTGTTTCATTATATCCTAGTAAAATATATGCTTCTGGATTACTTTGAATTTCTTTTACTTTAGAACTTTTATTGCTTGTTTTTGTATATAAATTAAGACCATCGTTATAGAACACCATATATCTGCTATTCGGTTTATTATTATAGGCAGTTGATAATACGCCAATTTTAGAAGTATTTAAAACTTTCTCAATCGCTTGAGTCACTTTTTGTTTGTCCAAACTAATCATCTCCTTATTTTATTAATATCCCTTTAAAATTAATTTTAAACAGATTTGATATAAATATATTTCACTTCATCATGATGCAATGTCATATTAAATGGATGGTTGGTTTCTTCTTGTATAAATAGTTCTGTTTTAGGTTGATTGCATCTATCTAATTGATGAATAATACTTTTTTCGATGTATACAGGTAAATTATCTTGAGACATTAATTGATGAATCGTCCCATGTTCTTTATTTAATGTATTTGCGATAATTAAGCTGTTTTCATTTAATTTATTTAGTATTTGATAATGTTGTTTACTGTCAGACAAGTAGCGATCATTAATTTTATTAAATAAGATAAAATGGTAATTTCCATCTTTTTGACTCATTAAATAATTATTTGAAATATGGATAGGCACATCGATAAATGCTGCAATAAATTGATACAGATGCATAATTGGGAGTAAACTCCCATGTCGATTAAATAATGCAATAAACATCGGATCATCTTCAAAAAGGTGATAACAAATACCGCCTCCATATTTTAATAGTGCCGTTAAATGACAAACTAAATCTGCTAGTTGAAGTGGATGTTTACCGTCATTTGTATACTTAAAGCAACGTAATGATAAGCTACTATAGACAAATTGAGTCGAAGGTATATTAGAATTCTTTATAAAATGAATGTAGTTTTCGAAGTGAGTATTTGCATGAGTAAATCCGCGTTGGTGTTCAATTAATATATTTTTCGTATCAATATTTTCAATGTCAACAAAATAGTAATCAAAATTAAGACGCTTCATTGTATCATAGACCTCTTGTAACTTTTCATACTGATGTAATAATCCTTCCACTAAAACACCATATTTAATCGAACGATTTTTGTTTCTAAGTTTTAAATATGATAGATGAATATCTTGAATAGTCATTGACTTGGTATCAAATACTAGCATAAATCGTACACTTTTTTTATTCCATTTATAATCTTGATTATTTTCTAAAAACGTCATAATTAAATCGTAAAAAGTAGTGAACTCAGATTTATTTTTGATAACGACGGCTAAACTGATATTTTTTTCAAATAATTTTTCGAAGCAGCGATTGAGTAAAGTTCCGTTAATTGAATGTTGATTCATATCATTCATATCATTAATCAAAATGGCTGGTTTAGGTAAATAAGATAAATCGATAACATAATAATCATTAAAAACAAACTGGAATAATTCATTAATATTTTTAAAATGAATAAATGCTTTTGAAGATCGAGTATGTTGAAGGGCTTCTAATTGCTCAAGATCAATGATAGTCGTTTCGGTAGATAAGTGTTCAGTTGTTTCAAATAGAGAGATTAATTCAAAATGCTTAGGTTCAATGTCACTCTTCAATCGTATCGCAGATATAGGATCAGAATGATTCAGTTGAGAACGAAATTGTTTTGGACTTAAATTAAGATAATTTTTAAATTGATTAGTAAAATTGGTATGACTACTAAAACCAGATTGTTCAGAAATACTTGTAATAGAGTTATTCGTACAAATGAGTAACCTAATAGCATGATTGATTTTCAAACTTGTATAATAATCTTTAAAATTAATATTCAATATACGTACAAATAAATTTGAACAATATGACTCAGAAATAAGTGCATGTGCTGCAATATCTTGTAGAGAAATATTGGAAGTAATGTGATCATGAATGAATGTAAGTATATTTGTTAAGATATGCTGTTCAACAGGAATCTTTGGAATATATATATGAGGATGTCTAATAACTGCTTCTTTATAAAATGTTCGTATAATTTTTGGAATGACTTTGTCATCGTGATGAGACGTGTTGTACATATGTTCTATATTATTTAAAATGATTGATTTGATAAAATGACTTGATTGTAAGAGATGAGCATCAAAGTGGCAATTAAAAAAAGCAGCGTCTTCAAGATAAAAGTAAGCCATTGGTATTTTGAGCTCAATTAGATTTCTTCCTTTATTAATTTGATATAAATCGCCTTGATTAATGATTGCAATATGATTTGATAATTGATGATATTTTCCATTGATTGTCATTTCTAATTCATTAGTTAAAGAAAATAATATAAGAACATGATTGATGTTTCTCCTAGTCATAGAAGTAATATTTTCATGTGAAAAAAGAGTACTGCTCATAAATAAGTCTCCTCATCTTGTATAGTATTTGTGTGCGGGGATTTAGGTCTGTTTGAATAATAAAAGTTATTATATATGAAAATGAAAGAGATATTAATAGTTAAAAATAAAAAAATTTCGTTTATTTTCAAATGAAAACGATAACAATTTTATAGATGCACAATATTATTATTTTTTTTAGAATGTCGCATGAGACTATTGGAAATTTTTAGTAGGTCAATGAAACGAATTTAAATGCATAATAAATATAGATTTTGAGTGAAGAGATATAAGCTATCAAATAACGATTCACTTGAAATTAACAATGACTAATTCTGTACATACATCACGATACAACATCATTTGAATATGTAGCATCAAGAATGAATTTACTTATATTATTTGATGTAAGCCCCATATATTTAAAATCACTTTTAAAATGTATATCAAGAAACAACATCTTAGAGCATTAGCGACAGATATACAATAGTTTAATGAAACTAACGATTACGGTGATTTAAATAGAAAAAAAGAACATCACTCCTTAGAATAAGCAACTTAGAATAGAAGATGCATACAAATATAAAAAGGTATTAACAGTAGCTAACTATTATATTTAGAATCATTATAACTCCCCAAAAATTTCTATTTAATGTGTAACAGTTTTACATCATAACATCTAAATATACTTTTACTTAATTAAACATCACGAAATATATTCAAAGTTAAGAATGTCAGAATTAGTATTGAAAAAATCCTGGGATAATGAATTGTCCCAGGATTTTTGATGTATTAGTAAGTAGGAATTAATAGGTATGTTTATTGCGTTTATAATTGCCGTGATTGTCACTTTAGTTTTATCACGAAGAAAAGCTTACAAAGCTGCAGCAGAATAAAAAAGTAACTCTTGCGATATATTGCAAGGGTTACTTTTTTATTAAAGTTTTTGTTTACGCCATAAGAAAATACTTACAATAGTGACTAATATTAAAGAGATTCCTACGATAACCAGCCACGAAACGTAACTCTTATCATCAATAGGTAATGGAACGTTCATACCAAAGAAACTAAAGACAAGTGTAGGTAGTGTAAGTAATACCGTAAAAAGAGTTAATGTCTTCATAATATTGTTCATTTCATTTGAAAGTAATGAAGAATACGATGACGTGATACTTTCTAAAATACCTGTGTATAATTCAGTTGTTTCAATCGCTTGGTTATTTTCAATGACTAAGTCTTCTAATAAATCCTCATCTTCTTCAAAACGTTTAATTGCAGGCAAACGGAATAATTTTTTAATAATCGTATCATTCCCTTTTAAAGCTGCTAAAAAGTAAACCAAACTTTTTTCTACTTCCATTAAACGATAAAGTTGTTTATTCGTAATACTATTTTTCAAATCTCTTTCAATACGGATTCTTGATTTATTTAAAAGACGCAAGTTTCTGTTATAGTGATTTGAAATAGTAAGTAAAATATCTAAAGCAAAGCGACTATGAAATTTTAAATTTACGTTATCTTGTCTTGAATAATTTTCAAGAAATTCATTTTCAGCATCACAAATTGTAAAAATCACACCATTTCCAATCACAATACCTAGAGGAATGGTAACAAATGAGAGAACATGACGATTCGTAGAACTTACAATGGGCAAGTCGACAATAATAAGAGAATAGCCAGTATCTTCGTCATATTCAATACGTGCACTTTCATCTGCATCAAGAGGGTCACGAATAAAATCTTCTGGCAGATTGTACTGCTCAATTAAATGCTCAATTTCTTCTCTATCAGGTTCGACAACATTTATCCATGATGCAGATTGGTTTATATTTGTTTCAACTATTTCGTTAGTAGTTGAGTGTTTATATGCAGTCAACATAATTGATAGTTCCTTTCTTAGTCTTTATTTCGCTGTGTCAATATTTAAAGTTTTATATTGATGCTGAATCATTATTCTTAAAGGTCCATGATAAATAATTTTAAAAATATGATTGGTTAAATCTTCAACTGAAAGACGTTGGGGATCATTCACCCAAAATTTAACAGTAGATATTGTTGCCCCAGCAACATAACTATGAAAATATTTTTCTGGTATACCTTCAATCTCATGATTTGTACTAATATATTTTTGCATATTTTCCCCTATTAAGGAATAAATTTTTTCTTCAAGTTTTGACTTCCTATTTAATTGTAAGATCGTTTGATAAAAAGTAATATTATCCGAAATATGTTGAAGCATATTTTTTAAAATAATATTAATAAAATTTTTAGCAGTATCTTCTGGATCTTTTCCCATAATATTATGAAGATGATTTAAGAATGTCATTTGAGAAATAAATTCATCTTCCATATCTGATAATAATAAATATTTATCTTCATAATGTAAATAAAAGGTACCTCTATTAATATCTGCACGATCTGCAATATCTTGAATTGTAATTTTTTCTAATTCCTTTTCATTTAATAATTCGATAAATGAAGACTTAATTGCTGACCTTGTCTTACGAACTCTCCGATCTTCTTTCATTCTGCATCAATCCTTTATAATTAATTAACAATATTAGTTATTATGTTCATTAATTAACGATATGATCATTATTGATTATTGTATTGAAGTGATAACCTCATTATAATTTACGATATATTAAATATTCAACACATTGTTCAATAAATATGAAGAGGTAAGTAAAAATGAATATTTTTAAAAGTAAATTACTATAGTTAGCACCAATTGCAGCTATTTTATTATTAGTGATATTCTCTTTAGCATTTTATCCTGCATTCAACCCAAAACAAATACCGATAGCAGTGGTAAATAATGACAAAGGTTTAGATATCCAGTGAAGATAAATTGATGGATAGTGATTCTGATACTGCTAAATGGGTTAAGTAGATAAAGAATCAGATATTAAAAAAGGGCTTAATGATCATAAATATTACGGACTAGCTATTTTTAATAAAAATTTTTCAAAAAATGCAATGAGTAAAACGCAGTTGATTATTTGAAAAAAGGTGTATTATATTATTTAGATATCTAACTAAATGAGATAGGCACAAATGGAATATAATTATTCATATTGGGTTAGTGTGTTAGCATATGAAACGAAACATTATTCTAGTACTATTTATATTAAATGCGTTGTTTGGTTTAACAGGGGTTGTATGGTCATTATTAATCGCTGAAACACTTTGTTCACTGTTAGCAATGTTTATTGTATATGTTTAAAACACAAGTTAACTGTGGACACTCAAGTGTTAGTAGAAGAATAAAATAATTTGATATTAAAGCGAGCTATAAGGGAGGAGATCTCTTATTTAGCTCGCTTTAAATTTATATAAACGATGACATATTACAATAATTATTGTTAAATAAGTTATATTACTTTATTATTGTTAAATGAGTATTTTTTATAGGAGGACGTCAATGGTCATTTTAAAGCGAAGTTCTAAAGTAGCTATAGCGTTATTGATGATGTTCCTATTTTTATTCGTGCCGAGTATGACAAAAATAGCTTCTGCGCACGCTACTTTAGAAAAAACAACCCCAGCACAAAACGGTATCGTATCAAAACAACCAGATACAATCGAATTAACATTTAATGAGCCAGTAAATGCCGAATATTCAGAGATAACGATATATAATGATAAAGGAAAGAAAGTTGCTGATGTTAAACCGAGTACAATAGGACATTCAGATACTTTATCTTTCTCAGGCAATCAATTAAAAGAAGGTACACAACAAATTAAATGGCATACTGTATCTGCTGATGGTCATGAAATTAGTGATCAATTTGAATTTTCAGTTGGTAAAAAAACAGCCAATGGTGTAGATACTACTCCTATTACATATGAAACGCCTGCATTTTGGTTTGGTGTGTTTAGATATATCGCTGAAGGCGCAACAATTATTTTAGTTGGTTTATATTGGTTAAACGGTATTGCACGTAGAAATAATTTATCAACATTTGATGTTTTCCCTAGACATGTCGCTGTATCATTGATCATGATGATGGCATATATTATGTCACTTGTACTTTATCTGATGACTCTATCATCTGATATTTTGGATTCAGTTTTGACATTTAATCCAAGTGTCTTAATTCAATTCCCATATATACTGAGCGCTGTTGCTTTAATTATTTTAAGTGGATTGTTTGTATTAAGAAATATGGAACGAATATGGTATTGGGCTATTTCGATAATTATGATTTTAGCTTTAAGTATGTCAGGACATGCTTGGTCTCAAAGTGTACCTGTTTGGTCAATTATACTTAGAACATTACACTTAGCTGGTATCAGTTTATGGCTAGGCGCATTAATTTATTTGTTTTCTTCAGTATTTACTAAAAAACGAGATGCAGTTGATTTATTACGCGAAATCTTATTTAAAGTGAATGGAGCTGCTGTTGCAGTTATCATTATTACTGGTATATTAATGTCAATTGATGAAACTAAAATTTTATCAATATGGTCTAATATGCAAACATGGACAATATTATTAATAATTAAAATCGTAGGAACATTAATAATGATGGCTTTAGGCTTTATGCAAACAACGCGCGCCTTAAACAAACGTTATAGAATTAATAAAGTCTCTTTAATCGTAGAAGTTTCTATTGGTATTATTTTAATACTTGTTGGTGTTATTATGAGTCAAATTAATATTCCATAAAAGGAGATTGTAAAATATGTTTAAAAAATTATTTGCTTCAGGTTTAGTGTTCTTCTTTTCATTAGGTTTATTTAAATATGCTGATGCACATGTGACGATAAATCCAAAAGTAGTTGAACCTGGATCTTATGAAAAAGTGGATGTTCGAGTACCTGTTGAACAAAAAGATCATACTGAAAAAGTCGAATTAGATATTCCAAAAGAAGTACAAGTGTCAAATATTCAACCCGTCGAAGGGTATAAATATAGTTTAGATAAAGACAAAAAAGGTAATATCACAAAAATTACTTGGAAAGCAAAAGATAAAGGCATTGGTCCTAATGAATTTATCGAATTCCCACTTCTTGTAGAAAGTCCTAAAGAAGAAGGCACATATTCATTTAAAGCTGTGCAGACATACGATAATAAAGATAAGGTAAAATGGACGGGTAAAGCGAATAGTGAACATCCTGCTCCAACATTGGAAGTGGAAAAAAACGCAAATGCTGTAACTGTTAAAGAAGACAACGCTAAAAAAGATGAAAGAAGTCAATCATCTTCAGGTGGTTCTATCGCATTGTGGATTATTTCACTTGTTGCCATTATTTTATCTTTAGTTGCATTATTTAAACATGCAAGAAATAAATAAGATATATAATAAAGTGACTTCTAGTGCTTGCTAGAGGTCATTTTTCATAACATGATTTGATTACAAAATTTTGTCACTTTAAAGACGAAGATAATCGATTATAATAATGAAGTAAGGGAGGATTTTTTATGCGCAGATTATTATACGCTTTTTTAGTCTATATGATTATTGGACTTGTAAGTGGATTTTACTACAGAGAGTTAACGAAAGCACATGATTTTACGGGCGATACGCAACTATCTCTTGTTCACACACATACATTAATATTAGGTATGTTTATGTTTTTAATTTTACTTCCGCTTGAAAAAGTATTTAAGTTAAGTAGTTATTATTTATTTAATTGGTTCTTCATTGTATACAATATCGGTGTCATTATTACTGTGGGAATGATGCTAACAAAAGGTACTTACCAAGTCACTGGAAAAAGTTTTTCACCAGAAGCATTTGCTGGATTTGCGGGTATCGGTCATACAGGAATGCTTGCTGGCTTATTATTACTTTTCTTTTTACTAAGACAAGCCATTTTAAAAGAACAAAGAGATTAAAATAATAATTTGAGACACAATAGATTTAAGCCTATTGTGTCTTTTTTTATAATTAAGCATAAAGAGACTACAAGAGGAGGGCGTCTTAATGATCCATTATTCAAATCATCCGCCAAATGTTAAAGATTATTGTGAATTAAGAGTAAAAGCGGGCATGAGTCCTAAATCAGAAGCAGCAGCACAAAAAGGATTACCTCATGCATGTTTTAATATTACTATTTATGAAGAATCAACATTGATTGGGATGGGTAGAGTCATTGGAGATGGGGGAACTGCATTTCAGATTATAGATATTGCTGTTCATCCATATTATCAAGGACAAGGTTTTGGGAAAGAAATCTTAAAACAAGTGATGGCATTTATTGAAAATCATGCAGAAAAAGGGACATATGTCAGTCTGATTGCAGATTATCCAGCTGATCAATTATATAAGAAGTTTGGATTTCAATCTACCGAGCCAAAATCTGGTGGAATGTTTAAAAAATATTAAAAAAAGAGATGAGATTAAATGTCTTTTAAGTTCGTTATGTTATATCTAGATTACGCTTTACGTAGATATTCTAAATAAAAACCTCTAGGTGATGGCTTTTAGATTACAAAATATAAATGAATTTTTAAGTTCTAATAAGCTAAATAAATCTGAAACAATTATTTGAAGTACATCTAGTACATAAATTAAATATATTATTTAATAAAATATTCATAAAATAATATACACATATAAAATGAATGATGATAATATATAAATGAACAAATACACCTATTGTTCAGTACAATATAGTAAATGATTGTGAGACATTGAGTCATAATATAGTTAGTTTCATCATTTACGTCTATACAGCTAAGAATAAACATCAAGAATAGGAGTGAATAATCACTGTGAATTATCGAGAAAAATTACAGAAGTTTAGTATCCGCAAATACACAGTCGGTGCTTTTTCAACTGTTATTGCGACATTAATTTTCTTAGGTTCACCTCAAGCACACGCCAGTGAACAACTACAAAAAGATGCGCAAGTGATTCAAGCAAAAGCTAGAGCCCAAGAACAAACTTCAAATGAGACAAGTAACAAGCAAGTTCAATCTAACACAGAACCTAAAGTTTCACTTGTATCTGAGAGTCAAAAAGAAAACAATGAAGCTCTAAATAAAGTTCAGACTACAGATACATTAACAAATGATTTAACATCATTTTCATCTCAAAACGAAAACAAAGATACATCTCATACAACAACAGATTTAAAAGAAAACAATGAAGCTAAATCTCAACTAAATAAATTAGATGATATAAATGTAACCGAGGTGAATGAAGGACATAGTCATGACAACCGTAATCGTACTCGTTACGAAGATAGAGAAGCATCAGATGATACACTAGTATCTTCAACTTCAACAACAATTGATGCTGATAAACTTCAAGCAGCTTATGACCGTGCTTACGCTGAATATCGAAAAATTGATAGAGAACAATCTGATAATAAAAAAGTTGCTAAAATTAAAGCAACATTTGACAAAGTTAATGACTTTTTTAGTACTAATGACAATACAAACCAAGCATTAATAAATGAATTATATAAAGAAATAGAACAAGCTAATGCTTTAATTGAATCACTGCCACAACGACAAGTAAGAACTATTAGTACAAGAGCAAATAGAGAAGCACGTGCTGTAAGATCAAGTAGACGTCCTGTACGTGGACAAGGTGGGACGAGACCCCCTAGCAATACTGCTAATACTTATACACCACCAGTAGTTCATAACTCTAGACCAAAACCTGGCTCAAAAGTAAAAAAGAATTCAGATTTGTATAATAATGCTAAAAAAGAATGGTATGTAGAAAATGAGAATGATGGTTCCGGTTATTGGTCAGGAACGTTTTTACATGCGACAAATAAAAGTGCACCATATTACACTACACGCTCTCACTATCGAAATATGAGTCCATCTAGTGTTAGAGGTATTGCAGAAATTTCATCAATTAGACAAAATGATGGATATTTATGGACGATTAATTTCAATAAGTATCATATTAAACGTAATGGGATGGTATTTTGGTTTGGTTTACCAAAAGGTCAAACGCCGACAGGACCAGTTCGTTTTACAGTTACAGATGTAAATGGTCATGAAACATCATCATCTGGTACTGGAGACGGTAGAGATCAAGCATTATCAAGAATGTGGGATTCTGCTGGTGGTATTACTTCTAGTGCATATAATTTCAGACAAGGTAATCCTTTGAATAGAAGTGAGTTCTATAACGATTCAGTTAATCATATTTATAATTTAGGTGATTTTGCACGTGGTAATGAAAACCAACCACTTACATTCTTTGAAAGAGAAGGCGTGCCAAATAAAATTAAAGTAGCTGGAGACGATATTTATCGTTATTTAACTGCGCAAGTAGATCATAATCAAGGTATTGATCATATCTATGCATTTCAAGCTAGAGGAACAGATAGTTATACCATTCAATTTAAAACGTCTGGTAGTTCACAAGATAGATTATATTATGCAGCAGGTGGTAGAGGGATTGAATTTAATGAAATCAACAACTATAACCAATTATATTTAGAGCCACTAGAACAGTATAATGATCGTAAAACTAAAATTGTAGATGTTATTGATCGCGTACTGCATATTGACCATGTTGAATCAGCTTATGATGTGCCAGAGCGTAGAATAATGAAAAAACATTACTTAGATGGCGATTTCGCTACACACGAATATGCTGAAGATGTTTCAAGTTATCTAAGTAACCCTAGTGATCATGTAATGGGTTTATTCCCTAGAGTGCCTACTGATCGTTATAGAGGTAATTTTGGTGTAAATCCGCTTAACTCTTATGAAATTCATGAAATGTTTTCTGAAGAAAAATTAAAAGAGGCTGCGAGAACAGGAAGACCAATTGAAATTTTTGTTGGGTTTAATGTAAGTGATGCATACCATAATGGTGAAACAATCAAAAAAGTAAATTTATTTGTCAAACCAAAGTTAGAACAATCTATTGGATTCTATTCAGATAACGCACCCGATAATAAAGAGAATTCACCTGAATCACAAGCTGCACATCATGCTGTCTTTTTACAACAAGAAGGTCAAATGCTTAATACAGTGACTAATGGTAATAGTAAGGATTATCATCAAAATATTCGGATTCAATTTAAAAGTAACGAGTCTGCAAATGTATGGGAAATCTCTGGATATCCACCCTCTCTACGAATTGAAGATGCAGTAGATAGACCCAATACAGAACTTGAGAAAAATAAAGTATTGGTTGGTCAATTGCCACCAGGACGCCATGTGATGACAGCGAGAATTGGTAATGAAACTAAAATCTTTGAAGTCATTGCCAAACCCAATCCGCCAGTTATTTCAACACTTGCGGCACAATTAGGACAAAAAGGTGGTAAAAAACCAACTATTACAGTGACACATGTACCACAAGATGAGAGAGCAAAAGTACGTTTAGTTTCAGGTGGTACAGATGGTGCAGGTCCTGGCACATCACCTTTAGGCTATACTGTACTCGCGGAAAAGATGGCAAACTTAGATGGCACGGTAACATTTGAAGAAAGTGATTATACTAATCCTTTACCTAATAATGGGGTTATTAGAGCAATTACATACTATGAAGATCCAGTGCAATCCAACTTTAGTAATTCGATTAATGTAGGACTAGATACTACACCGCCAACTTTTGGTGACGTAAGAGGTCTTCAAGATAAATATTATCGTGGAGATAACGTTAATATTTCAATTCCTGTTTCTGATAATACATATGGTTCAGGTGTGGAAGATGCATCTATCACTGAAAATAGTGGTTTACAAGCAGTATTCAATAGAGATACTTCTGGAGACGCAGGTACTTTAGTGATTACTGGAACGATTTCTAATAATGCAACATGGAACAGTGATATTCTTGTTCAACCTGTAACACATGATAGAGCAGGTAATAATACTAATGTAAGTCCATATCATCTTCATATTGGAAAGTTATCAGATGATAAACCAGTTCAGTTATTTAGCCAGCAAGAATTGAAAACAGTGGGTAATCCTAATAGTATTTCGCAAAGCGAAAGAAATGATATCATTAACTCGCTTAAAGCTAAAAATAGTAGTTTGACATCATTTTTAAGTACACTTAACCCGTATATGGTTGGTAATGATGGTAGAGTAGTCTTGACATTTAAAGATGGTTCGACTCGTATCATTGATCCGACTCAAGTGATTACATATAGACCACAACGTAAATCAATATATACTGAACCAGGTAGTTCAAATACAAAAGAAGCATTTATTACAATTGCTAAGGGTCAAGAGTATACAATTGGACCTGATTTAAGAAAATATTTCTCATTAAGTAATGGACAAGATATTCCTAATAATGCGTTTACAACTATTAATGGTAGTTCAATACCATCAGCTCAAGCAATGAGTCGTCTAAATGCAGGTGTTTATACTTATAACGTAGATGCATTAAATGCTTACAACCATAGTTCAGAACGTTTGACAATTAAAGTTAACGTAGTTGATGTCAATACATTAGCAGAAAATCAACGTGTTTACCGTTCAACAACTAAAAATTTAAGTAATGATGAAATTACACAAGTTAGAAATGCCTTTAAAGCTGCTAATCCGCAATTAAATCTAAATGATAGTGATATCAGAATTGAAAACGATGAACCTTTAAGTAATAATCCAAGTCGTGTAAGAGTGACGATTACTAAAGGTGAATTAACAAAACAATTCATTTCAACATTTGATCATATGGATTTCTTAAAATGGATAAATTTACGTAATGATTATACTGTGACTTGGACAAGTCAAAAACTTAATGGAAGAAGCACAGATGGTGGATTTGAGTGGTCTCCAGATGGTAAAACAATAATTTATCGATATGATGCAACGATTGGAAGAAGAATAACAGGCAATGACGTATTATCACTTTTAAGAGCAACGCCTAAACATGCAGGGTTGAGAAACCATATAGAAGGTCAAGAGAAAATATTAGCAGAATCAGGCTCAGCTCGTGGATTTAAACCTGTAGGATATTCAAAAGGGAATAGTATATATTCGGATGGAGAACATCCATTTACATATGATGGTCAACCTATTCAAGTATTAGACATAGTTGATAGCAATACTGGATATAGCAACTCTGCCGTTGCACGCAGTGACTATAGACATACAAGCAGCAATTCAACAGTGATGAGTGGTGATATTCCAGCCATGAATGGCGCTGCTGGTTTCCATTTAGATAAAGTGCTTAAACAAAATGGTACTGATAATGGAATTATGGGTGCGGTAGATAAACAACAATTGTATTTAACGCCTTATGGTGCAAAAAGCTATATTGAACGCCTTGGACAATCAATGTCATCAACAGACAATGTGATTAATATCGTATTTGTACCAACTGATAAAGTAACGCCAAATATTGTATTAGATAATTATAATGATCATGTTGTATTTTCAGGAGAAACTTTCAGAAATACACTTACATTAACTGATAACTTTGGTATTAAAAATGTTACTGTACCTAATGACAGTCAAATACCTATGAATGTATTAAACCATTCAACATTAAGTGGTGTTGCCCCTAATGTATCTACCCCAATGTCTAAACAAGTGAAAGTTAAAGTAACAGATGGTAGTGATAACGAAACAACGGCTGTATTTAATGTATTAATCAAACCATTAAAAGATAAATATAGTGTCATGACAACTGCTGATGAGTCACATCCAATACGTATAGCAAATATTAGTAACAATGCAAGTTTATCTGAGACAGATAGACAAGCTATTTTTAACAGTTTAGATATTTCGAAATCAATTACCAATAGAAATTACGTTACAGAGGGCAGTAATGAAATAAGAAGTAGGGAAATTAGTAATGTTCATCGTTCAGGTAATAATGCAAATGTTGAAGTGACTATCACTTATGCAGATAATTCAAGAACATCCATTACTGTACCAGTAAAACATGTCATTCCTAATATCAGAGGAATAGAATTATTTACAGTACAAGGTCAGCCATTCCCAAGTGGTAAAGGAACAAATAATAATGACTTCTTCGTTATAAATAATGATCAACCTTTGACAGATGCTACTGTGACTTGGATTGGTAATGGACCAGATATTAACTCTACAACAGTAGGTGTCCCACAAATTTTAAGAGCAAATATCTTATTTGATGGTGAAACAACACCCATTGAAAAAGAAGCACACTATAGAGTAGTTAAAGCGAAACCAAAAAGAGTATATCAAACAACAATAAATGGTAATTTCTTATCTGCAAATGAAGGCTCGTCATCTAATGTAGGAGCATTTGTAGAAGGTATTGCAAATTATTTACCATCGGGTACGAACTTCGATTGGGCACCTGGTTCTGGACGACCTTTATCAAATAGTCCAGGTGTTTTCACAGAAACAATTAATGTGATATATCCTAACGGTCAAGTAGACCCAGTTAATGTATTGTTTAAAGTGAAACCAACTACGCCTTCAATTGATGCTTTAAGTACAAAATATAAAGCTGATTTATCTGGACAATCTATTAAAGTAAATAATGTTCCACATAATGCACAGGTTAAACTATATACTGAAGATGGTAGAGAAATGAGTAATACAACTATGACTAGAAATCGTGATGGTTCAGTGTCTATTACAATTCCAGGCGTATTACCACTTGGTAATATTAAAGCTAAATCAATTATCACGGTTGATCATGTAACGATTACTGAACAAAATAATAGTGGTTCTGTTGTGAACTCAACACGTTCAGAATCAATAGAATCAGATTTAAGTGCATCTTCACCTGTAACAAAACAACTTGAAGCGGTAGACGGCGGATTAAAATTTGTTAAAGGGGACAACATTGATTTAAATAATCCTAGAACTTACATTAACTCTAATTCAGATATCATACGAGTAGAATGGGAACAGAATGCTAATCAATGGAAAAACACAATTGGTACTACAACTAAACGCGCCATTGTCACATTGAGTAATGGAGAAACGAGAACAGTTTCTATTCCAGTAACCATTTATGCACCAGCCACTGCTAAAGCACCACAACGTGATGTGGTCGGTCACGCGTTAACTTATGGCGATGATGCAGCAAATTATGTGACATTTGAAAATAATTATATGAATGGGGCTACAGTGACTTGGAAAAATAATAATGCTCCAAATAATAATATTGCTGGCGTTCAAAGCTTAACTGCTGAAGTAAGGTATAACGGTATTAATAACGTATATAATGTGCCAGTAAAAGTATATGAATATAAATATAAATTTAAAAAATCAGAGTATAGTACGATTGTAGGAACAAGTTTTGAAGGAAATGGAAATATTAATAATTATGTCGTATTAGAAAATGCGAATGGTTTACCTACAGATGGTTTCCATTTTGTTTGGACTCAAAACACCACAGCTTCTCATAGCGAACAATGGTCAAATTTAGCACATCCAAATCAAGCTTTTAAAAAAGAAGCGAGATTTGAAGTATTAGATAACCAAAACCATGTATTCTTTACTTCTGATCCAGCAATATTTAAAGTGACAAATGCAGTTCCAAATTCAGCAACTGTTACACAAAATGATGTTGGTGATGTAGTCATTTCACCAGGGGTAGGTAAAAACTTAGGTGTTAATGCTGGAAATATAATTGTAAATCCAGATAGAATTACTGTTAAAAAAGGAAATCAAGTTATTGGCACATTTGTCAAAAATAATACAGGCAAATGGGCAAAAGCGAGTGATTCTATAAACACACCTGGTTTATCAGTTTCACCAGATGGTAATGAAATTATTTATGACAAAATGTCAGTTCCAAATGATACGTTGATTAACACCGAATCAACGACCGGGAATGGAGAATTGACTAGTGAAGCTGCTATAAGTGCGACTTACAAAGTTAAGCCAGCAACGCCATCTAACACAACATTTGTATTTAAACAAAATGGTGAGTTCGAAGTTATTCCAAACAATGCTAATACATCAACAATAAAAAATCCTACAGATAAAGTTAAAATTAGCTATGTAGAAAAAATGGGTAATAGTGCAGAACAATCTAGAGAATTAATTGTAACTAAAAATAATCAAAATCAATGGTCGATGAATAATCAGCTAGATTATGTAACATTTGATTCTAGAACAGGTAAAGTGACATTTAAAGCTAATTCTTTAAAACCCCATGTATTGATTAATACAGAATCTATTGCTGGAAATGACGATAATTTCAGTCATAATACAGTTGGAGTTGTGGGACCAGAACATCATGATGTTATCATTCATGAGATAGTCAAAGAACCTGGGGAAAGAGTTAGTAATGAGGAACTTAATAGTGCAATTAATGTAGATAATAAAGATCATGCTAATGTAAACGAAGGAGTAAGTTTACCTACAAATTTACAGAGTGATACAACACAAACAATACCAACACGTATTACTTATAGAGATGGAAGTATAGAAATTGTAAATGTACCAATTAGAACCCATGCAGATAAATCGAGTATTAGAAATGCTTTACCTAAACTTGACGCACAAGGAGACACTAATGGTAAAACACCATCAAGTGTGACTGCATATAATAAAGAAATGCAGCATTTGCATGATGAAATTGAAGCAGTTCGAAGAAGAGCTAATGAAGTGTTATCAAATGATAGAGCAACGAATACTGATGTTGCAAATGCGACAAATAATATTAATGATGTCTCATTGAAAATTCAACATGCAATTTCATTGCTACAAAATAAAGCAGATAATAGTGCTTTAGTTGAAGCAAAACGTCAACTTGATGAAGCAACGGCAGAACAAGATCCAACGCCAGGAATGACACAAGTAACATCAGATAATTATAGAGCGAAAAAAGCAGAAGCAGA
>NZ_KV814989.1:0-1141 GCF_001814125.1 Staphylococcus sp. HMSC072E01 | reverse complement strand
AGTGGATAGGCTACAATTAACTAGACAGAAAAATTAAGGTGTGTAGACTAGAAGAAAACATACCAGGAGGAATTTTTATGTCTAAGAGAACACGAAGAACTTTTTCACAAGAATTCAAGCAACAAATCGTCAATCTTTACTTAGCTGGAAAGCCACGTGTAGAAATCATTCGAGAATATGAACTAACGGCTTCAGCATTTGACAAATGGGTAAAGCAATCTAAAACGAGTGGTTCATTCAAAGAAAAAGATAATCTTACGCCTGAACAAAAAGAATTGTTAGAACTACGTAAAAGAAACCAGCAATTAGAAATGGAAAATGATATTTTAAAGCAAGCAGCGCTGATATTCGGACGAAGAGACAAGTAATCGATGCGAATAAGCATCTTTACCCTATATCAGCGATGTGCAGAATATTAGGTCTATCACGTCAGTCCTATTATTATCAATCAAAACCAAAGAAAGACGAATCAGAACTTGAAGAAGTAGTCGCTGAAGAATTTATCCGCAGCCGAAAGGCCTACGGCTCAAGAAAAATAAAAAAAGCCTTATCAAAACGAGGCATTCAGATCAGCCGACGAAAAATTAGTAGAATCATGAAAAATAGAGGATTAAAATCGAGCTATACTGTTGCTTATTTTAAAGTACATCATTCTACTTGCAATGAAGCCAAAACGACAAACGTATTGAATCGTAAATTCTTAAGAGACAACCCATTAGAAGCGATCGTAACAGACTTGACTTATGTACGAGTCGGGAAAAAATGGAATTATGTCTGTTTCATTTTGGATCTGTTCAATCGAGAAATTCTCGGCTATTCTTGTGGAGAACATAAAGATGCCGTTCTAGTAAAAAAAGCATTTAGCCGTATCAAACAACCTCTGACAGAGGTTGAGATTTTTCATACAGATCGTGGAAAAGAGTTTGATAACCAAGCTATTGATGAATTATTAACAACTTTTGACATCAATCGATCATTGAGTCATAAAGGCTGTCCTTTTGATAATGCCGTAGCTGAATCAACTTATAAGTCGTTGAAAGTAGAATTTGTCTATCAATACACATTTGAAACCTTACAACAATTGGATTTGGAGTTATTTAACTATGTCAATTGGTGGAACCACCTTCGGTTGCACGGTACA
>NZ_KV814988.1:3176-3874 GCF_001814125.1 Staphylococcus sp. HMSC072E01 | reverse complement strand
ATTAATATTCTATTAATTGCAATACTATCCATCACATTTATTGGTTTAGCACTATTTGTAGTAAATTTTGCTAAAGATACGTTCATCAATGACAACACAAAAGCTGATACTGTAAGTAAAAAACCGAGTAAAGATAAAAAAGAAAAACAAAGTTCTGAACCAAATACAGAAGAGGTACAAACGTCTCAAGAAAATTCAAGTAACACTACTATAGAAAATAGTACAAGCGAACAAATATCTAATAACAATAATAATTCTGAATACCCTTCGAGCAAACAAGCAAATACAGAAAATGTACGAACTAATGAGTCTGGTCAAGTAATACATAAAACCAAGCGATATGGTATAGATTATATTGATGAATTTTCTTCTCCCGCTGAGGAAAGAGAGTATGAAGATCAAGTTATGTCACAAAGTGGAGGAGGCCCTACAGAACCAAAAGATAAAGTTGACGATGACGGAATGAGCCAAGATGAATTAGATAGTCTATCAGAAGATGAACAAGCATTCATAGGTTATAATCCAAATAATCCCCGCGGAGATGTAGGTAGTCCTAAACCTGTATATTCAGATGATGATATCGACTCTAGTGAAGAAGATTAATAATATCAATTGTAATATTAACGAAGTGCCTTGTAGCACTTCGTTTTTTCTTTCTTTAAAGTTTCTAACTAAGTTTAAGAATTCTCTTTATCAAT
>NZ_KV814988.1:2377-3076 GCF_001814125.1 Staphylococcus sp. HMSC072E01 | reverse complement strand
TTAAGAATTCTCTTTATCAATTTCAATAACACTTATCTAATGAAACAGTCATTGTCGTAATTATTTTCATAACTACACGAAGCTTATATTGAAATTGCTAAAGAACATCCCACGATGATTTTTTACCGGTAAAGGAATGGGATTTGCAGATTCGAAGAAGCAGAAGGATTGTGCAAGCACAATCCCAAAATCCCGTTATTCTTTATAAATAAATAATATATATAAGGAAATAGTGACCCAGCACAATTATTAATACTTATAAATAATGAGTTGATTGTTCGTCAAAATGAGTGGGATTCCGGGATTTCCTTGTTACACCAACGTTTATCACGTGTTTTTGATTGGAATTTTCTCATATTCCCACCGGGATTCGTAATAAATGATAAATCAAATATATATTATCTCAGTGATGTATATGAACTACATCACTATCACACTATCTAGGAGGCAATGATATGGAAACAATCACTCAAGAACTCAAACAATATATAACTCGTCTATTCCAACTATCTAACAACGAAACATGGGAATGTGAAGCACTTGAGGAAGCAGCAGAAAATATTCTACCAGAACGTTTTATTAATGGTTCTCCACTTGCACATCTTACACTTGAAACTTATACCTACTATAATGATGAGCTACATGAGCTAAGTATCTATCCATTTCTTATGTACGCCAATAACCAACTCATCAGCATTG
>NZ_KV814988.1:1994-2277 GCF_001814125.1 Staphylococcus sp. HMSC072E01 | reverse complement strand
ATAATTGGATCAAAGTGGCACAAATATCTGTTACGATTATTAGCCAAGCGATTATCATCATGAAAGAAATTCAAGATGAGGTAAAATAACATGAAAATCAATCGATATATCACCAGAGGGATTAGTGAACACCTATCTCTAGACCTTCAAATCTTACTTTGGAATATAGTAAAAGAAAGAGATAGTCAACCTCATACAGATTACCTACACATTTTTAGACTACAAGAAGATAATAATATACTTTCTATTACACATGAACAAGAACAACCCGCATACAAATTGG
>NZ_KV814988.1:0-1894 GCF_001814125.1 Staphylococcus sp. HMSC072E01 | reverse complement strand
AATACTAAAGGAAGTGACGATATATGAATACAATCAAAAGTACGATACACACAGAAGCGATTTTTAGCGATGATGAACAACATCGCTACTTACTCAAAAAGACATGGGATGACAAGAAACCGGCTTGTACTGTGATAACGATGTATCCTCATTTAGATGGTGTATTATCACTCGATCTTACTACGGTTCTCATCCTCAATCAATTAGCTAATTCTGAGCAATATGGCGCTGTTTATCTCGTTAATCTTTTCTCTAATATTAAAACACCTATGAGTATAAAGCACCTCAAAGATAAAGAACCATATGATGAACACACCGACATCCACTTAATGAAAGCAATTAGTGAAAGTGACACAGTGATTCTAGCTTATGGTGCTTATGCGAAACGACCTGTTGTCGTCGAACGTGTTGAGCAAGTGATGGAAATGTTGAAGCCTCACAAAAAGAAAATTAAAAAGCTTATAAACCCAGCAACAAATGAAATTATGTATCCACTTAACCCTAAAGCACGTCAAAAATGGACATTGAAATAAAAGGAGAGTATCTATGAACCATAAAACTACACAATCAGATTGGCATACAGTTGCTAGTTGTTTAGCATCGCAAAGTTATGTATCAATTGTAAAAGGATTAGTACATCATTTCGCAGCGATTGAAAATGAAGAAATACTTGATAAAATCTATGAAGATTTTATGAATGACGATTGTATTACAACAATACTTAACAATGATTTCCAAGATATTATTAATTATTACTTATCAAAATAAAAATATATTAATTTATTTTTCTAAAATCCTTTTTCGTCCCTCCACCATCTAATAAATTGAGTTTATTGTAAAGTACTTCATTAATTTTTTTGTTGTAAGTTCATACTCAGTTCATAAACTACCGCTATACTTATCTCGTAATTAAAAATAGGGGGAATTAAAATGAAAAGATTAATGTATAGTTCAGCGCTCTATACACTATTAGGGTTATTAAGTGGTCTATTTTATAGAGAAATGACAAAAGCGGAAGAATTTAGCGGTTTTTCTCAATTAAATGTTACACATACACATTTATTAGTACTAGGTACAATTATGTTCTTAATTTTCATGATTATCGAGGGCCAATTCAAATTAACAACTCATACAAAGCTGTTTAACAGTTTCTTTTATATATACCATGTAGGTGTGCTTGTTACTGTGGCAATGCAATTCGTGAACGGTATTTCTACCATTAAAGATCTAAGTGTAAGTCCTGCTATTGCTGGTATTGCTGGTTTAGGACACATATTTTTAACAATTGCGTTTATTCTTTTCTTTATTTTGTTAGGAAAAAGAATAAACAAAAATAAATAATAGTACCTAATTATTGTTTACGTTATTTATCCAAACAATAATCCAGTTGTCCTATGATGATTTTTATTCTTGGAGATTAAAAAATCCTGCAGAGGAATAAACATTTATAGGATTTTTAACATTCAACAATGACATTATGTATATACTCAATCTTAAAGCACGTCAAAGTGGACATTAAAATCAAAGAGTATTATCTATGAAACTTGATACTATACAATCAGACTGACGAACAATTACTAATTACCTAGCGTCACAAAATTACATATGATTGTAAAAAAGGATTGGTACATCACTTCACAGCAATTGAAGACAAAGAAATACTTGATAAAATCTATGAAGATTTCACGTAATAATGATTTTCAAAATATTATTAATAATTATTTAACAAAATGAAATGTATATTTCAATAAAACTAGAGCATCCTTCACTTTTACGGTGAGGGATGCTTTATTATTTATTTTTTTATTGTTACTATCGACGTATTTATTCTTAATACAAACAAATGTGAGAATTTTATAGGTTTCATAGTAAGAGTAATAAATCGAGAATAACA
>NZ_KV814987.1:47121-120000 GCF_001814125.1 Staphylococcus sp. HMSC072E01 | reverse complement strand
ATTCAGTTTTCAATGTTCATTTTCTTCAACACAATAATTAATTATACTCGCTATCGATATGAAAGTCAACAACTTTTTTAATTAATTTTTTTGTGTTTTTAATGTTCGTTGATTTGTTTCGCTCAACAAATACATACTATACAGGGTTTCTTCCAAATGTACAATGGTAAAAATTACACTACAAAGGGTAAGAGATAGAATCTAATCCACAAAATACGAACGTTATATAAAATAATTTGTTAATAATTAATATTAAGTATGTTTTGTTTCAGTTTATAGCTTTTTTTACATTGCTCTTCTCCTATAAAACAAACTTTTAAAAATTTACATTTTTTTAAAATAATTTTAAAAAAAGCTATTTACAGTGTGATTTAGTATTGTTGAAGGTAAAATATCCTCGTTATTCAATACTAATCTACTATAAATAGCACATAAAAATTTACATTTCGGTTCTACCAGCAATTGCTTTAGAAAGCGTTACTTCATCAGCATACTCTAAATCGCCACCAACTGATAACCCTTGTGCAAGGCGTGTTACCTTTATTCCAATAGGTTTTACAAGTCTTGAAATATACATGGCGGTCGATTCACCTTCTAAGTTTGGATTCATAGCTAATATAAGTTCTTTAACTTCTTCATCTTTTAATCTATCAATAAGTGTAGGTATATTGATATCTTCAGGTCCTATACCATCCATTGGAGAGATAGATCCATGTAATACATGATAAAGGCCTTTATACTCTCTCATTTTTTCCATTGCAATAACATCTTTATCATCTTCAACCACACAAATAATTGAACGATCCCTTTGTTTATCTTCACAAATGTAACACGGGTCTTTTTCAGTAATATGACCGCAAATACTACAATAGGTAAGTTCTCGCTTAACATCTACTAAGGCTTTAGCAAATTTTACGACATCGTCTTCTTTCATGTCTAATGTATAAAAAGCCAGACGTTGAGCCGTCTTGGGACCAATGCCTGGCAGTTTCATAAAACTATCTATAAGTTTTGAAATCGGTTCAGGATAATGCATACTTAACCTACATTCCTGGAATATTTAAGCCTTGAGTATGTTTACCTAATCGTTCTTGTGTTAAATTATCTGCTTTATTCATTGCTTCATTTGTTGCAGCTAAAACTAAATCTTGTAACATTTCGATATCATCTGGATCTACTGCTTCTTCTTTAATTTCTACATCTACAACTTCTTTATGACCAGTTACAGTTACAGCAACCATACCGCCACCAGCTGTTCCTACAATACGTTCGTCTTTAAGTTTTTCTTGTTCTTGTGCCATTTTCTTTTGCATTTTTTGCATTTGTTTCATCATTTGTTGCATATTTCCGCCACCGCGCATAATTCATTTCCTCCTTAAATTTTCACATTAATTTTATTATAATTTATATTTTATTATACATACGTTTATATTTATTGTCATGTATGACTCATTCAACTTACTTTGTAAACAAACTGACCTATTTTATTATTCATCTATAATATTCACAGTATCTTCACCAAATAAATCTTTCGCTTTTTGAGCGATATCAGACGTTTCCTCTTTAGTATTATCTTTTGTACTTTCAGAAGAATGATGATCATTTTGTTTTCTATGATTAATATACTCGCTTCTTACTCTCATCCATTGATCTGAAGGGACACCTACTACTTCAACATTTTTATCTATGATATTACAAACGACGTTTTCAATGTTTTTCCTTTTTTCTTCATCTTTATTAACAATTTCACAATGTATTTCTTCATCAAATTGAATTAATACACGTTTTCTACTTGCTGCTACTGGAATTGAGTTTTGCAATAAGCTGACTAAAGATTTTTTATCATTACTTTTAGCATAATCAATTACTTCTTGCCAATGTTCTTTGAGTAGTTGAATATCTTCTTTATTTGCTTCATCTAACACTTTAGCTATCTGAGTCATAGAAAATGCTGCTTTACTTTGACGTTTACTTCTAGAATGTGTGTTTGTTTGTGTGTGCTTGTTATTACTCTGTGAAATACCTTGTGCTTTTAGAGTTTTTAACTCATTTTCAAGTTGTTCCATTCTTTGTAATAACACTTCATTATTAGGTTCTGTAGCAACAGGAGTTGTTGCTACATTTTCTACTTTCGTAGGATTTGTTTTTACCATTTCAGCTAATTTAACTAATAACACTTCAAAGTGTACATTCTGATTCACACTAAATCTAATAGAAACGAGCGTATCATTTATAATATCTATCATATAATATAACGTTTCTAAATCAAATTGAGTTAAGGCATCGTAACTTGTTTGTTCATTGATGGTTTTATTCATAATTGTATCTCTTACGAAATAAATCATATCATTAATAAGTCTATTTACTTCTTTACCTTCAGATACAAAGTGATGATAACGAGAAAATGCTTCTTTTACATTTCCATTAACGATATCGTTAAACAATTCATTAAGCGACGTTTCATCTACACTACCCGTTACGTCTAATACATCTTGTAATGTAAGATGCTCATCTCCAAAAGCAATTGCTTGGTCCATAATGCTTAATGCATCACGCATACCACCTTCTGATGCTTTAGCAATAAATTCTAATGCCGCTTCCTCATAATCTAGTGATTGTTCTTGTGCAACAAAACGTAATCGTTCCACAATCTGTTCCGTACTAATCGCTTTAAAATCAAAACGTTGTGCACGTGAAATAATCGTAGGTGGTATTTTATGCGGTTCTGTTGTTGCTAAAATAAAAATAGCGTGTGCTGGGGGTTCTTCTAATGTTTTTAATAAAGCATTAAAAGCACCTGTTGTAAGCATATGAACTTCATCTATAATATAAACTTTATATTTTGATTCACTAGGTGCGTATTTAACTTTATCTCTAATATTTCTAATTTCATCAACACCGTTATTACTAGCAGCATCAATTTCAATAACGTCACCATTTGTTCCTTGTGTAATGCCTTTACATATTGCACACTCATTACAAGGTTCACCATCATGGGGATTTAAACAGTTAATAGCTTTAGCAAACACTTTAGCTATACTTGTTTTACCAGTTCCTCTTGGCCCACTAAAAATATATGCATGAGATTGCTTTCCTTTTGAAATAGCATTTCTCAAAGTTTTAGTGACATGTTCTTGACCTACAACATCACTAAAACTTTGAGGTCTAAACATTCGATATAAAGCTTGATAGTTCACAGTCGCACCTCCAATACAATTACTTATCAATTATATCATGCCATATCTTTGATATATTAATTTTTTATACTTCTATGATATCGATTCTAGTTTCCCATGTGGATATTCACTTAATTGATCCCACAAGAATTTCACATAAAGAGGCTTATCATCATTTTTCGATATAATATGATGTTGCGCCGCTGATGCATAACCTAACGTTGTAAAATAATCAGGACAACCATCTACAATAATAGCAGTATAATGATGAGCTTTCGCACGCTCTTCTACAGCTTGTACTAAAGCTTTTCCTATACCTTGGTTTCGATAAGGTGTTGCTACAATCAAAGAAGATAATTGTAATACTTTAAATGTATCTTCATTATCAATGAGATTCACTTCATTTAGCATGATGTGCCCTATAATGTCCCCATCTTCTTTTTTGGCAATAACTTCTAATTCATAATTATATGTAGATTGTTTTCTTAAATTAGAAATTATTTTACTATGTGATTTACCATCTAAACCTTCGTTATTAGTATAATGTTGTTCAAGTTTTTCTAAAGTCTCGATATAATCCATTTCAGTTAAAGTACTTAAATAAACTTGCATAACTTCCCCCTATATTAACATGTTCCTAATCATATTTCTGTTAAATGAAGTAAGTGAATGTATCAGTGTATACACCCATGACCCTCATTATAAAAATAATTTAGGGCATTTTTTTCTCAAAATGCTTATTTTGAATATTTGTATATAAGTATGATGTTTATAGTTGTTCGATGCCAACTTATTTAAATGATTTAAGAGTCTTTATCTGTATTCTAAGTTCTTCTATAGTTTATATAAAAAAGGAGTGACTTTAAATTAAAGTCACTCGTAAAGTATATCTATTTATAGAAATGATTAATTTTAAATTAAATAACCGTGCACCTTCGAATCGAATGTACATCATAAACGTTACCGAAGTCGATAGCTAAATCTCGGCTACCCTACGGCACATATGAGTGTCCACTTAATGCTGCTTCCGTCAGGACCTGACATGATTCATGGGTTCATATTGCATAGGACCGAAATCTTCAAACACCTCGTGCTTCGGGCAGACTTCACAAAAGTACACCCTCAACGAAGGAATTAAGTCTCGCATAAAGCGGATTTCGAGTACAGGGAACCGCTACCTCCCCACCTAGCACGGTAAGTTTTATAATACTATAAAACGTATTAACGTTGCAAGTAAAATAGTATATTTATTTATAAATCATTCAAGTTAAAAACAAATCCAAAAATATTACTATTTATTTTGTCGACGAGAAAATTCATTAAACTTAAACTCTGTCGCTAAATGCTTTGAAACATTATATTGAAATCGCGTCGTATCTTTAAGAAAAACGGTACTTCTTACTGTCGCTGTATATGGATGGTGCACTTTACCAAACACTTGATATTCAAAATCCTTAAATGGTTCAAATGTAATTGATTTATTGGAATAGCTAATATTTAAATGAAGTTCTTTTTCTAAATAATCATAAATAGACTTTCTAGCTATCTCATTAGATATTTTAGGAACTAATGATGTTAGAAAATAATCTTCATCTAATATTTTAACTTTTCCATCCACACTTCTACTTCTTACTACATGACATAATAAATCGTTATTTCTTAAACACAATTGTTCTTTCACTAAAGGAACATCAGACGCCTTTATTATTTCATTTACAAGTACATGTGTTTCATGAGTTAAGTTTAACTTTTCTTTAACTTCTTTAAAGCTAATTAAATCTGAAAAAGGAAATTCAGTGATATCTTGTTGAATAACTATCGATCCTTTTCCTTTAATTTTTTGAATCATCCCATCATTTGCAAGTAATTCAAGTGCTTTTCTTACCGTTTCTCGAGATGAGTGATACGTTTCTACAAGCTCACGTTCTGACGGTAGTTGTTCACCATGTAAGTATATTCCCTCAGAAATATCTTTTTTTAATTTTTCATAAATTACTGCAAATTTTTGTTGACCCATTTTTAATTTTTCACCCTATCATTTAATATGACTTACTAATAACTATCGCACCATATGGTGAAATCTTGTTGTCAAGAATTGTACCACTTTGAATAATAATATCTCCTACTATATCAAGATCATCTGGAATCCTAACAGTTTCATTTGAAAAGTTAGCAATAATTAACCAAGAATCATTTTTATAGTTGCGACGATAAATAAACAATTGTGGATGATCCATATACAATGGTTCAATATCTCCATAAGTAATAATATCATAATAATGACGTAACTTAATAAGTTGACGATATACATGTAAAATTGAATCTTTATTACTTATAGCATCTTCAACATTAATCGCATCTATATTATTAGGTAAATCTATCCATGGCGTACCAGATGTAAACCCTGCATTTTTATTTTGATTCCATTGTATAGGAGTGCGTGAATTATCACGCGATTTTTGGGATAAAATGGTCAAGATTTCTTCTTCTGGTATTCCTTCTTCTTTTAGATGTGTATACGCATTAAGAGATTCTACATCTCTATATTTTTGTATTGATGTATAATGAGGGTCAGTCATGCCAATTTCTTCGCCTTGATAAATATAGGGTGTCCCTTGTAACATATGTAACGTAATAGCTAACATTTTTGCGCTTGCTTGACGATTCAATTCATTTGTATCATCGCCAAATCGTGATACTACTCTTGGTTGGTCATGATTACACCAAAAAATAGCATTCCATCCACCACCATTATGGATACCTACTTGCCATTCCATTAAAATTTTCTTTAATTTAAGAAAATCATATTTTTCATTTGTCCACTTTTCACCATCTTTATAATCCACTTTTAAATGATGAAAATTAAATACACTATTCAACTCTTGACGCTCAGGACGTGTATATTTAATACAACTGTCAATCGTCGTTGAAGACATCTCACCTACTGTCATCATATTTCTATTTCCAAAAGTATGACGGTTGAGTTCATGTAAATATTGGTGAACGCGGGGGCCATCAGTGTAAAATTCTTTTCCAATAGCTTCTGAATTTTTAAATTCATCTTTAGAAATAAGGTTTATTACGTCAAAACGGAAACCATCAACGCCAAATTGAATCCAATAATTTACCATTTCATAAAGTGCTTGTCTTACTTTTTCATTATCCCAATTCAAATCAGCTTGTGTCACATCAAATAAGTGTAGATAGTATTCATCTGATTTCTCATCATATTTCCAAGCATTTCCACCAAATTTAGATTGCCAATTTGTTGGTGGTCCATCTGCTGATGATTTGAAAAAATAAAAGTCTCGATAAGGATTATCTTTTGAACGAATTGCTTCCTTAAACCAATGATGTTCCGTAGACGTATGATTAATTACAATGTCTAGCATAACTTTTAAGTCTCGACGATGTGCTTCATAAATCAATTTTTTAAAATCATCTAACGTTCCAAACTCTTCATTAATTTTAAAATAATCACTGATATCGTAACCATTATCATTCATTGGAGATTCATAAATAGGTGTTAGCCAAATATAGTCCACGCCTAAATACTTTATGTAATCTAATTTTTCAATAATACCATTCAAATCTCCTTTACCGTTTCCAGTCGTATCATTAAAAGATTTAGGGTAAATTTGATACACTACTGATTTTTTCCAATCGTTTTGAATCATATTAATGCCACCTTTATCTAAAAATATATTCTTCAAAATAATTAATTATTCACATCTTATAATGAAAGTTCTTAAGTCTCATTTTATATCATCCGGATTTTCTATCATTTCTTTAGCTTTAACTTTAGTGAATTTAGAAAAAACCACCGTTAATACTGCTGGCAAAATCATTGCTAATAGGATAACAGGTATATAAATATACCAATATTTACTTTGGATTGAAATAAAAGCTGGAACGCCTCCTACCCCTACATTACCAAGTACTCGGTTTGCTCCAATGACTGCCCCTAAAATACCTGATGTACAAATAGCAGCAAAAAACGGTACTTTTAAAGGTAAATTCACTCCAAACATAGCTGGTTCAGTGACACCTAAGAAAGCAGAAACGCCAGATGTTAATGCTAATCCTTCTTCTTTTGCCATTTTTCGACGTTTATAAATTAACCATGCACCAAATGCAGCTGATCCTTGACAAATATTAGAAATGGCTACAATTGGCCATAAATAAGTTCCCTTTAAAGAACTGCCCATCAATTGAAAATCCACTGCTAAGAACATATGGTGTAATCCAGTAATAACAAGTGGTGCATAGAAGAAACCATAAATTGCGCCCCCTAACCAACCCGCATGTTCAAAAATAAATTGTATAGCACCTGTAATCGCTGTTCCGATACCTAATGCTATAGGCCCAATAATAATAAATGATAGGAATCCTGTAATTAATAATGCCACAGGCCCTACTACAAGCATCTTAATTGAATCATGCACGACTTTATTAAGTGCTTTTTCAATTAAAGAAAGTACATAAGCCGCGATAAGTACCGGAAGGACTTGCCCTTGGTAATTTAGTTGTTTAATTTCTAAACCAAATAAATTCCATGTAGGAATTTGGCCCTTAGCTATATCATATTGTGAAACAAGTTGAGGATGCATTAATATCAACCCCAACACTAATCCTAAAATTGGACTACCTCCAAAGACTTTCATACTACTCCAACCAATTAAAGCTGGTAAAAAGATAAATGCTGTACTAGCTATGACATTAATAATATTAGAAATATCACCTAATTGATGATGTTGTTCCACTAAGGCCTTAGGACCAAATAAATGTTCCATAGTTAAAAGATTATTAATCCCCATAAGTAAACCAGCTGTTACTAGTGCTGGCAAAATTGGAATAAAAATATCTCCTAATAATTTTACTAATCGTTGTAATGGATTCCCTTTTTTTGCAGCGGCAGTTTTTGCTTCATCTTTAGATGCAGTTTCTACACCGGTTTCATTTACAAACTGTTTATACACTTCATCTACTGTACCAGGACCAATAACAATTTGATATTGATTGTCAGCTTTAAATTGGCCTTTAACAAGCGTATTATTAGATAAAGCTTCCTTATCTACTTTATTATCATCTTTCAAAACTAATCGTAATCGCGTTACACAATGAGTAGCAATATCTACGTTTTCTTTTCCACCTATTGCTTGAACAATATCTTGTACATCTTTTCTTTTTACACTCACGATGTCCACTCCTTTGTTTCTAACTTAAACAAAGTATAACTTGTCTAGACAAGTTGTGTAAAGGCTTTCATTAAATAATTTAATTTTTTAAAATTTAGTACATAAAAATAAGCACTCAGTAAGTTACTGAGTGCTTATCTTCTTTATATTGATTAGTCTTGGATTTTAATGATAATGGCGGAGGAAGAGGGATTCGAACCCCCGCGGCCCGTTAAGGCCCTGTCGGTTTTCAAGACCGATCCCTTCAGCCGGACTTGGGTATTCCTCCAATGAACACAATAACCATCATATAATATTATTCATTGGAAGTCAATCTTTTTATATTATTATGCTAAAACTTTTTGTTTGAGATATTGATCTACTGATTTAGCTACAGCTCGGCCTTCTTTAATTGCCCACACGACTAAACTTTGTCCACGACGTGCATCTCCTGCAGCAAATACCTTTTCTTGATTTGTACGGTAATCCTGCTCATTTGCTACAATTTTATGTTGTTTGGTTTTAATATCAAATGATCGTGGTACTGTTGTTTCAGTTCCTTCAAATCCAATTGATAATAATACTAAATCTGCTGGCCAGTGTCTTTCTGTACCATCAACCACTACCATACCTTCAGGTGTTTCTTCTAAAATTTGGGTATAAACGCCGCGAATATTACCCATTGTATCTACATCATATCGCATAGTTTGAACACCATATGCACGAGGTTCTCTTCCAAATCGTGCTTCATATTCTTTATGAGCATAATCCATTTTAAATACAGGTAACGCTAAAGGCCAAGACGTGTTACTTTCAAATGTAATCTCTTCTGGTGCTTTTGTATACTTGTTAAACTGTACAATAGATTTACAATTTTCGCGTAAAGCAGTTGCTACGCAGTCTGCTCCAGTATCCCCTGCTCCTATAACAATTACATTTTTATCTTTAGCCGTAATTGAAGCTTCTTCAATCTCACCATTTAAAACTTGCATTTGCTCAGTAAGGTAATCCATAGCAAAGTGAATACCTTGTCCCATTCTACCTTCTAAAGGTAAGTCGCGTGCTTTTTGAGCACCAGTACATAATACAATCGCATCAAATTGTTCTTCTAATTCATCACGTGTTATATCTACACCGATATTAGTATTTGTCTTAAAAGTAATACCTGCCTCACGCATGATTTCAATTCTACGTCGAACCACAGTTTTGTCTAACTTCATATTTGGAATACCATACATTAATAAACCACCTGGTTCAGCTGCTCTTTCAAAGACAGTAACTTGATAGCCTACATGATTTAATTCTTCCGCCGCTGCTAATCCTGCAGGACCGCTTCCAACAATTGCCACGCTCTGGTCTTTGTGTTCTTTTGGATATTTTGGTTTTACCCATCCATTGTCATAAGCTTCATCAATAATCGTGCGTTCGATGCCTTTAATTGCTACAGAATCACGATTAATTTTCATAACACATGATTGCTCGCATGGTGCAGGACAAATACGTCCTGTAAATTCAGGAAAATTATTTGTCTCACTTAGACGTTCGTATGCTTCTTTAAAGTCTTGATGATAAACTAAATCATTCCATTCAGGTATATAATTTCCTATTGGACAACCAATTGTTTCTCGTCCGAAAGGAAGTCCCGTTTGACAAAATGGCGTTCCACAATCCATACATCTTGCCCCTTGAACAGAGGCTTCTTCTCTAGAAAATCGTTGTTGGAATGCTTCGTGTCCTTCTAAACGTTCAATGAGTGACAATTCTGCTAATGATTGTTTCTCATATTTCATAAACCCTTTAAACTCACCCATAACTTTTCCTTCCTTTCTTTAATAAATCACAGCTGGTTGCAAGTCTTTTTCAATCGATGTGCGATGATCATAAAATGCAGCTAATTTTGCTTCGTTATCTTCTGATAAATGACGACGTTGTAACTCAATTTTTTGCATCATTAATTCATAATCTTTTGGAATTACTTTTATGACATGTTCAGTGACATTTTCAAATTGATTTAAGATATCTTTAGCTTTTGTACTTTCTGTATAACGATAATGTTCTTCTAACATTGATTTAAGTAACTGCTTTTCTTCATCATGTTGGACATGTTTAAATGCTAATGTTGAAAGTTGATTCGCTTTTTTAAATGCTTCGATATCACTTGGGAAGATGTAACTTACTCCACCACTCATACCTTGGCCAAAGTTTTTGCCAACATCACCAAGTATAACCACGTGTCCACCTGTCATATATTCCAAACCATGATCTCCAATTCCTTCAACAACTACATCAACACCACTATTACGAATACAGAAACGTTCTCCAGCACTGCCATTAATATAGGCTTTACCACTAGAGGCTCCATAGAAGCATACATTACCTGCAATAATTTCATTTTCACGAGCATGCTTTGGTGCTTTCACAACGACTGTTCCACCAGATAATCCTTTCCCTACATAGTCATTGGCATCTCCAGTATGATGTATTAATAGTCCTTTAGGAGCAAATGCACCTAAACTTTGCCCAGCATGGCCCATCGTTTCCGCAATAATCGTTTCTTCAGGTAAACCTTTACTACCATGTTGCTTCGTAATATAACTACCCGTAATTACACCAACATTTCGTTGAGTGTTATTAATTGTATATTGTCCTTTAAATGTTTCCCCATTTTCAATACTTTGTTTTGCCTCTTTATATAAATAATTTAAATCGAATCCAATATCTAAATGATGATTTTGAGCTATTTCTTTTGTGTTCGGTCCATCAACTGCATGAAGTAATTTCTCAATATCAAGTGATGCAGCTTTAGATTTAGGATTAATATGACGAGAACGTTGTAATAAGTCCGTACGTCCTACTAGTTCTTCGACTGTTTTCAAGCCAAGTTCTGCGAGAACTTCTCTTAATTCTTCAGCGATGAAATGCATAAAATTGACAACGTGATCCGCTTTACCTCTATAAAGCGCACGTAAATCTTTATTTTGCGTTGCTATTCCTACTGGACAAGTATCATTATGACACACTCTCATCATAATACATCCGAGAACAACAAGAGGTGCAGTTGCAAAACCAAATTCTTCTGCTCCTAATGCACACGCTAATGCTACATCTCTACCTGTTAATAACTTACCGTCTGTTTCTAAACGTACACGACTACGTAAATCATTTAACTTTAATGTTTGATGTGTTTCTGCTAAACCAAGCTCCCATGGTAATCCGGCATGTTGAATACTTGTTTTAGGAGATGCACCAGTACCACCGTCATAACCACTGACTACAATTTTATCTGCAAATGCTTTAGCTACCCCTGAAGCAATCGTTCCTATACCTGTTTTAGATACGAGTTTAACAGCAATATCAGCATCTTTATTTGCATTTTTCAAATCGTGAATCAATTGCGCTAAATCTTCAATTGAATAAATATCATGGTGTGGTGGTGGCGAAATAAGCCCAATACCTGGTGTAGATCCACGTGTTTCAGCAATCCAAGGATATACTTTAGTGCCAGGAAGTTGTCCACCTTCACCAGGTTTTGCACCTTGAGCTACTTTAATTTGTAATTCTTTAGCGTGTTGTAAATACTCACTAGTTACACCAAATCGTCCTGATGCAACTTGTTTAATCGCACTTGATAAATAACTGCCATCTTCTTGAATGACATATCGTTTAGGATTTTCTCCTCCTTCACCGCTATTACTTTTTCCTCCTAATTTATTCATCGCTTTTGCTAAAGTTTGATGTGCTTCCTCAGAAATAGAACCATAACTCATAGCACCTGTGTTAAAGCGTCCTACAATTGATTCTACAGATTCTACTTGCTCAATAGGAATTGATGATTGAGATTTAAATTCTAGTAAATCACGTAAATGGTCGTGTCTATTGTCATGCACAGCATTAGTAAATGTTTTAAATTGCTCGTAATCATTTTCACGACAGGCATGTTGTAATAAACGAATCGTTGTTGGATTAAATACATGATGTTGCCCTTGTTGACGCCATTGGAAATTACTACCAGAAGCTAGATATTCTTCTTCATTACTTTGACGTTTTCTATTTTCTTCATCAATTTGTTCAATACTTAATCCTGATAATTTAGATTGTGTTCCTGTAAAGTAAGTGTCAATAACATTTTGAGATAAGCCTACTGCTTCAAATATTTGTGCGCCTTGATAACTTTGAACGGTAGAAATACCCATTTTAGCCATAACTTTAATAACGCCTTCTGATAAAACATTTGTATATGTTTCAACATTTTCAGAAATTGAACCTTCAAGATGATGACTATCAGTTAAATGAGCAATCGTTTGTTGTGCTAAGTATGGAATGACTGCATTAGCACCATATCCAAGTAAACAAGCAACATGATGCACTTCACGTGTTTCACCTGATAAAGCAACAATACTTGTACTCATACGTAAGTCTTCTTTAATAAGTAATTGATGAATATGACTTACAGCTAATAACATTGGCATAGCATAATGTAACGACTGAGTTGTATTGATTAGTGCACTATCATCTAACACTAAAATTGTATAACCTTCTTTTGTAGCTTGAACCGCTTCTTCTCCTATATGATTTAGAGCTTCTTCGAGTGAAATATCTTGATACAGGGTCGATAAATGTTTCACGTTAAACTTACTTTGTTCAATTTTATCTAATTGATTTAATGTAAGAACTGGTTTAGTAAGTTGTATACGATCTAAGACATTCGGTGCTGGATGAAGTAAATTTCCTTCACTACCTAGATAAGATAACTCACTTGTTACAATCTTTTCACGATAAGCATCGATAGGTGGATTCGTTACTTGAGCAAACAGTTGTTTAAAATAGTTAAATAATGATTCTGGTCGTTCATTGAGTACTGCGAGCGGTGCATCATACCCCATTGCACCAATAGGATCTTTTTTTCCTACCACCAAATCTGTCATATATTTATGAATATCTTCCTTAGTGTAGCCAAACTGCTTTTGTACTTTAAACAGTGTTGCTTCATCTAATAATTGACGTTGATATTGAACTTCGTCTAATTCTAAATCAATCTTGTATTGATCAATCCAATCTTTATAAGGATATTTATGTGCAATATGAGTTTTAAGTTCGTTATTTTCGATGACTTTATTAGAGTTAAAATCAACGAGCAATAATTTCCCAGGATTCAATTGTCCTTTAAACGCAACGTTTTCTTCTGGTACATCAATCACACCCACTTCAGATGAGAAAACAATAAAATTATCTTTAGTGATTGTATAGCGTCCTGGTCGTAACCCATTTCGATCAGTTAATGCGCCAATTTTATCGCCATTACAGAATGAAATCATTGTTGGACCATCCCAAGGTTCCATTAAATAGCTATAAAATTCATAAAATGCACGTACATGTTCATCATTGGATTTATTATATAACCATGGTTCTGGTATAAGTAACATCGCCGCTTCTTCAGGTTCCATTGCTAAACTTAAAAACTCCAACGCGTTATCTACAATAGCTGAGTCGCTTCCATCTTCATCAACAATATTTTGAATTTTTTCACTTTCATGACCAAATAAAGTATTAATCAGTTGACGTTGACGGGCACGCATCCAGTTAACATTACCTTTAATCGTATTAATTTCTCCGTTATGCATAAGAAGTCGGTTAGGATGTGCACGTTTCCAACTAGGGAACGTATTCGTACTAAATCTAGAATGAACAAGTCCTAATTTTGATTGATAATCCTCATTATTTAAGTCTAGGTATAACGTCTTGATTTGATCTGAACGTAACCACCCTTTATAGACAATCGTTTTATGAGACAAACTTGTAAAATATAATTCTAAATGCTCGCGTTCTGCATATTGTTCAATTTGTTTACGTGCTAAATAAAGCTGTTTAACAGGCGTTTCGTGTTGGTTTAAATCTACAAATACTTGTTGTACATAAGGCATTGTAGAAGCAACATGTTCTGCTAATGCTTGTGTGTCTACAGGTACATCTCTATAACCAATTACTTTCAATCCTTCATCGTTAAAGTATTGATTAAATACAATTTCATGCTGTGTATCTAAAACTTTTTGATTAGAGAAAAAAAGACCTACCGCATATTCGCCTTCATTAGGTAAGTCGAAATGAGTATGTTTTTTAAAAAATTCGAAGGGAATTTCTGTCATAATTCCTGCGCCATCACCAGTAATACCATCAGCTCCAATACCGCCTCGATGGTCTAATCTACGCAACATTTCTAATGACTTTTCAATAATATCGTGAGATCTTAAATTATCCATATTGGCATAAAAACCGATTCCACATGCATCATGTTCCTCACGGTAATCATATAATCCTCTTTTTAGTTTATCTTTAAACACGATGCCCACTCCTTTTGAGAATTTTCAGAAAATTTACTGTTAATAATAATTAATATAATGTAAAATATTTATCTGAACAATATATTAAATAGATGATATCATTCTAATAATTAGAATATTTTACGATATACTTATATTAAGGAGGTAAAATATGGAAATTAAACAATTACGATACTTTGTTGAAGTCGCTCGCCGTGAACATATTTCTGAGGCTGCATTGGAACTTAATATTGCTCAATCTGCAATTAGTCGCCAAATCAATTTACTTGAAAAAGAATTACAAGTTCCATTATTTGATAGACAAGGTCGCAATATATATCTTACTTCGCACGGTAAAGCGTTACTCACACAAGCAACTCACATACTAGAACAACTTGATGAAACAGTGGCTCTTTTTCAACAAGAACAACTTAAAAACGCTCATCATATCAATTTAGGTTTTGAAGAAAGCTATGCTTCTCATATGATTACGCCTATTATTCAAACGTTTGAAAGAGAATACGATAGTCACATTATACCTAGTTTAATGAATCATACTCAGATAGTAGACTATTTAAATTCAGGAAAAATTGATATAGCTATTGTTGAGAATACACCTGAACTACAAGCAAACTCAACTTTTTCAATTACATCTTTATATGAAGAAACATATCACTTATATGTACCTAAAGACGATGCTATTGCCTTAACATTTAATCCACCCTTAACACAGCTTAAACAATTTGAAAAAAATCCTTTATATACACTTCACGTTTTGCCTGATTCTATTAAAAAACGATTAGAATCTGTAATTAAAGTACCTATATACACACTAGGTACAACGTCTCTTGGTCAGTATCTATTAAAACAACGTCGTGGCCATCTACTCTTACCTGATTATATATCGTTGGATCATTCATCTGAACAAGTAGAGGATATCTCTTTAGCACATACAGAATTAAAACGTTCATTTTGTGTGGTATTTAAAAAAGACAATAAAAAAGTAGATATCTTTAATCTATTTCATCTCATTCAAACATTGCTAAGTAAAGTTTCAACATATCACTAGGTCTTGTAACGAACACTAACCCATAACATATGAATTGAATATCATTTTGAACACGCGTATAATCATTTTATTGCGATAAAGGGTAAATTATATAATTAAAAAGAGGATTATATTTAATGAATATAAAGAGACTTCACATACCTAAAATTAAAAACACTCATCGTCTAATTATTATTGTTACTTTAATAATGATTGGATTATTTATTTTTACATTTTTTAATGCTTCATTTTATCAAATACCTATTGGTAAAATCACGAATGTCGAAACAAGTCATGGTCAAAAAGTCACAGACGAGCATCATAATACTGACACAACATATAATCAACGATTAACTATACGCATTCTAAACGGTAAATATAAAAACGATATCACAACTGTTAATAATCATTTTGTAACATCTCAAGCAGATTCAGAGCAATTTTTTAAAAATGAAAAAGTATTGTTACATATACAAAAAAGTCCATCTGATGCTACTATTCTAGAAAAAAAACGCGATGGCCTTACTGTGGCAATTGTAGGCGTATTTATCGTGACACTTTTAATTGTAGGCAAAAATGTAGGGTTACAATCAATTCTATCTCTACTATTTAACACCGCGTTTATTATTGTTTCAATAGTCATTCATAATACTTTTTCAGGTACAAATTTATTTTTATTAATGAGTATAGCCATTATTTTATCAACTATTATTACATTAGTATTAGTAACTGGCTGGCAAAAACGAACTTGGGTTACGATAATTGCTACTTTATCTGGAACATTTTTATGTGTAGGGATGACTGAATTATTAATTCAATTTACAGGTGGTAATGGAATCAAATATGAAACAATGAGTTTTTTAACGCTACCTCCAAAAGATGTCTTTATGTCTTCTGTTCTTATAGGAACATTAGGAGCGGTAATGGATGTAGCAATTACAATTTCTAGTGGAATGTACGAAATTCTCCAGCGTACGCCTAACATTTCAATGTCTCGTTGGGCTTTAGCTGGACGTCATATTGGCCAAGATATTATGGGCACCATGACCAATATTTTATTATTTTCATATTTATCAGGTAGTCTAGCCATGGTATTAATTTACTTAAAAAATGCGAATACATTTACTTACACTATATCTATGAACTGGTCTCTAGAAATCACCCGTGCACTGACTGGTGGTATCGGTATTGTATTGACCATTCCTATAACAATAGGACTTATGTTCACTATATTTAAGTGGAAAGGAGTAAGCCGATGACTACAATTTTTTTACTCGCACTATTACTTTTTATTTTAATGATTTTGCTTGGCGGTAAAAAAGGACTCATCTCCTATCTCACTTTATTTTTAAATTTTATTATTCTTATGATTAGTATTGTTTTCATTCTGTTTGGCATGCCAATCTATCTTGTAGCCTTTATCTTTTGTCTTGTAATTGCTGCTTGTAACCTCTTTATTTTAAATAGTTACAATATTAAAACACAAGCCGCATTTATCGGAACTATAGTAACAACCGTCCTTCTTATCATAGGTGTCTATTTATCTGTAAAATTTGGACATCTACAAGGTTTTGCTACAGAACAACAAGATGAAACCTATATATTTTCAATGAATATTGATATTAATATGCTACAATTTTCTGTTTTTACTATTATGTTGGCTGTCATCGCTGCTGTAATAGATTTAACGATTACAATAAGTTCACCAATGTATGAGTTGAATGAAACAAACCCTGATCTTTCTCGTAAAAAATTATTTCAATCTGGTATGCGTGTTGGCAGAGAAATTCTTGCTACTTCCGCTAATACAATTTATTTAGCTTATTTTGGTGGACAATTAACATTATTCTTTTGGTTTTTTCAACTTCATTATTCATTTGGGCATATTTTAAATTCTAAAATTTTTGCTCAAGAGTTTATCTCCATCTTACTAGGTGGCATTGCAGTCGCGTTAAGTATTCCTATCACGGCTTGGGTTAGTGCTCGGTTAATTAAATATCATCAACTTAAACAAACAGATGACCACACTACTACTTCATCCTTAAACGAAGAAATAGAATAGTAAAGACCAAACAGTGGCATTTAATGATTGAAAGCATCAAATGTCACTGTTTTATTTATTCAATATTTATATTGAAAATGTTTCGATCCACTTAATGACAGCTGGTGCGATATATTGTGTATCAGATTTATTGAACCAGCGAATATCAGTAACTTCATTATCAATTTGAACGTCATTCCAATTAATACTTTGATTAACTTTAAATCCATTTAATTCGGTCAAAGTATTTGGTTGAGGATAGGCTTCACCAATCACTTTTCCAATATATGTAAAATCTTCTTGAGAAAAATGAAGTTGTAGTTCTTCTTCAATTTCCCTTTGAATAGCTTCTAAAAGCGTCTCACCTTCATCAATTTTCCCACCAGGAAAATAATATTTTTCTCTGTGACGAACTTGTACCAGTAAAATCTGGTCCTCTGTTTCTTCCACTAAACATACACATTTAATCATTCTATTCATCCTTATTAAAACATTCTCACTTCAAAAAAATAATTTAATTTAGTATGATATTAACATACATTAAAACAAAGTTTAGAACAAATTCTTAATGAGTAATATAACATTCAGATTTGTTTTTATTTTTATGGAGGTCTTGTATGATGGCAAAACAATCAAAACTTTCACGCTTATCTAGTTTAGTAAGTACAGCAGGATTTATTGTGGATGGATATAATGGAATTAAATATAGTGCCAAAAATAAAAATCTAGTTTATCTATCACTAGCACTTAGCACAGCGGGTACTGTGTTCGATTTTATAGTTTCTATGAGATCCCCACGTAAATTCCGTAAATTCACATCATTTATCTCATTTATTGTTAATGTGACACGCTTAGCTTCAAGCTTTAGAAAAGTTAAAGAAGATTATCACTTCGAATAAAAAAACGAGCCTAAGACATAATGAATTGTCTTAGGCATTTTTAATATATTGACAGTCGATGACTGAAGTAAAAATACGCTAGTATCAAGCTTTTTTCAATTTTAGTTCCAGATTCCTAACATAAAGACTTTCAATAAGAAAGTCTATGTCCAACGCAAATTGGGTATGCGTTGCCAAGATAGGACGACGGATTCAAAATGAATGCTGTCCGACTTCCTTTGTTTTTTTACTAGTGAATAAATTTATATTGTCTAACTTGATAAGCTGGAATTGTACGATATGTTAAAACCCCTGGACCTGCACTAAAGTTCATTTCAGATACTAAAAGACTTCCATTACTATTGACGCGTTCTACAAATGCAACATGTCCATAGTAGCCAGCATCTGATTGGGCAATTGATCCTACAGTAGGATGATAATCAATTCTATAGCCATCTCTTGCAGCTGCATTGTCCCAGTTATTTGCATTCCACCAATATGTACTAATACCTTTACCGATTTGAGCACGACGATTAAAGACATGCCATGTACATTGACCCCAATCATATAAATTTCTATGATTAAAAATCGGTGTGTGATAATAATAATTTGATGATGAACTTGTACGATTTGTATTACTACTTGATGATGCTGTGCCGCTTACACGTAATTTTTGACCCGGGTAAATAAAGAAATTATTTAATCCATTTAAACGCATAATATTTTGATATGTCGTATTATATTTCCAAGCGATGCTCGATAATGAATCACCGTAACGAACAGTATAGTAGCTTGAAGAACTAGATGAATTTGAGCTATTTTGGGTGTGGCTACTTGAACGTGCTGTTCCTGAAACTGTTAATGTTTGACCTGGAAAAATTAAAAAGCTATGAAGTCCATTTAAATCCATAATATGGCGGTACGTTGTACCATATCGACTAGCAATTGATGATAAACTGTCTCCACTTTTTACTGTATATGTACTGCTTGAGTTATTACTATAAGAATGAGATGAACTAGAGCCTGAAACTGTTAATACTTGATTTGGAAAAATAAGATTTGATGTCAAACCATTTAATGATTTTAATTTAGCTATTGTAATACCATAGCGATTTGAAATAGACCATAATGATTCCCCACTTTTTACTGTGTGAGTTGTTGCTGCTTCTGCTTGATGTGCAAATATTGTACTAAATGCCCCAGTTCCAATAATTGCTGTTGCAAGAACTTTTTTATTCATAAATAAGCGCCTCCTTAATCTTATGCTTATCTTTGACATGTCCCCATGACAATTGTTGTATTAACGCTTAGTTTTATTACGTTAATTCTAGTGCTTTAACTTTAATTTTTTCTACTCAAGTAGTCTACTTATATAAATTAATATATTTCATTATAATATTCCATTTCAATTTGATTACATAATGATGAAATTTTAGTACGATACTTATAAAATTAAAACTTTATAAAAATCGATTTCTTTAGTCTAATTATTGCATAACGTAAGTAAGAATTTTTTTAAATGTGATTATATTTAATCAAAAATTTATTATACTATTGAAAATGATATAAAAAAAGAGCGGGACAGCATTCATTTTTGAATTAGTTGTCCCACTCCAAGAGTCGAAAAAAGCTTGATCTATGTGTATTTTTAATTCATTAATCTACGACATATGCTAAATGACTAAACAACGATTGATATTCTACAATGTTTAACTTACTATTTTAAGCTATCTTCAATGTCTTTAATTTCTTTTTGAGATAAATCGACTGCTTTTTCACCATCTTTAGTGTCTTTTTTCAATGCTTCTTGTGCTTCTTTACTATGATATAGATCTACAATTTTTTTGTATGTTTTATTATCTTTATCTTTTGAGTTAACGGCAATTAAATTAATGTATGGTTTAACTGCATCTGAAGTAGAACTTTCTAAATAAATTGGATCTTTCTTAGCATCTAAGCCTGCTTTCGTTGCTACACCATTATTGATAACTGAAATATCAACATCATCTAATGCACGTGCAGTTTGTTGAGCATCTACTTCTTTAATTTTTAAATGTTTAGGGTTATCTTTAATATCTTTTGTTGTACCACTTAAACCAAAGTTATCTTTTAATTTAATAAGTCCTGCTGATTCTAATAATTTTAAAGCACGCGCTTGGTTAGAAACATCATTGGGAATCATCACTTGCGCGCCATCTTTAACATCTTTAATATCTTTTACTTTTTTAGAATAGATGCCTAAAGGTGCTAATACGGTTGTACTAATTGCTTCAATTTTTGCATCTTTATGTGCTTTTTTATATTCATTTAAGAAAGCAAAGTGTTGGAATGCATTCATATCGATATCTCCATCACTTAATGCTTTATTAGGTACGTTATAATCTGAAAAGTGCTTAATTTCTAAATCAATATCATCTTTTTTTGCTAATTCTTTCACTTTTTCCCAAGCAGCAGTATCATTTGATGCTACGCCAACTGTTACTTTCTTACTATTTCCTCCGCCTGAACATGCCGCAAGGACAATAATAGATGCTAATAATAAACCGATTATTCTCTTCATTAAAAACTGCCTCCCAATATTAAAATAATTTATTTAAACAACTAATTTCTACGAATTATTCTAGAAATAAAGTTACCTAATGACTGAATAATTTGTACGATAATAACTAGAACTACAACTGTAATAATAATGACCAATGTATCAAAGCGTTGGTAACCATAAACAAGCGCTAAATCTCCAATACCACCGCCACCTACAGCACCGGCCATAGCTGTACTACCAATTAAACCGATAATCGCTGTAGTAATAGCTAGTACAAGTGAACCTAATGCTTCAGGCAATAAAAAATGACGAATAATTTGAAGTGGTGATGCTCCCATAGCTTTTGCTGCTTCAATAATGCCATCATCTACTTCTAAAAGTGAATTTTCTACTAAACGCGCAATATATGGTGCTACATATACTGTAAGTGGAACAATTGCAGCTGTTGTACCGATTGACGTACCTGCAACTAATTTAGTAAAAGGTACAATTGCAATTAATAAAATGATGAATGGAATAGATCTTAAAATATTAATAATTGGATTAAGAATTTGGTGAATAACGACATTAGGCCAGATTCCATGTTTTCGAGTGACTACAAGTAAAATACCTAATGGGATACCAATCAATGCACCAATAATTAATGATACTGTTACCATATAAAGTGTTTCATACAACGCTTGCATTAATTGAGATGAATCTATGCTTGAACCAAACATTTAACGCACCTCCTCATAATGAATATGTCGCTCATTAAAATATGATTCTACCGTGTCACGACTAAATTGTGCATCGTGTTCAAAGCGTAACCATAAATAACAAATCGTTTCATCTTGAATATCTGACATAGACGAGAATAGAATATTTACATTAAAACCATATTGGTTTATTAACTCGTTCATTAATGGATAATCAATTTGCTTTTTATCTAAGAAAAGTCTGTAATCTGTATAATGATTATCTGCTCTTTCAAATGAGGCACGTAATGCTTTAGAAGGCTCTGTACTAATAACTGTTGATACAAAATTTTGTGCTGTTTTCGTTTTCGGATGACTAAACACATCTTTTACTGTACCAATTTCTACAACTTCCCCGTGTTCCATTACAGCTACACGATTACAGATTTTTTGAATCACGCTCATTTCGTGAGTAATCATCATAATCGTAACCCCAAATGTTTCATTCACATTTTTAAGTAATTGAAGAATAGAACTTGTTGTCGCAGGGTCTAATGCACTTGTCGCTTCATCGCACAATAATATTTTAGGATTTGTTACAAGTGCTCTTGCAATTGCAACACGTTGTTTTTGTCCTCCGGAAAGCTCATCTGGAAATTGATTTTTCTTATCTGCAAGTCCCACAAACTCTAGCATTTCTTCAACTTTCTCTTTAATCTCAGAATTACTTTTGTGACTAAGTATCAATGGCATTGCTACATTTTTAAAAACTGTTTTAGAATTTAAAAGATTAAAATGTTGGAAAATCATTCCTATATCTTTTTTTACGTTGCGAAGTTCTTTTTCACTATATGTATTAATATCATGGCCATCTACAATAACATGGCCCTCTGTAGCTTGTTCTAATTGGTTAACTAAACGTACTAGTGTACTTTTACCAGCACCACTATAACCAATCACACCAAACACATCACGCGCATCAATTTTAAAAGAAACATCTTTTAAAGCGTGGATGGTTTCTCGTTTCTTTCGAAATACTTTATTTACACCCTGAAATTCAATCACTATGTTCACCCTTATCTAATCCTGATTAAATTCGTATGATATGAAGTATAGGCAAAAGTTAAGGATGCGTCAATATAGTTTTTTAAAAAATTGAAAATTTCAGATATTTTTAGTATTGAATTACTCTTTTAGTTCCAAATATCATAATAAAAATACAAGAGTACAATAAACATCGTTTCAATTTCTATTGCACTCTTGCATTAATACTTTCACTATATTCTATTTATTTAGCGTATCTATCGCTTGTTTTAAATCTTGTACTAAATCTTCAGTGTCTTCAATACCGATCGATAATCGAACTAAACCATCTGTAATTCCTTCTTTAGCACGAACATCTGCTGGAATAGATGCATGTGTCATCAAAGCAGGTACAGAAATCAAGCTTTCCACTGCACCTAAGCTTTCAGCAAGCGTGAAATATTGCGTTTCACGAATTAATTGTTTAGCTGCTTCTGTATCTTTGACTTCAAATGCAACAACGCCAGTATGACCACTTGCTTGAGCGATATGAATATCATGATTAAGGTGACTTTCAATACTAGGATGGAACACTTGTTGTACTGATGGATGCTCTTGTAACATCTTCACAATACCTTCTACGTTACGATTAATTTGTTCCATACGTAACCCTAGTGTTTTAATTCCTCGAATTAATAAATAACTATCTTGTGGTCCTAGTACACCACCTGTAGAGTTAGAAATAAATGCTAAGCGTTCACCTAATTCATCATTAGATGTAGCGACTAAACCTGCAACAACATCACTGTGTCCACCAATATATTTTGTTGCTGAATGTAATACAATATCGATTCCAAAATCTAACGGATTTTGATAGTACGGTGTCATAAATGTGTTATCGACTACAGAAATGAGATGATTTTCTGTCGCAATTTCAGCTGCACGTCGAATATCTGTCACACGTAATAAAGGATTAGACGGCGTTTCGATATATAACATTTTTGTTTCTGGTTTAATATAATCTTTTACGTTTTCAATATTTGTAGTATCAACGAAATCAACATCAATACCAAATCGTGTAAAGACTTTTGTTAAAGCACGATAAGTTCCACCATACACATCAGAATTTAAAATTAAATGATCACCTTTATCTAATAACATTATAACAGCACTAATCGCAGCCATACCTGAACCAAATGCAAATCCATGTTTACCATTTTCTAAATTCGCAATGACGCTTTCAATAGAAGTACGTGTTGGGTTTGCAGTACGTGAATATTCATAACCCTGTCTTAAATCACCAATATCATCTTGCAAATAAGTACTTGTTTGATAAATTGGTGTCGTTACTGCTCCAGTAAAATCATCCGTCGTATGTCCACCATGAATCATTTGTGTTTTTTTCTTCATTATTATTCTCCTTTGTATTCAAATATTTTTTTTGACATATAACGATCACTGCCATCTGGAAAAATTGTTACAATAATACCTTTATCAATACGATTTTTAATATCTAAAGCACCTTGTAATGCTGCACCAGATGAGCTACCAACAAGTAGTCCTTCTTGTTTAGCTAATCGTTTTACATTTTTAAATCCTTGATTATCACTGACTGTAATAATATCATCAACGATAGATTTTTCTAAAAATACTGGCCATTTTTCAGAGCCAATACCTTCAATATCATGAGTATGTGCTTTACCACCATTCAATACTGAGCCTTCAGGTTCAACAATAATATTTTTAACATTAAATTGTTGTAAATGTTTAGCTACACCAGTAAATGTTCCTCCAGATCCAGCACCAGCTACAAAATAATCAATGTGTGGTAATGCCTCTGTAATTTCTTTTCCAAGCGTATGCGTATAGGCTTCTGGATTATGTTCAGTTTCAAACTGGTTCATATATACTGCATCATATTTGTCAGCATAATGACGGGCTTCTTTTTGTGCACCCATCATTCCCTTGTTTTTAGGTGTTCGTTTTATTTCAGCACCCAATACTCGCATAATTGAAATTTTTTCTTCTGAAAATCCTTCTGGGGCAAAAATCACACATTTTAAATGATAACGATTAGCGGCCATTGCTAATCCAATTCCTGTATTACCAGCTGTAGCTTCAACGATGGTATCTCCTTTTACAACACGTTTTTCTTTTAGCGCAGTTTCTACAAGATATTTCCCTAGTCGATCTTTAATACTTCCACCAGGATTAAATTGTTCTAACTTCGCATAAATTTGTACATGTTCATCGCTAAAACTTTCTAATAATACTAGTGGCGTTTGTCCTATTAAATCATAAGTAATCATATCTTTCGTTCAATACACTCAAGTAATGTCTGAACATACCTACTTTCTATCATCATATTCATTTCCAATATTTAATTTTAATTCTTACTCAACCGCTATGAATTATACGCTAACTTATATCTTATTGCAAAAAGCTAGATTCTTTATGTAAAATGTAATTAGTTATTGCTTTTAAATACTCATGTTATGATAAAAGTGAACCACTGGAAATGAATTAAATTTTACGATGAATCAACGTACAAAGGAGACTCGATGATGACATCTAAAGCAGACTTATCTTTATCCGTCTTTACTAAGGATGACTATAAAAATTTAAATTATAAAAATAGTACTTTTAGAAACTCAATGTACGATGAAATTGAAGTAAATAAAAGTCACTTTAAACATTGTGATTTTAGTGAAGGTATTTTTAAGAATGTAAGCTCTATTTCAAATTCAAAAATTATCAATTGTAATTTTGATAAAAGTATCTTTGAAAATGTAAATTTTTTCAAGACGCTTATTAGTAAATCAAATTTAACCGTTACTTCATTTGATGAAAATCATTTTAATACATTAACGATTGAACATTCCATTTTTAAAAATAGCAATATACGTAATGTAAAATTTGATAACGTCACGTTTAAAAAAGTGATTTTTGAAAACGTCACTATGGATTTGTGTCATTTTGAAAATGTAAAAATAAAAGATTGTATATTTAAACATGTCACTATTAATAATTCTTCAATTCCTGAAAAATTATTAAAAGAATTACATAAACAAGATGTTACGTTTGAAAATATGTAATTCAATTATCATTATGCTAAACAGAGTCTAGAACAACAATTTGTATCCTAGACTCTGTTTATTCTTGTTAATATTAAAATAATTGAACAATAAAAACTAATATAATAATAACTGGCATAATATATTTAATTAAAATATACCATGGAACAAAAAGTTTAAATTTATCTTTTCCAAAGCTCTCTTTTAATGCTTGTTTATCTAGTAATTGACCTACAACTAATGTCGTTCCTAATACTCCTAATGGCATCAAGATATTCGATACGATAAAATCCATATTATCAAAAATTGTACCCGCTCCAAACTTAATTCCACTTAAACTGCTAAATGATAGTGTTGCTGGGATACTAATAACAAATACTAATATACTTGCAATAACTGATATAGCTTTTCGTTTAGTATTATCATTTTTAGTGAAATTTGAGACATTTAATTCCAATAAAGAAATAGAAGACGTTAATGCTGCAAATAAAAATAGAATTAAGAAAATTAAATAAAATACAATACCAAACCCCATTTGATTAAATACTAACGGTAACACTTTAAATAAGAGTCCTGGTCCTTCTTGAGGTGCATAACCAAATGTTTTTAAGGCTGGAAATATTGCAAGTCCTGCTAATACAGAAACTAAAATATTCATAATAACAATTGACATGGCGGAAGATTTAATCGTCATTTCTTTAGGCGCATAACTCGCATACGTAATCATCCCTGTCGTTCCTAATGATAGTGTAAAGAACGATTGACCTAACGCAAATAAGACACCTTTAACTGAAATATCTTCTATTCTCGGTTGTAATATATAGCGAACGCCCTCTAATGCTCCGTCTAATGTCAATGATTTAGCAACAACAATAATTAAAAAAACAAATAATAAGGGCATCATCATTTTAGAAGCTTTCTCTAAACCTTTTTCTACACCTAGCATAACGATGACCATGGTTAAAAGAATAAAAATGCCCTGTCCCAACACAGTTAACCACGGGTTACTAATTATTTTTTCAAATTTAATTTGAGTTAATGACGTATGTTCAACAGATAATAATTGTAAAAATACATTTCCAATATATATAACAATCCAGCCACCGATAACACTATAAAAGCCGAATAAAATAAAAACAGCTAAATTTCCATTCCACCCAATAATATTTAACCATTTTTTTCCTGTTAATTTACTATAGATTCGAGTCGTATAAGTGCGCCCCATTATTCCTACCGTAAACTCCATAATCAGTAACGGTAATCCTACAAAAATAGTAAAGATTAAAAATAAAAATAAAAATACGCCGCCACCATAAATGCCAGCCATATATGGAAACTTCCACATTGCGCCTAATCCTATAGCAGAACCAGCACTTGCTAGAATAAATCCAGTTGAGGTTTTCCATTGTGATTGATTACTCATTTTCTATCTCCCTTTAACGCGTTAAAGCATGTGTGCGATTAAGTTCTACTCTAACACGTCTGACCAAATAGTGCAATATACATATAAATGAGTATTAAAAAAGATAAGAATAGAGGTAAATGACATATCTCAACTATTCTTATCGTTTAAACTTACTGCTATATTTATTTTTCAAAATCATATATTATGGATTGACCTTCATTTACTTCTTGAATATTTAAACTTTCGATATGATCAACGTTAATGTAATGAACTTGTGAGTCATCTTTTAAAAATAAATAGACCAATTCATCAAACTCATCAATAATACGCTGTACGCATGTGTCATAGTCTGGACCATCTTGGAACGTTTTAAATTCTTTATAAGTAGTTCCAGAAACTGTTGTATATATAAGTAAGAATGTACGTTTCATCTTATTACTCCTTTATTTAGATTTAAAAAAAGTTACGACTTGAGTGATAACGTCTTCATGTCCATCTCCATAAGTCATTAAATGACGACTTAACGGATGACATGTTAAATCTTTGTTATTACTATCAATATGATTAAAAATATAATGTGCACTATTTTGATAAAAGGTATCATCATTACCGCCATACAAAATACGAGCGGGAACTTGTATACGTTCTAATTCATTAGAAATTATCTCAATAAATGCTTTAAATTCTGCGATATGTGGTTGATAATCTTGAATTGTCCCAAGTTGTTGTTTTGAAGTAGTTTCATCAAATTTCAATAATTGATTCATGCGCTGACCATAACGTTTCATACGCCACGCAATACTTTTTTCTTCTTTTTCACTTGGTGCAGACATCACTGCTATTTTAGAAACATCAAATAACTCTGCTAACTTTAATGTAAATAGTCCTCCTAGTGAGATACCCGTTACAAAAATAGTGTCAAACCCTTCATTTTTTAAAAATTGATACCCTTCTAATACATCATTCCACCAATCCTGAATCGTAAATTGAGTAAATTGGTCTAAAGGTAAGCCATGTCCTTGATAATTTGGTGCAAAGCATGTGAAGTTTTCTTCATTAAGCGCCTTAGCTAATGGTTTTACATCACGAACAGTTCCTGTAAATGAGTGAAGTAATAAGATTGCTTCTTTTCTTGAACCTTCTAAATAAATTGGATGTGGTGATTTGATTTTCATAGTATTCTCCTCTTCTTAAAATACTTATGTTATGAAACTTAAGCTTTACTTCTTTTTTAATTTAATATTAAAGAGTGGTAACGTCATTGAAAATAAAGCAATCCAAATCATTCCTAACGAAAAACCACCAATGACATCAGTTAGATAGTGGGCATGGAAATATAACCGACAACTTAATACACCTATCCAAAATATAACGACAACTATAGCAATACTATATCGTATCGCTTTATTTTTAATAAGTGGAATAACAACTAAGAGTATAGCTAAAGCAAATAATGTACTGGCATTTGAATGACCACTTGGAAATGAATATCCATGGTCTACTAAAAGATGGTTATACGGACGAGGACGAGCTATTATTTGTTTAATTAAGAAATTAATATAAGTTCCTGTGTAAATCGTAACTAATAACCACAATGAAAGTTTATAATTTTTAAAAATTAAGATAAGTGATAAAAATAACGTTATGTAGAGAATGGATTTTACTTCTCCAAAATTAGCACAAAACGTCATCATTTTATGCCAAATTGGACCGTCATAGTGTCTTCTAGGTTTACCAAAATAGTTGGTCAACGCATGTAATGAATTTAAATCTAATTTTTGCACTAGTGTGGTATGATAAATGACATTCATTGCCGTTATTATAAAAATAATTAATCCAACAACAAACATAGAAATAGTTTTGGTTGGCGATACTTCTAATTTATCTTTCATACTTGTTTTTCCTTTACTACATTTGATCCTAATATTTTATAAAAAGCTTTCAAATGATGTATCTGTTCTTCATATTTATTAAAGTTTGAAGAGGATAACCACTTATTCAACCTTTCTTTATTATCAATAAGTTGTTTCACATACGTCATAAAGCTTTCTTTATCATAAAAAGGTTCGTCATAAAGATACGTCCAGTTAGCCTCTGAAGATGTATCACACCGTTCATTATATCAATCATTAATATGTTGACTACTTAACTCATTGATTGTATTACCCTTTTATACCTCTAGGATCAGGATAGTCGGGCAAATGATAATGAGTAAGAGATTTTCCAATTAGCTGATTGAATTGATCGCATCTCTACCCCTCTTTTAATGTTAGTTAGATTTTACAATAAATGATGAAAATTTGCTTGTAAAAAAAAGATTAGGAAGTATTTTATATAAAGTTTCCTAATCTCTTCTCGTATTTATAACATTTTATTTTAAAGTGATTTTTCAAGGTTCTTATCTAACTTAAAAACAATAATACGTTCACCAGTAATTGTACTTAAATCACTATGAAAGCTTTTAACTTCAGTACCTGTGATTTTGAAAACAAGTTCCATTAAATCATCTTGTCCTGATTCCACCAATTCTGACCGTGTACGTTTAATGTTAAGTAATCCTTCTTGTGTTTCACATACGCGATACTCCGCAGGCGTCAAAATACCTTGTAAGTTGACGATAATCATATCTCGTAAAATATCTGTCTTTACTGACAACGAACCACGTCCAAGAAAATCTTTTTCCCATTGCGTAATTGCTTTACTAATTTCTGCTTCATACATGCCTTTCGATTTCGTCATTGTTATAACAAATCTCCTAATGTTTAATTAACACTAGTGTATCATTTTTTAAATTAAAATCGAATATCTTACCAATCTTTAAAACTACCGTTTTCATCAATACTTGCAAGACGTACCCATTGATGATCGACTTTTTGTTTAAACTTAATATTATCATTAAGTAAACGTTGTATATAACGATCTGGTGCTTGAATCACGACTAATAATCGAATTGGAGCGTGATAAATTTTATTGTCTCCTGCCATCACAGACTGCCATGGCAATCCAGCTAATAAATCACTTGAGTTCCCTTGCATAACGCCAACACCAGAAGTGACAGATTGTGTTGTTTTATTACCACTACCATAAAAATGCGGTGCCACTGTAGAGGCATAATACTGTAGGTTAATCCACTGTGCAACGAGTGCTGGACCAGAAATAATTGTATTTAGTAATTGACCATCAGGATCTTTCGCATAATCATAATTATGTAAAAATGCACGTCCTTCTAAATTACTACCTTCTGTAATACTTCGTTGCCCAATAATAAATTCTGCATTACGTGCTAAACCCCATTCTGGACGGATTTCGCTCCAATCATTTGCAAAGCGATGTGCTTCCGCAATTGGGTGTTTCAATTCCCTATCGCTTAAACGAGGTAATTGAGCAAGACGTTCTAAATTTGCATGATAACTTACACGTGGCATGGCTTCTTCTAAAATATCAAATGCTTTCTTTGCTTCTGATGTTAATGAGGGAACGTAAATCCATTGTAATTCATCAATTGATGTTTTATGTTCTGCAGCAACAAATACTGTCTCATCCGGAATTAGAATGCCTTCAGCGGCTAACCCTTGACGTACTAAAGGTAAATTGCACATCATGGCAAGTAATTTCGCATTAAATCCACTTGAAGCTCCTCCACAAGCACCACATTCTAATGATGCATGGTAGGGATTATTGTTTGTTTCGCTTCCATGCCCTCCAAGTACTACTAATGGTGCAAAATTTGTAGTTAAATCCATTAATTGTAACGCTTGTTTCGTAAAAGCAATTTGTTCTTCTTCAGTAAATCCAACAGGTAAATCACTATGTACATGATGATCTCTATCAATCGTTAGCTTAGCATTCGGTTTTTTTAACCAATTTTTAGTAAATTTACGAATAAATGCACCTGTTTTCTTTGGCATTAATGTACTTGCAAGTGTATTTAAACTTAAAAATGGCCCACTTAATTCTGGTAATAATAAACTAGGTAGCACATTATTCTTCATTAATTTAAACGTATAAAACATGGATGTAATAGAATGTTGCTGTTGATTATACGTATTTAATGCATGTCGCTCTGCATATTCTTTAATAGTATATGCAGGAGGTACCATCACTGGTAAAGAATCATGACTAAACTGTTCATCTAATGCTTTTTTTCGTATAGGTAAACCAAAGAAACCTGCAATTCCTATAGTTTCAAATGGCCCTTGATTTTCTAAATGACGACGAAATGGTTCAGAACGTACATCGATACAAAATGCAAGTTGCACTTTTGTAGGTTGTTTGTCACGCTTGACCGATTTATCGTAAATCTTCTCAACGAGTTTGCGTTCGTGAGTTTCTTCCCAAGCCTCTAACCATAATTTCTTGAAGTATAATGGATTAAAATCATGAGCAAATTTCAAGTGTTCAATTTGATCCTCAATGGACATCTCAGCCCATTCATCAATAGTCATTTCACCATAATATAACCATTTACTCACAAGTTCTTTTATTCTTTTTTCAACATTTAAGACTGCCGGACGGCTCATTTTTTCAGTATCTAATAGAATACATTCCATTGTAAGGCGTATTGCAAGGTATTGAGTTAATAAGTCTTTTTCATGTTCATGTTTTTCAGCACGATAATACATCATGCCTGCCCAACCTGGTAACGATAAAAGATGTCCAGTTAAATAAAATTCATATTCATCTTCAGCAATATCTAGATGATTGAGTGCCATGATTAATGCGTCTTCATAGTTGTGTGGTAACATCTTAATCATTTTACGTTGCGTTTTAGTCAACATTGGATCATATTTCGCTAAATGTAACCAGGCTACATAGAACCCTTCTTCGCGTTTAGGCATTGTCCAACTGGATTGGAAAGTATCTAAATATAATTTTGACCATTTAATAATATGAGTATTTAACTCATCCATTAAAGATTCGCCTTTAGCATTAAATGCATTTGCACTTTTTGACCGTGCATAAGCAAATGACTCATTTTCGAATACTTTTTTGAGTTTTGAGACTTCTAATTTCAGATAGGCTTCTTTTGTAATTAAATCTCTCGGAATATCTTTAATATTCATAGCATTTTTGCAGTACGTATCAACGTGAGTCTTAGGAATATCCGTCTTATAAGATTGAATAGCTTGTTGTACTTCTTCTTCAACGATATGTTTATCAATCTCACCATTTTCAAGCGCCGTCATTACAGAAGCATGGCTTGGATATAAATCAATATCACGCACATGTTTAAACCATTGCGCAACTTGATCAAAGGTTTGATACTCAAGTTCTTCCCATGGATTACGTGCTGCAAAGATTGAAATTGGTGAAAGTGGCGTAATCACACGACGTGCAGATTGAACAACGTCTTCTATATTAATTGTCATGTAAATGTTCACCTCTTATAAATATTTCTTTAAATAGTTTGGATGGCTTTCTACAGATTTAAATTTAGCTTCTCCAATTTTAATTAACCATAAGTAAACTTTAGCAAAGGCTGTAGATGTACGATGGCGAGCGACCCAAATACTAAAAATACTACCTAACACTAAAATCGCAATACTAATGATAATACTAATTAACGGTGGATGGGCAGGAGCCATATATACATGATGAAGTATATTAACAAATACTTGATGAGTCACAATATAAACCATTGCAACAACTACAATCATTGTAATACCTATAAAGCGTCCCATTACTCCTTTATTTAATGCCACAAGTTGATTCCATGATACAGAGATAGACCATGCTAAGATAAATGCACTAATCAAAATATATGGACTATGGTCACTTGTCATAAAAAACACAATTGCAATAATCAATGCAAGAGCCCTTCCAAGTATTATCCATCCATATGATTTCTTAATATTAGGTGGAGTTGGTATATTAAATCGTCTGACAACTGAGCCTGATTGTAAGAATAACGTGGCTTTAAATATACCATGCAATATTAAATGGATAATCGCAGCTGAATAAACACCCATCGCACATTGAACGAGCATAAAACCCATTTGACTCATCGTTGATCCAACAAGTTGTCGTTTATAATCAACATGTACTAAACTAATGCCCGAACCAATCAATACTGACATACTAGAAATAATTAATAATATTGTAAGAGCAATAGAATTATCAAATATCGGTGAAAAACGCGTTAAAATAATGCCCCCCGCATTAACTATACCGGCATGCATAATAGCTGATACAGGTGTAGGCGCAACAACTGATTCAATTAACCAACTCTGAAATGGATATTGCGCAGCTGGAATAATAACAGCAACAACAAGCAATAAGTCAATAACTAATTTTAGACCATGATTTAAAGCATAGTCATAATTTTGAGAAGGATCTATTGTCCATTCTCCTGTTCCTATGTATAGCAAAATAACCGCAATTAATAGCGCTAACCATCCAATAATAAAGGAACGTGCAGAAACTTTTGCTGCCTCTGCTGGCACTTTCCAAGTTTTATTCAATTTAATTAGTTGTGTTAAACAACATAACGTTAATCCCCAACATAAAGTCATTAAACGTAAGTCATTGCTTAACCAACCTAGTGAAGCAAAAACAGTTATAAATGTATATAAAGGAAAATACTTACGATAATTGTGATCTCCTAATAAATAACGCGTTGAAAACTTTTGAATAATAAAACCTAACGCTAAAACAAACGCACCTACTAACCAAGCAAATTTATCTAATGCAAATATGTCAATAACTTCTCTTTCGTTTATAGTTACTAACCCTACAATACCTACAATAACTGGTAATAGAAGTAAAGCTAAGTGAAATCTTATGTATTTAACTGGAACTGAGGGAATTAATACAATCAATCCACTTAACGCTGCTATAATAAGCGTTATAAAAAATAATATAAGTAAACTACTCATACTTAACATTATCATTCCTCCACTTTTAAACTGTAACCTATATATAACTATTGCTTATAATATAATAAAACACCTACAATAGTTTAGTTTTATCCCATTAAAAAAGGACGACTATCTATTGTAGGCTTCTTTTATGCTCATTCAATATATTTATTAATGCTCTTTAAGCAACCTATAATTTAGATTTAAGTACATCAGTTTTATCCTTCAATTAAACAATAAAGTGCATGATACTTTTTGTCTCATTGCTTGATATAAACCTATGTATAATTTGATGCATATTAAATACAATATATGAAAATATCAACTAAAAGTCAAATTTCTAATATAAAAGATAACAGTCATATCATTTCAACTTTCCTTTTTATATCAATTTTGTTTAAATAATACCCCCAAAAATATTATAAACTCAATCTTTAATTACTAATATATAAAAAGAGTTTGAGACGATAAAGTATGTCCCAAACCCTCATGGATAAAATGAATTTACTTCATTACTTATAAAATAACATACTTTGTTCAATATTCATGTAACAATTCTGTGAAAACGCTTAATTTTTTTGTAAAGTTTTTTTATATTTTATTTGCTTTTTTTGAATAATGAAGGATGACTATCATATTTTTGTGATTGCCTTAGCTATTTTTTCGTTTTTTACTAAGTCGTTATGGACACATATATTAGATTTACAATCATTCTATGGGTTCTTAAATACATTTGGCGAACCAAAAATGAATTTCAAAGATAATTGGTTCAATGATTTTATGACATTTCTAGCATCATACGGCGATATTGCGACCTTTATTACCCTTACCCTTATCATCGCAACTATCGTTTTAATTAAGCGACGCTTCTTATTAGCAATAGGGTTACCGACAACAGTAGCTTCAGCAGGTATCATAGGTATTGCGTTAAAAGACATCATTCATCGTTCAAGACCTTATGATCACTTAACAATTGATGCAGGATTTTCATTCCCAAGCGGACATGCTTTAACAAGTACGATTGTTATTTTTGCTCTTATTTTTGTACTTATCCCTAAATTAGGAAATATGTGGATAAAGTACATAATAAATACGGTGTTAATTGTAGTATGGTTAGGTATTTTATTTTCAAGATGATACTTCCATGCTCACTATCTCACTGACGTAGTTGGCGGTATCTTTTTTAGTCTTTCATGGTTATTTATGTCATTGATGGTGTATCAATATATTCTTCAAAAAGTACACCATAGAACGTCATTACAACAAAGACGACAATCATTTCAATCAAAAAGAAATTAGCATAAACGTCCAAATTATTGAATTTAATATAAAAAAAAACGAGCATTTCTCACGAAAATGCTCGTTTTTTAATGGGTTACTCCCATTCTATAGTGCTTGGTGGCTTAGAAGTAATGTCATAGACGACACGGTTTACATGGTCTACTTCATTAACTATGCGACTAGAAATTTTTTGTAACACTTCCCAATCGATACGTGCAAAATCACTTGTCATACCATCAATTGATGTTACAGCACGAATACCTACTGTATGATCATACGTACGATAATCACCCATAACACCTACAGATTGAATACCTGGTAGTACTGTGAAGTATTGCCAAATCTCTCTTTCAAGACCTTCTTCTCGAATCACTTCACGTAAAATCGCATCAGATTCACGAACGATTTCTAATTTATCTTCAGTAATTTCACCTAACACACGAATACCTAAACCAGGACCTGGGAATGGTTGTCTCCATACTAAATGTTCAGGGATACCTAATTCAATACCTAAGGCACGAACTTCATCTTTAAATAATGTATTAATAGGTTCAATCAATTCAAATTCCATGTCTTCAGGTAATCCGCCTACATTATGGTGAGATTTAATTGTTTGCGCTGTCTTTGTACCTGATTCAATCACATCTGTGTAAAGTGTACCTTGTGCTAAGAAATCAACATCTGTTAATTTAGCCGCTTCATCATCAAATACATATACAAATTCATTACCAATGATTTTACGTTTTTTTTCTGGATCAGAGACGCCTTTGAGTTTTTCCATAAAACGTTCTTTGGCATTTACACGAATAATATTCATATCAAAGCCTTCACCGAATTGTTCCATTACCATATCGCCTTCGCCTTTACGAAGTAAACCATGGTCTACAAAAATACATGTTAATTGATCACCAATGGCCTTATGCAATAATACTGCAACAACTGATGAATCTACACCACCGCTCATTGCACATAATACTTTACGATGACCTACACGTTCACGAATTTTTTCGATTTCAATTTCAATGAAGTTTTCCATTGTCCATTCACCTGTACAATTACATACACGACGGACAAAATTTCTTAGTAAATCATTACCGTATTCTGTGTGACGTACTTCTGGATGGAATTGTACACCATAAATACGACGTTTTTTATCTTCGATGGCAGCATAATTTGTACTTGGGCTATCAGCAATAACTTCAAAACCTTCAGGAATTTCAATGACTTTATCTGAATGACTCATCCACACTGTTTGTTCTTCTGGTAAACCAAAGAATAACTCATCAGATTTTGCTTTAATAATTGCTTTACCATATTCACGTTCATTTGCACGTTCAACTTTACCGCCTAATAGTTTGGTTGTAAGTTGCATACCGTAACAAATACCTAACACTGGAATACCTAAATTATAAATTTCAGGATCAATTGTAAATGAACCTTCTTCATAAACAGAGTTTGGACCTCCTGAAAGAATAATACCTTTAGGATTCATACGTTTAATTTCGTCTATAGAAATTTCATGATCGTGTAATTCACTGTAAACGCCCATTTCACGAATACGACGTGTAATTAACTGGTTATATTGACTACCGAAATCTAGGACAAGAATTAATTCTTGTTCTTTAGCCATTTCCATAATAGTAAATCTCCTTTAAATTTAATTTATGTAAACAATAGAAAGACGCTTTTCATATTTATAAAGACAATACATCGTTTCAACCTCTATAAATATTTTATAGAAAAGCGTACTTTCTTAATTTAATCGCTTCTTGCTCACCTTACATTAAAATGAATAGTTTGGTGATTCTTTAGTAATTTGTATGTTATGTGGATGACTTTCAGCTAAACCTGCAGGGCCCATACGTGTGAATTGTGCTTCTTCACGTAATGCTTTTAAGTTTGGTGAACCAGTATAACCCATACCAGCTCTTACTCCACCCATAAGTTGATAAATGGTATCTTGTAATGGTCCTTTATAAGCTGTGCGACCTTCAATACCTTCTGGAACAAATTTTCTAGGAGACTTATCTTCTTGGAAGTAACGATCATTTGACCCTTTTTCCATTGCTCCAAGAGAACCCATTCCACGATATACTTTATATTGTCTACCTTGGAAGACTTCAGTAGCGCCTGGGCTTTCTTCAGTACCAGCTAATAAGCTACCTAACATAACAGCATGACCACCAGCCGCTAATGCTTTAATAATATCACCAGAGAATTTAATACCACCGTCAGCAATAATCGCTTTACCATGTTTACGTGCTTCAGTAGCACAGTCATATACTGCAGTGATTTGTGGTACACCTACACCTGCAACGACACGTGTTGTACAGATTGATCCAGGTCCAATACCTACTTTAACCACGTCTGCACCTGCTTCAAATAAAGCGCGTGTGGCTTCAGCAGTTGCAACATTTCCTGCAATAATTGTAAGTTCAGGATATTTATCTTTCATTTTTTTGACTTGCTCAATCACACCTTTAGAATGTCCATGCGCTGTATCAATAATTAACGCATCTACTCCTGCTTCTACAAGTTTTTGTGCACGAATTTCGGTGTCTTTAGATGTACCGATAGCTGCTGCTGCAAGTAAACGACCATGTTCATCTTTCGCTGCATGAGGGAATTCAAGTACTTTCTCTATATCTTTAATTGTGATGAGACCTTCTAAACGACCCTTTTCTACTAATGGTAATTTTTCAATTTTATGCTTTTGAAGGATTGCTTCTGCTTCATCTAGTGTTGTACCAACTGGAGCTGTAATTAAATTTTCTTTAGTCATCACATCTGAAATTTTAATTGAGAAATCCTCAATAAAACGTAAGTCACGGTTTGTAATAATACCAACGAGTGTTCTTGATTCTTCATCTTTTACAATAGGCACACCTGAAATACGATATTTACCCATTAATGCTTCTGCTTCATAAACACTTTCATCTGGTGTTAAGAAGAATGGATTCGTGATAACACCATTTTCTGAACGTTTTACTTTTTGTACTTCATCAGCTTGCTCTTCAATGCCCATGTTTTTATGGATGACACCTAAACCACCTTGACGTGCCATAGCAATAGCCATTTTAGATTCAGTTACTGTATCCATACCAGCAGAGATAACTGGAATATTTAATTTAATTTTATCTGATAATTCTACGCTTAAATCAACATCACTTGGTAATACGTCTGATGCAGCTGGAATTAACAAAACATCGTCGAAAGTTAATGATTCTTTAGCAAACTTATTTTCCCACATTTATAACACAGCCTCCATTTTTTATATAGTTAGTCTTATTATTTCACATTTTCGTCGTTTTGTTTATACTTTATACCGTTAAAAAAGAAATTAAGAATAATAGCAGAGATTGCTCCTAAAACAATACCATTTTGAGTTAACCAAGCGAACTGTTCTCCTAAAGCTTTAAATGCTTGAGGTACAGCACTAATTCCTGTACCAAGTCCGACTGATACAGCAATAATTAATAAATTATTTTGATTTTTGAAGTCAATATTTCCTAAAATACTTACCCCATAAGCCATTACCATACCAAACATAGCAATCATTGCACCGCCTAATACAGGTAAAGGAATAATATTAGCCAGAGCACCTAATTTAGGTATAAAACCACATATTAAAAGTAAGACTACCATTCCATATATGATTTTATTTTTCTTAGCTCCAGAAAGTGAAACAAGTCCTACGTTTTGCGAATAAGCTGTATAAGGGAAAGCATTAAAGATTGATCCTAAAATGATGGCTAGACCTTCCGCAGTGTAACCTTTACGAAAATCTTTACGTTCAAGCTTACGACCAGTGATTTCACTTAATGCATGATATACACCTGTTGATTCGATCAGACTTACAATTGCTACAATTGTAAACACTAATGTTGCACCGAAATCAAAGCCAAATCCTGAGAAACGGAATGGTCGTGGAATACCGAGCCAATGTGCGTCACCAACTTGGCTAACATTAACTAATCCAAATATACTAGCCAATATCGTGCCTATAACTAAACCAATCAAAATTGCAATAGATTTTAAGAATCCCGTTGTAAATCGTTGTAATAGTAAGATAACAATAAGTGTCACTCCACCTAAAATTAGATTTTTAGGATTACCATAATCTTTAGCACCTTGACCACCAGCAAGATAATTCATAGCAACGGGCATTAAGTTAATTCCGATAATTGTAACGACACTACCTGTAACAACAGGTGGGAAAAATTTAACTAAATAAGAAAAGAATGGAGCAATGATTACAACTAAGATACCTGATAGGAACAATGATCCATATAACACGTCTAAACCTTTAGTCTGTCCAATTAAAATCATAGGTGCTACAGCAGTAAATGTACATCCTAAAACAATAGGTAGTCCTGTACCAGTAATCTTATTTGCTTGTAAAAATGTAGCTACTCCACACATAAAAATATCTACTGTAATTAAATAAGCAATCTCTTCAGGTGAAAATTTTAAACTTGTTCCTACAATGATAGGTACTAAAATAGCACCTGCATACATTGCTAATAAATGTTGTACACTTAAAATTAAATTTTTCATTCATCTTCACCTAGTAAAGTCACTTTATTCCCTGCTAAGGAAGCAACTTTACATAATGAAGAAACAGTTAAATCAGCCTCTTCCAATCTTTGTCGTCCATCTTGGAAACTTTTTTCTACAACAATTCCTATGCCTACTGTTTCTGCTTTAGCTTGTTGCGCAATGTCGTACAATCCAAGTGAAGCATCACCATTTGCTAAGAAATCATCAATAATTAATACTTTATCTTCAGGCCCTAAAAATTCTTCTGATACAATCACTGTACTTGTTTTATTTTTAGTAAATGAATGGATATCAGTACTGTAAAACCCATCTTTTAAAGTACTTGGCTTTGCTTTTTTTGCAAATAAGCATGGCACATCGAAATGTAATGCAGCCATGATTGCAGGAGCAATACCGGAAGCCTCAATAGTTAAAATTTTCGTAATCCCTTTATCCTTAAATTGTTTATAAAATGTTTGACCCACTTCATACATTAATTTGGCATCAATTTGATGATTTAAAAATCCATCAACTTTTAATATTTTTTCATCAATGACTACGCCATCTTCCTTGACTTTTTGTTCGAGCGCTTCCACTTCAAAACCTCCTAAACTTTATATAAAAAAACCCGAAACTTTTATCTAGTTTCAGGACCTATAAGTGAACAAGTACGATACACATTCATTTGTAACTTAGAAGTAAATAATTTAGATTTATAGATGATAAACAATACTTTACATTATACAAATGATAATATAGTACAAGACATCTTAGCCAATCCTCAAACTTCTCATTAACTTCCTTACCATTGTACTTGAACTCATAGTCGCGTTGTTTATGGCAACACGGTAGAAACTTCTAAAGCCATATTCTTCAGATTATATGAGCAATATAAATTATTTAATGATAATAGCAAATTTTAAGCTTATTTTCAATAACTGATGGAGAGTTTATCCTTGTAATCACGCTACTTATAAATGTAAGCGTTTAATATCTTATTAAAAAAACCGTATTTGTAAATTACATATTTTTAATTATATAATTATATCGAAACGTTTTATATCTATTCATTAGGGTATAAATATTTAAAAGTAGCATGAAATGATGGAGGACGATGAATATGCCAGATATTACAGTTCTAGATAATGAAAATCAAATTTACAATGTGATTGAAAAGAAAAAAGCAGAAGGATATTCAGAAAATGAGATATTTGTTATCAGTAAATCTAAATTACATTCAGATGATTTACATAATTCTCAAGTAACACTTATAGCAACAAGTGGTTCATTCAGTGATCGCATGTCACGCTTATTAACCGGTGAAGACGGTGAAGAAGCTGTATTAAATAATTTCAAACTATCTGATAACCAAGCAGAACAATATAAAAAAGATGTGCTTGATGGCAAATTTTTAGTAATCACTAGAAAAGACGCTTCTTCACATAATGAAGTTGAAAAAAATAACGCAGCTTATGAAGAAGTTGATATCACTCATTACGCTAATGAGTCTGATGGTCCAAAATCTTAAAAATAAGTTTAACCATTCATTGTATTTAACCATGTCGATTGTTAAATGAACATACGTTTTTACAAAGTAACAGTCAAAAATTAATATATGCTTCTTTCAAAGTAAAGTGTGAATCGTTTATAACTTTGAAAGAAGTTTTTTAATATATTTTGTATTATGATGTGCTACTTTACACATGTGCTATACTTAAAAAAATATAATGCGGGGAGATCGCTATGAAATTTCACACTATTTATTCTTTAGAAGACGCTTATTATCAAAAAGCTGTCGAGTTTTATAATAAACAATTAGATGTTGATTTTTTTGAAGACAGCACTATCACAAAACGATCCTTACAGAATAATAAAACAGAAAATGATTATGTTTTGATTGTTGGTATTGAGAAAGAAAATATAATCAGTTTGGCCACAGCACACTACGAAGCAACAACAAATTCAGCATTTCTAGTCCACTTATTAGCTGTAGTTGATTCAAATTATAATGAAATCATATCTCAAACTTTAAATGAAGTTGAAACACACCTAAATATATTATCTAATAAAGTACATTCTAGAGATATTAACTTTTTAATGATTGAAGTCTCGAAACATGATAATAGCATATTAGATAATCAATTAATTAAACGACGTCATCATATCTTATTAGAAAATGACTTTGAACAACAATATGACATTGACTACTTGCATCCTAATTATACGTTTGAAGAAACACCTATACATACTGACTTATTTATTAAATCTAACATTGAACTTACAAAAGACATCTATCCTGCTAGTGTGAAATCTAATTATATTCTCAAATATGTATTTGCGAATGGAATTTCTAGAGATATTATATATCCCCTTTTAGAAAAGATGAATTTACGTTCATCCTTATAGAATACTTGAAAAGAGCGATATAAAAGGTTAAACTAATATGCGAGGTTAGACTGACGTTTCACTAACCGAAGACAAACGTCAGCGTAAATGAATGAATATATTATTTAAATACGAAAGGACTTCATTATGTTAACTAAAGAATTTGCTCAACGTGTCGAGCTAAGTGAAAAACAAGTCCGTAAAATCGTCCAACATTTAGAAGAACGAGGATATCATCTTAGCAAGACTGAATATCGTGGTCGTGAGGCTACAGATTTTAAAGAAGAAGATATTGAACTTTTCCAAGATATTGCAGAAAAGGTAAAACAAACAAATAGCTATGATTTAGCTTTCGAAGAATTAGAAAAAGAAAAAGACTTTTTACAAGTTATCGTTAAAGAAGACCAACAACAGTTACCTGCTGATCAAGGCGTTACACAATTAGTAGAAGACTTACGTACCGAAATACAAAAAATGCGTGAAGAACGTCAAATGTTAGGTCAAATGATTACTCAAGTTCATCAACAACAAAATGAACTTAAGGAATTACAAAGTCAAATTACTGAAAAATTGGAGGCAAACAATGAATCATTAGTTGCCATTCAAACATCACAACAGGCCATTCAAACAGCTCAAAAAGAACAATCTGATTATACTAAAAATAATTTGGTTAAAGAAATTAATGATAACAATCAACAAGCGATTGATACTTTAAAAGAGCATCAAACTTATGTTTCATCTTCAAATGAGAAAAAAGGATTCTTAGCTAGACTATTTAATCTTTAATGTCACAACTGTATATAGTGCTATTTACTAAAACAGGATTGAAATTAAAAAATTTCGATCCTGCTTTTTTGTTTTAATACTCATTTTGTATCTATTTATCATTAGTTTGTAAAAACATTTAATAATTTATGTTATTTAAAGTATTGAATTATTATATATTTAATACTATTCTTATTAAATGTGTCGGATTTAACTAATAAAAGGAGAATCATTATATGGGAACATTATTTTCAATTATTAACATTGTCATCATGTTGATTTTTATTATCGGCTTATTCATTATGGCTAAAAAACATGTATCATTCCCAAAACGAGTCTTTACCGCTCTAGGATTAGGAATTGTATATGGAATTATTTTACACCTTATTTATGGTGTTAATTCTAAAGTGCTTGAAACCACAACTGATTGGTTTAGCATCGTTGGAGATGGCTATGTGACATTATTACAAATGATTGTTATGCCACTTATTTTTATTTCTATTGTTTCAGCATTTAGTAAGATACAAATTGGCGATAAATTTGCTAAGATAGGTTCTTATATTTTTATGTTTTTAATTGGTACTGTCGCTATTGCAGCCGTTGTAGGTATTTTTTATGCCATTGTATTTGGTCTTGATGCTTCAAGTATCGATTTAGGTAGTGCAGAACATGCACGAGGAAATGAAATTAGTAGTGAAGCGAAGCAGCTTACAGCGAATACACTACCACAACAAATTCTTGAATTATTACCAAGCAATCCTTTCTTAGATTTTACTGGTCAGAGAACAACTTCAACTATTGCAGTAGTAATATTTGCTATTTTTGTAGGATTTGCATACTTACGTGTTGCACGTAAACAACCTGATAATGGTAGCTTATTAAAACGTGGTATTGATGCTGTTTATGCTCTCATCATGTCAATTGTTACCTTTGTTTTAAGATTAACTCCTTATGGAATTATCGCAATTATGGCTTCTACAATTGCAACAAGTGATTTTTCAGCAATTTGGACATTAGGTAAATTCATGATTGCATCTTATGCAGCTTTACTTACAATGTATGTTATTCATTTAATTATTTTAGCGATTATGGGAATTAATCCTATTCGTTATGTTAAAAAAACACTTGAAGTACTGATTTTTGCATTTACATCACGTTCAAGTGCAGGAGCGCTTCCTTTAAATGTGCAAACCCAAACGCAACGTTTAGGAGTACCTGAAGGTATTGCAAACTTCTCAGCTTCATTCGGTTTGTCTATTGGTCAAAATGGATGTGCTGGTATTTATCCAGCAATGCTTGCTATTATGGTTGCTCCTGTTGCTCATGTTGACATCGATATACCCTTCATTCTTACACTAATTGGCGTTGTAGTGATTAGTTCATTTGGTGTAGCTGGCGTTGGTGGCGGTGCAACTTTCGCTTCAATTCTTGTATTATCAACTTTAAACTTACCAGTTGCATTAGCTGGTGTATTAATTTCTATCGAACCAATTATTGATATGGGTCGTACCGCTCTAAATGTCAATGATTCCATGTTAGCAGGTACTGGTACAGCACGTTTAACAGGTAACTTAGATAAAGAAAAATTTAATTCTAACCATTATGGAGAATTATCCACAGAATCATAAAATAACAAGAGAGACAGAATTTCAAACAAATTCTGCCTCTCTTTTTTCGGTTTTATTTTATCTTTTCATTAGTCCAGCTTTATTTAATTGCTCTAACATATCTAATCGTGCTTTCCCACTTAAAAATCCAGCAACTTGTTGAGACCAGGTTTCATTTCTTACACCATTTGTACGGTCTTGATAGTATTTACTAACCATTTGATCATAAGCGTTTAATGTTTCTTTTTGGTGTGCTTTATTGCTATTATAGACATTTTTATGGAAGATATGTTCAAAAGGTAAACGTGGTTTTGATGATCCATTTTCATCCTCAGCTGGCTCTCCTACAGCCATACCAAATAAAGGGAAGGCATATTCAGGTAAGTCTAAAATCTCACGTACACGCCCGACATCATTGCGAAGCGAACCTAAGTATACAATGCCATAGCCCATATCTTCAGCTGCTAAAGCAATATTTTCTGATACTAATGCAACATCGATGGCACCAACTAATAAGCCCTCAGCCGACTCAAATGACGTCTCCATATGTTGTTCTACATCTTCATTAATAAGATTGTGACGATAATAATCTAAAACAAATACAAATAAATAGCCATTGTCTACCACATATTGTTGCCCTGATACTTCTTTGAGTTGTGCTTTAATTTCTGGATCTTCTACTCCAATAATAGAATACGTTTGTAAATAACTAGATGTTGAAGCACTTTGTCCAGCTTCAACTAACTTTCTAACAACACCTTCACTTAAAGGTTGATCTTTAAATCTTCGAACTGAATGATGTTTTTTAGCTAATTCGTAAACATAATCTGACATTAAGTCCACTCCTTTTTAATTACTGAATATATATTAACAATTTATATTTTATTTTTCTTCAAAATTGCCCTTTATTTTAAATTAAGATTTGCATGCTAAACCAATTAAAGTTATCATAATAATGACAATTTTCAGATATCAAAGGAGAGATACTATGACTCACGCTAACAAAGAAATTTCAACAGCCTTATATCAAGCTTTTACATCAAAAAAACCGATTAATTTTATCAGTTCCTCTTTTGAATTAAATGAGTTAGAAGCCTATCACACACAAGATGATCTCATTAATCAATTAAAAAATAAGCAAAAATCTGAAATTAAAGGTTACAAAGTAAGTATGACAAGTGCCGCCACTCAAGCCATTGCCAATACAAATGAGCCTGCGTACGGTACCATTTTATCTACTCAAGTCGTCGAGGGGGATAACTCTATCTCATTATCAACATTATTTGATCCATTACTTGAACCTGAACTTATTTTTGAATTAACTGCAGACTTACCAGAGAATGCCGATGTTCAAACCATCTTAGAAAGTGTAAAAGTAGCTCCAGGTATTGAAATTCCTGACGCACGTTATAAAGATTGGTTCCCTAACTTTGCTTTATCAGATTTAATTTCAGATAATACTGCAACAGGTTTAATTGTGGTTGGAAAAAGAGTAACACCTCTTGATTACAAATCATTTGCTGATATTAACTTAAAGTTATTTAAAAATGATCAAGAAATTGAAACAGGACACTCTAGTGACGTACTAGGAAATCCTATTGAATCTATAAAATGGTTAAATAAAAAATTACATTCACATGGAAAACGTTTAGAAAAAGGTCAATTTATTTCTTCAGGTACATTTATTTCACCACTACAGTTAGAAAAAGGTATTTATATTGCTGAATACGAGAAAGTAGGAAGCGTAAAAGTAGAAGTCAAAGACTGATTTTAATAAAATAATATTAAAAATACTTGATGCTCTCTTCAGATTTATATGTTTCAAAGCGTAACTTGAAGAGAGTTTTAATCTATTATGTTTGATTTCCATTATCAAATACTTTCCTTTAGTTGAGAATAGATTTAAGCGAAAAGATGTATTTGTATTTACAATTTACATTTTTTAATTAGAAAAAATAAACCTCATAATATCTTAAAAAAGTTAAAATATTTTATATAAACCTTGTTATATCAGTATTTTATATTGTTTTTCTTACTTTTAAGTGTATTATGTTGACGAAATAAAATCTACATGTAATAATATAAACCAAGAGATTAGAATTATTATAAATAAGCAATAATTATTATGTAGTTCTAATTAATATTCGATAAATCAGGAGGAATTTAAGTTATGTCTTTAATCAATAAAGAAATCTTACCTTTCACAGCACAAGCATATGATCCTAAAAATGATGAATTCAAAGAAGTAAGCCAAGATGATTTAAAAGGTTCTTGGAGTGTTGTTTGCTTCTATCCAGCTGACTTCTCTTTCGTATGTCCAACTGAATTAGAAGATTTACAAAATCAATATAGCCAATTACAAGATTTAGGTGTTAATGTATTTTCAGTTTCAACTGATACTCATTTCGTACACAAAGCTTGGCACGATCATTCAGACGCAATCAGCAAAATCCAATACACTATGATTGGTGACCCTTCTCAAATCATCACTCGTAACTTCGATGTATTAGATGAAGAAGCAGGTTTGGCACAACGTGGTACATTTATCGTTGACCCTGATGGTGTAGTTCAAGCAGCAGAAATTAATGCAGATGGTATTGGCCGTGATGCAAGTACATTAGTAAATAAAATCAAAGCCGCACAATACGTACGTCAACATCCAGGTGAAGTTTGCCCAGCAAAATGGGAAGAAGGTTCTGAATCATTACAACCAGGATTAGACTTAGTAGGTAAAATTTAAGGAGGCATTTAAGTATGCTGAATGCTGATTTAAAACAACAATTACAACAATTATTACAACTTATGGAAGGCGATGTAGAATTTAGAGCAAGTATTGGCTCTGATGATAAATCTAAAGAATTAAAAGATTTATTAGATGAAATCGCTGAGATGACAGATCATATTACAATCGTTGAAAAAGAATTAAAACGCACACCAAGTTTCCAAGTAAGTAAACCTAAAGAAGATACTGGTATCACATTTGCTGGTATTCCCTTAGGTCATGAATTTAATTCACTTGTACTTGCCATTTTACAAGTAAGTGGACGTGCGCCTAAAGAAAAACAATCCATCATTGATCAAATTAAAGGTCTTGAAGGTAACTACAATTTTGAAACTTATGTAAGTTTAACTTGTCAAAAATGTCCAGATGTAGTTCAAGCATTAAACTTAATGAGTGTGATTAATCCAAATATCACTCATACAATGATTGATGGTGCTGTATTCCGTGAAGAATCTAAGGATATCATGGCAGTCCCTGCTGTATTTTTAGATGGTGAAGAATTCGGTAATGGTCGTATGACAATTTCTGATATTTTATCTAAACTTGGCAGTACACAAGATGCTTCAGAATATGAAAATAAAGATCCATACGATGTATTAATCATCGGTGGTGGACCAGCAAGTGGTAGTGCTGCAATTTATACTGCGCGTAAAGGTTTACGCACTGGTATTGTTGCAGATAGAATCGGTGGTCAAGTTAACGATACAGCTGGCATTGAAAACTTTATTACTGTTAAACAAACCACTGGATCAGAATTCTCTTCTAATTTAGCTGCACATATCGAAGAATATGATATTGATGCTATGACTGGTATTCGTGCAACTAAAATTGAAAAAACTGATAAAGCTATCCGAGTAACTTTAGAAAATGATGCAGTTCTTGAAAGTAAAACTGCTATTATTTCAACGGGTGCAAGCTGGCGTAAATTAAATATTCCTGGTGAAGATCGCTTAATCAATAAAGGTGTTGCTTTCTGTCCTCACTGTGACGGACCTTTATTTGAAAATAAAAACGTTGCAGTTATCGGCGGTGGTAACTCTGGTGTTGAAGCAGCTATCGATTTAGCAGGAATAGTTAAACACGTGACACTATTTGAATTCGCTCCAGAACTAAAAGCGGATACGGTGTTACAAGAACGTTTACGTTCTTTCCCTAATGTTGATATTCACACAAATGCTAGAACTGCTGAAGTTCTAGGTGAAGATCATGTTACTGGTTTAAGCTATGAAGATATGTCATCTGGTGAAATGAAAGAATTAAGCTTAGATGGTATCTTTGTACAAATTGGCCTTGTGCCAAATACAAAATGGATTGGTGACGCAGTAGAGTTAAATAACCGTGGAGAAGTCGTTGTGGATCGTGAAAATAACACAAACGTCCCTGGTATTTTTGCTGCTGGTGACGTTACTGACCAAAAATATAAACAAATCATTATATCAATGGGTTCAGGTGCTAACGCAGCATTGAGTGCATTTGATTATATTATTAGAAATTAATTTACAGTTTAACTTTCTATATGAAAGTAAGACTTAGAACTTAACCTATCAAATATCTTCATTTTAAGCAGAGTCATTTTATTAACGACTCTGCTTTTTTAATTTACTTTTTTAATGATATTGCCACAATTTGTTCATAGATTCATATTAATTTTATGTCTTAAACATTCAATTCTGTTTCTATAAATGATACTCTATTATTATTCTTAAATAGAAATGTTTACTAATAAAGGAGATTATTGAAGTCTATGAAAAAGAGTATGATTATTAGTAGTTTTTTAGCTTTGTTATTAATGTTAAGTGCGTGTGCACCTAATAATGATAATAATGAAGACAATCATAATCAAAGTAACGGTGTTAATGCACCGAAACATGCTAAAAACTTAACTGAAAATGATATTTTTACATCGAATAAATCTCATCAAAAGCTTACTGAAGATGAAATGAACAAAGCAATCAAAAAATATCTAGATGTTAATAGTGATATTTTAGACAATAAATATATAATGCAAAGTAAAATCGATCGTCAAAGTTCAGGACAAACAAAAATCACTGATAAACAAGCTAAAAAACTTAGTCATTTATCTAATATTGCTGTTAAAAATGACTTACACTTTAAAAAATATGTTGAAAATAACACATTGCCAGACGGCTATAAAGATAATGTAAATCGTATTATTAAGTACTTTCATGCTTTGAATAGTACAATTGCAAATGTTGATGAAAGTATCGAACAACTGAATTATCAACCTCAAAATACAATTAACATTGTAGATGTTCCTACTCATTATGCTGGAGATGTAAATGGCAACCAACAAAATAAAATCAAGTCTTTCTTAAATAAGAAAGATATCAAAACAAACGTTTTTGATAAATAGAATAGGGAGTATCCATTTGAATATGTTATTCCAGTCCATTAATGGTGATGTCCCATATATAAAAAATCTGAGACGATAAATGATGTCTCAGATTTTTTTATAATTCAATGAGATATGGCTTACAATTTTCAATTACTTTAATTAATGCTTCTTCTTTATTTATATAGCCAAAGTAAACCATAATACAACGAATCACAACTTGATGTGCAATAATGACTATCGTGTAATCGTCTTGAATATGAATCGTTTCGAAAAACTGTTTCACTCTATAATAAACATCATTATAACTTTCCCCTTCAGGTGCTTTTTGAATAAAGCTATGTCGAAAATCTTTATAATTTGGATCATGAAAATAACGATAATACATATTGTTTTTCATAAGTTTATCCTTAAATTGACCTTCAAATAGACCCAATGAACGTTCACGTAATAATGATGTGACTGTAGTTGGGATATCGTAAGGGAAGATATATTGATATGTTTCTTTCGTTCTTGTTAAATCAGATACATACACATCATTGATTTTTATATTATAAAAATATAGCTTTAATTGTTTTGCGCTTTCAACGCCCTTTTCAGTTAAAGGAACGTCTAACTGACCACAATAATATGCTCGATTGTACTTATTATCGTAATTAGACTGTGATTCACCATGTCGAATAAGATATAAATTCATGTTTTACCTCCTATTTCAATTTATTATATTAAATAATAAATGAATGAAGTCTACTAATCATATAAATGATATATTTTTAAATAATATACATTTTTATGATTGTTATTATTTATATTGCATGATACTATTAATATGTAGTTATTTAATAACTACAAGTCTTTTATATTCATGAACATAATACTCCTGGATGACGCCTTAACCCGACGTCATCCTCTTTTTTTAGTTTAATAAATAAAAAAAGAGCACTACATAACGTAGTCCCCTTTAAAATGCTATACCTATTTTTTGATTGCTTTTAAAATTAAAGAAACAATAAAAATAAGAATAATTGCACCGATTAATGCTGGGAAGATTGGTACTCCGCCCCAAACAGGCCCCCAAGTACCTAACAATTTACTTCCGATGAATGAACCGATTAAACCAGCAATGATATTACCTAAGATACCACCAGGGATATCTTTACCCATGATCATGCCAGCAATCCAACCGATTAATCCACCAACGATTATCATAATAATAAAGCCCATAGTTAGATTACTCCTTATAGTTTTATTTTGTTTACTTCTTATTCATACCACCTATTTAAATTTTATAAACATCATTATTAAAATAATTTATTTTTTATAACAAAAACAACTAAATAATAACTCCCACATATTTTATTAGTATTTATTCAATTAATGATTAAAAATATAAGACTACTAAAAAATAGCAACTATTTTTATATAAAATACTTGCTAAACATTATGAACAACTTTAAAGGAACAAAACATATTCATGTTGAATATAATGTCTTGTTCCTTTGTTTTTATTCTTCGTTATTTGTACTTTGATAATTTGGTTGTGCTTGTTCATTACGATCTATTTGAGAAGTTGTGGGTTCTTCTTTAGTTTGTGTAGAAGCGTCTGTTGAAGTTGAATCATTGTTCTCGGATTGATTCGATGTCTGGACATCATTTTGAGTTTCAGATTGCGCACTATTTTGATTTTCTTCATTAGACGATGTATGTTGTGTTTCATTATTTTGTACATCATTGTTTCGTTGTCGGTTACTTTGTTCTAATTTACTTTCATTCATTTGTTTTCTTTTAGCTTTTTCTTCATCTGTCATATTATTATAATTATCAACAATACTACCTGTATGTTTATCTACAATGGCTACATAAGGTGTTCCAGTACCATATGCGTCACTTGCTGCATAATCTATATAATACATCTCGTCAGTACTTTTACTAGGATTGTAATTAAATTCATTTCTTAAACGATTTCCAAATCCTTGATTTTTATACCAATCATAGACAACATCCTCTGCTTGCTTCGGTGTAAGTTCTTTATTCGAAGAATCATTTGATTGATTGTCACTAGTTGAATGACTTTCATTCGTAGACGTTTCATTATTTTCATTGCTTCCGTTTTCAGATTGGTTTTGAGTATTCTGTTCGGATGACTGAAGACTCTTATTATCATTGGATTGAATATCTTTAGTTTGATTATAATTAGTATTTTCATCAATATTATTTTGCTGTGTGTCTGATGAATCTATAGTCTTATCATTATTAGTATTATTATTTTTATTTGAATTATTAGGCGTTTTATTTTTATGATCATTCTTCTCAGTTTTTTGCTTATCCTCTGAACTATCATTATTTCCGCCTGGTAAATGAATATTTAAATCACAAGCACCCAAAAATAAAGTAGATGCAACAATACCTGCTAATACATATTTTCCTCTCATTATCATCATAACTCCTTATGTATGTCTCTTTTAATGATAACATTTTATATTGCATCCATTAAAGATATTACGCAATACATTTTAAAATCAACTTAAGGTGTATAATCTATCCATTTTTTATTACTACGACATCAAAATAACCCCGCAAGCCTTGAGCTTACGGGGTTTACACTAATTATATATTAGTTTTCATCTTTAACATATGGTAATAAAGCCATATGACGAGCACGTTTAATAGCTGTAGTCAACATACGTTGATATTTAGCTGAAGTACCAGTTACACGACGTGGTAAAATTTTACCGCGTTCTGAGATAAAACGTTTTAATAATTCAGTGTCTTTATAGTCAATATGTGTAATACCATTTGCTGTGAAATAGCATACTTTTTTACGACGACGTCCGCCTCTTCTTGGTCCACCTGCCATGGTTAATTACCTCCTTTTATATTTTTAATCTCATTCTTTCGTTAGAATGGTAAGTCATCATCACTAATATCAATTGGGCCATTTGCATTTGCAAATGGGTTATCTGATTGATTATTGTTTGATGCACGATTGTTATTATTATTATAAGATGTATTTTGTCCTGATTGTGAACCACCAAATCCTTGGCCATAATCTTGGAAATCATTATTTCCTTGATGACGTTGTCCACCTTGTGCATTTTTAGGTTCAAGGAATTGAACACTATCCGCTACAACTTCAGTGACAAATATACGACGACCTTCTTGATTTTCATAACTGCGTGATTGTATGCGACCATCAACGCCAGCTAAACTACCTTTTGAAAGATAGTTATTTACGTTTTCTGCTTGTCTTCTAAATACAACAACGTTAATAAAGTCAGCTTCGCGTTCCCCTTGAGCATTCGTGAAAGTACGATTAACTGCTAGAGTAAATGTCGCTACACTTACGCCTGAGGGAGTACTTCTGTATTCTGGATCCTTAGTTAAACGACCTACTAATACAACTCGATTTATCATTTCAACGCCCCCATTTAATTATTACTTATCTTGGTCTTCACGGATAACGATATAACGGATAATATCGTCATTGATTTTAGCTAAACGTTGGAATTCGTCTGTAGCTCTGTTATTATCTGTTTTAATGCGTACGATGAAGTAGAAGCCTTCTTTGAAATCTTCAATTTCGTAAGCAAGACGGCGTTTACCCCAGTCTTTCTCTTCTAAAACTTCTGATCCTTCTGAAGCTAAGATACCGTTAAAGCGTTCAACAACTGCTTTTTTAGCATCTTCTTCAATGTTAGGACGTACGACATACATAATTTCATATGTTCTCATTTTATAATTGCACCTCCTTGTGGTCTATGCGGCCTATCGAATCCTATCCATAGGCAAGGAATAATTTTCATTACTCACAATCAAGAATTATAGCATAGGTGATTACTTTTTACAATAAATATTATTTGAAATATTTTGTCTGAAAGTGGATAAGATCTATCGTATTGGCCCTATAAATTTATATTCAAACTTTAAACATATCTTTTCAAAAAAGAACTGATATTCTATAATATCCTTGAGGTGTAACTATGCAATTAGATTTAGATTGGAATAAAGATTTTCAAGAGTTTCAAGAAATCTTAAATTGCGGTATCAATCCAGAGTGGCTATACTGTGCAAAAGCCAATATGATTCTTGAGCCAGCTTATACTGGAGAAGGTAAACAGTTTTTTAGCACCAAAGATATTGTTAAAGCAAGTAAAGTTATACCGTTTTTTTAAGATATAACCATAATGATATAACTAAAGCGCGACGTCTATAATAAATAGATGTCGCGCTTTTTTATATTCCTATACATTAAATCGGAAGTGAACAATATCTCCGTCTTGCATAATATAATCTTTACCTTCTAAACGTTGTTTACCTGCTTCTTTCGCACCTTGCTCACCACCATGCTCAACATAGTCGTCATAACTTGTTACTTCGGCACGAATGAAACCACGTTCGAAGTCTGTATGAATGATACCTGCACATTGTGGTGCCGTCATCCCTTGTCTAAATGTCCAAGCACGTACTTCTTGAACACCTGCTGTAAAGTAAGTAGATAATCCCAACAAATCATATGTTGTTCTGATAAGACGATCGAGGCCCGGTTCTTCAATACCTAAGTCTTCTAAAAACATTTCTTTATCTTCATCATCAAGTGTGGCAATTTCTTCCTCAATTTTTGCACTAATGACGATAACTTCAGAATCTTCTTTAGCTGCGTACTCACGAATGGTTTTCACTTTATCATTTTCATCGTCACCAATTTCATCTTCGCCAACGTTTGCAATATATAACATTTTTTTAGATGTTAATAATTGAGCTTGATTTACATATTTTTGATCTTCTTCATTAAAATCTAAACTACGAACTGGATTTCCTTCTTCTAACGCTTCTTTTATTCTAGATAAAATGCGGAACTCCATTTCTGCTGTTTTATCTTTTTGACGTGCCATTTTTTCAATTCGAGGCAAACGTTTCTCTACTGATTCTAAATCAGCTAAAACAAGTTCCATATTAATGACTTCAATATCATCTAATGGATTTACACGACCAGCGACGTGTGTCACATTTTCGTCATCGAAAGCACGTACTACCTGACAAATAGCGTCTACTTCACGAATATGTGATAAGAATTTGTTTCCTAAACCTTCACCTTTTGAAGCACCTTTAACAATACCTGCAATATCTGTGAATTCGAAAGTGGTAGGAATTGTTTTCTTAGGTTCTACCATTTCTGTTAATTTATTTAAACGTGTATCTGGTACTTCTACAATCCCAACATTCGGATCGATTGTAGCGAAAGGATAGTTCGCAGCGAGCGCACCTGCTTTTGTAATTGCATTAAATAGAGTAGATTTACCAACATTAGGCAAACCTACGATACCTGCTGTTAAAGCCATGAATCATTCTCCTAACTTTCTGTATCTTGATGAGATACTAATATTTTTTTTATTTTTTTATCAAACACTTGTCGTGGAATCATAATACTTCTTTGACAATTTTCACATTTAATTCGTATATCCGCACCCATGCGAATAATTTTAAATCGATTTGTTCCACAAGCATGTTGTTTTTTCATTTCTACTATATCATTTATACCATATTTTGGTGTCACAACATTACCCCCAACATTTATTAAGCGTTTTGTTTATCAGTATTTCTTAAGTACATGGGTTGTGGCAATTTAATACCTTCTTGTACAAACATTTTTTGGATTTCTTTGCGTAAAATTCTAGAACCTGAAGCACCTTCTCCAGGAATAGTTTCTGCTGATATTCTTATAATCACTTTTGTTTCATCTAACCCATCAATTCCTAAAACGACTGGATCAGTAATGAATAAGTAGTATTTACTGCGCATTGCTGCAAATAATTTATTTAATTTCTTTTCAACTTTATCTATATTTTCATCAACTGAGACTGGAATTTCTACAATTGACGTACCATTAGTAATAGAATAGTTAGTAATCTCACCCATACTACCATTTGGTAAAATAGTTAACTCCCCAGTGATGGTATTAATACGCGTTGATCTCAATCCTATAGATTTTACTGTTCCTTCAGCAACTGTAGTACCACCGCTATTAATTTTAACATAATCACCTACATCAAACTGATTTTCAAAAATAATGAAAAATCCAGTAATAATATCTTTGACTATAGTCTGGGCTCCAAAACCAACAGCGATACCTACAACACCGGCACTGGCGATAATCCCGTTTACGCTAATTCCGAATTTACTTAATACTGTTGTGAGTACGATAAACCACACAATGTATCTTACAACATTTTTGATAAGGGACACGAGCGTTTTAGAGCGTTTTTTATTTCCTCTATTACTTTTATTTTGAAATTTAAATGCTTCTTCTATCGCTTTATTAATAATTCCAATTACAATTAAGCCTACTAAAATATAAATAATAACCATTGCTAATTTAGTTGCTAAATTTGTATATACTTCGGGTTCTGTTAATGGTTGAAATAGCGATGTTAACACGTTCTTCAATTGATTCATAATAGCCCCCTCCTTTTCTATTTAGTCCACTTTAAATTTATATTCCAATTTATTTATTATACAAAATTTCTTCTAAAATTGTATCAGTCTTTTGATTTATCATTTTCTTTTTTATTTTATTAATAGGATACTATTCATTAAATTTATCTATAATACGTCTAAACTCAGCCTCGGATTTAAACTCAAACACAATTTTCCCAACATTTTTAGATACAGATATATCTATATGAGTTCCAAATTTTTCCTTAAGCGCACGTTCTTGTTTCTGTATGAATTTGGGTTTACTTGGAGTATTTAATTTTTCTTTTTTAGACTGCCCACCGTCTTGGATTTCAGAAACAACTTTTTCTAAATAACGGACACTCCACCCCTCTTTGATTGCTTGTTTACCTATACGTTTCATCGTATTTACATCTTTTAATGCAAGTAAAGTACGTCCATGGGCCCCTGACATGCGATTCTCTCTTACAAGCTTAGCAATATCAGAGGGTAAATTTAGTAATCTTAGCATATTAGCAATGTAAGGCCGTGATTTTCCTAACCTTTCAGCAACTTTTTGTTGTGTCAGACCAAGATCATTCATTAATCGTTGATAACTTTCAGCTTCTTCAATTGCATTTAAATCTTCTCTTTGTAAATTTTCTATAATGGCTAATTCCATCATGTCAGAATCAGAAAGGGATTTTACAATTGCAGGAACTTCCTCTAACCCAGCTAATTTAGAAGCTCGAAAACGTCGTTCTCCTACAACGATATAATATCCATTGATCGTTTTTCTTAAAACAATAGGTTGAAGTATACCATGAGTTGTTATAGACTCTGCTAAATCTTGAAGTTTCTCCTCATCAAATGTTTTTCTAGGTTGATAGGGATTAACTTTAATACTTGAAATTTTAATATATTGTACGTGTTCATCATTATTTAATTGAATACGTTGATCTTCAATGTTGTCCACTCATAGTCCTCCCTTATCTTTAAAGTCATTACTTAATTTTAAAAAAAGCATGTTATATCTACAAGTCTTATAAACTTTTTTAAGAAAAAATTTTACTAAGTAGAAAGTATATATATCAATCATTCAGACGCTTTCTGAATTTATTATTTAATCATAATTTTCAGAAAAGTTATTGACAAATGTAATTTATGTCTGTAAGCTATGAATTAACTTAAAAAAACACAAATTACACACGGTAATAAGGAAAGTAAAACTTACACTGCAGATACAGAGAGTCTTGTAAGCTGAGAAGAGACATTGAAAGAAAGTTTGAAAATGGCCTTTGAGTGTTGATACCAATATGAGGTATCAACGGGTTCGCCCGTTATAGCGATACAGTATTAACATTTATTGTTTAATGGCGTACTGGAATCACTGACGTCACTAAATTATCGTTAATACTCATTTATCTTCAAAAGTTAAATGAGTTTTTTATTACAGATATATCTGATCATTTACGATAATGTGTGCCACTTTTTCAAGTACTCCTAAAACATAATGGCGTACTGTTTGAGGTTACTTTAGCAATAAAGTAGTAAACAAAGGTGGTACCACGAAACGAGCTTTCGTCCTTTACATCCGATACATATCGGGTTTAAAGGACGGAAGCTTTTTTTATTTAGAAAATGATAGGAGGATTTGAAATGAAAGATACTCAATTAGCACAAATTTCATTAACAAAGGATTTGACTGGCGCAATTGCTAATCCCATTTACTTATCGACGGCATATCAACATCCTCACCTAGGTCAGTCTACAGGATATGATTACACACGAACGAAAAACCCAACCCGCTCTTCATTTGAAGAAGCATTTGCCAAATTAGAAGGGGGTACAGCTTCATTTGCAACTTCAAGTGGTATGGCAGCAGTTCAACTTATTTGTAACTTATTTAAACCTGGTGATGAAATTTTAGTAGCGTTTGATTTATATGGAGGAACATTTAGATTATTTGATTATTATGAACAACAATACGGTATTCATTTTAAATACGTTGATTTTTTAAATTATGAAGAAGTCGAAAACAGTATAAATAAACATACAAAAGCACTCTTTATCGAACCAATTTCGAATCCTCAAATGATTCAAATTGATGTAGAACCCTATTATGTTCTAAGTAAAAAACATCATCTATTAACAATCATTGATAACACGTTTTTAACTCCATACTTATCAACACCTTTAGAACAAGGTGCTGACATTGTTTTACACTCAGCTACAAAATATATAGGTGGTCATAATGATGTACTTGCAGGCGTAGTGACAGTTAAAGATGACACGCTTGCTGAACAATTAGGTCAATTTCACAATATGATTGGCGCCACATTGTCTCCACTTGATTGTTACTTGCTCCAAAGAGGTTTGAAAACACTACATCTCAGAATAGAACGATCTCAAGACAATGCACGTCGTCTCGCAAGACGTTGTGAAACATCCGATTCTATTGATGAAGTACTCTATAGTGGAAAAACAGGTATGTTAAGTTTACGTCTTAATAAGGCTTATAGCGTAGCTAAATTTTTAGAAAATTTAGAAATTTGTATTTTTGCAGAAAGTTTAGGAGGAACTGAAACCTTTATTACTTTCCCATATACACAAACACACGTCGACATGCCAGATGATGAAAAAGACAAACGAGGTATTGATGAACATTTAATTCGCTTATCCATTGGTATTGAAGATTATAAGGATATTGAAGCAGATATTATTCAAGCATTAGAAAATTCTAAAGTAGGAGTGATTTCATGAGCTTATCTAAAGAAACAGAAGTGATATTTGATGAACATAGAGGTGTAGATTACGATTCAGCAAACCCACCATTATATGATTCTTCAACTTTCCATCAAAAAGTACTTGGTGGTAACGCAAAATTTGATTATGCCAGAAGTGGTAATCCTAATCGTCAATTATTAGAAGAAAAATTAGCTAAACTTGAAGGCGGTCAATATGGATTTGCTTATGCTTCAGGTATTGCAGCAATATCAGCTGTTTTACTCACATTACAAGCTGAAGATCATGTCATTTTACCAGATGATGTGTATGGTGGAACATTTAGACTAACTGAACGTATTTTAAATCGTTTTAATATTAAATTTACGACGGTAAATGCGACTCATCCTGAAGAAATTGAACAGGCCATTCAACCTAATACAAAATTAATTTATATAGAAACACCATCAAATCCATGCTTTAAAATCACTGATATTAAAGCAGTTGCTCATATCGCTAAAAAACATGATTTACTTTTAGCAGTAGATAATACATTTATGACTCCATTAGGTCAATCTCCACTTGCACTTGGTGCTGATATAGTGGTTCATTCTGCAACAAAATTCTTAGGTGGACATAGTGATATTATTGCTGGCGCTGCTATTACAAATCGCAAAGACGTCGCTGAAGCACTTTACCTACTCCAAAATGGAACAGGAACTGCCTTATCTGCACATGATAGTTGGACTTTAGCCAAACATTTAAAAACATTACCTGTTCGTTTTAGACAATCTACATCGAATGCTGAAAAACTTGTAGACTTTTTAAGTCAAAGAGATGAAGTTGCTGAAGTATATTATCCGGGAAATAGTGATTTACATTTATCACAAGCTAAAAGTGGCGGTGCAGTCATTGGATTTCGTCTAAAAGATGAAACAAAAGCTCAAGCATTTGTAGATGCGCTAACTTTACCACTTGTATCGGTAAGTTTAGGAGGAGTAGAAACGATTCTCTCACATCCAGCCACAATGTCTCATGCAGCTGTTCCAGAAGAAGTGAGAAACGAACGTGACATTACATTTGGTCTATTCCGTCTAAGCGTAGGTCTTGAACAACCTGAAGAACTCATAGCTGATATTGACTACGCATTGAAGGAGGCATTTAATGAGTCGATTATTGAACCATTTGAAGAACAACGTTTTAGTAGCTGATGGCGCAATGGGAACAATCCTCTATTCCGAGGGCCTAGATACTTGTCCTGAAGCATACAATCTTACACATCCCAATAAAGTTGAACGTATTCATCGTTCATATATAGAAGCAGGAGCTGATGTCATTCAGACAAATACGTATGGCGCTAACTTTGAAAAATTAAAAGTATTTGGCTTAGAGCATAAAGTAAAAGAAATTCATAAAGCTGCTGTACAAATTGCAAAACGCGCAGCCAATAAAGAGACATTTATCTTAGGAACGGTGGGTGGCTTCAGAGGAATAAAACAAGAAGACTTATCGCTTTCTACTATTCAATATCATACAGACAATCAAATTGATACTTTAATTGAAGAAGGTGTAGATGGTTTACTATTTGAAACCTACTACGATTTAGATGAATTAACGAGTGTGATAACAGCAACACGTCAAAAGTACGATATTCCAATTATCGCACAACTGACCGCTTCCAATACGAATTATCTCGTTGACGGTACAGAAATTAACGAGGCGTTAAAACATCTCATTGAATGTGGCGCAAATGTGGTGGGCTTAAATTGTCACCATGGCCCACATCACATGCAACGCTCATTTTCACATATCGAACTACCAGAACATGCCTATCTCTCATGTTATCCTAATGCGAGTCTACTCGATATTGAAAATAGTGAATTTAAATATAGTAACAATGCTAAATATTTTGGTGATGTTGCACAAGAATTAATTAACGAAGGCGTTCGTTTAATTGGTGGTTGTTGTGGTACTACACCGGAACATATCTCTTACATTAAAGAATCTGTAAAACATTTAAAACCAATTAAAACTAAAAAAGTTATTCCAATTCATCGAACAATTAATACAAATGCAAAACGTACATTAAAACAAAATTTAACATCAAAAGTAAAACAAAGACCTACTGTGATTGTTGAATTAGACACTCCAAAACATCTCGATACAGAATTGTTCTTTGAGAATATAGGTAAGCTAGATGAAGCAAATATTGATGCAGTAACACTCGCAGATAACTCTCTCGCTACTGTAAGAGTCAGCAACATTGCTGCTGCAAGTTTAATCAAACAACGATATGAGATTGAACCTCTTGTTCATATCACATGTCGAGATCGTAATCTAATTGGTTTACAATCTCATCTACTTGGCCTTTCACTCATCGGTGTGAGTGAAATTTTAGCTATTACAGGAGACCCTTCAAAAGTAGGTCATCTACCAGGCGCAACAAATGTGTATGATGTTAACTCAAAAGGCCTAACAGAACTTGCACTACGATTTAATCAAGGTATTAATGTTGATGGTGATGCGCTGAAGAAACATACCAACTTTAACATCGCCGGAGCGTTCGATCCAAACGTTCGTAAATTAGACGGAGCAGTTAAACGTCTTGAGAAAAAAGTAGCGGCAGGTATGAGTTACTTTATTACCCAACCTGTATATAGTAAAGAAAAAATCAAAGAGGTATATGAAGCAACTAAACATCTTGATACCCCACTTTTTATCGGTATCATGCCTATTGCAAGCTACAATAACGCACTTTTCTTACATAACGAAGTGCCTGGAATTAAAATGTCTGAAAATGTATTAAATCAATTTAAAGCAGTAAAAGATGATAAAGAAAAAACAAAAGAATTAAGTTTGAGACTGTCTAAAGAATTAATCGATACGGTACATGAATACTTTAATGGTTTATATCTCATTACACCTTTCCAACGTATTGATTATTCATTAGAGCTCGCAGCATATTCTAAAGCAATTACCCAAAACAAGGAGGCAATATCATGACAACAATTAAAACTTCAAACTTAGGATTCCCAAGATTAGGTAGAAAAAGAGAATGGAAAAAAGCAATCGAAAGCTATTGGGCTAAAAAAATCGATAAAACTGAATTAGATCAAACATTAACAGACTTACATAAAGAAAATTTATTACTTCAAAAGAATTATAATTTAGACAGTGTACCTGTTGGTGATTTCTCATTATATGACCATATTCTTGATACATCATTACTTTTCAACATTATTCCTGAACGTTTCCAAGGACGTACAGTAGATGATGATTTATTGTTTGATATTGCACGTGGTAATAAAGAACATGTTGCAAGTGCATTAATCAAATGGTTTAACACAAACTATCACTATATTGTTCCTGAATGGGATAATGTTGAACCTAAGGTGAATCGCAATATATTATTAGACCGTTTTAACTATGCTAAATCAATTAATGTAAATGCACATCCTGTCATTGTTGGCCCAATCACTTTTGTGAAACTTTCTAAAGGCGGTAGTCAGTCTTTTGAAGAGAAAGTTCAAACATTACTTCCATTATATAAAGAAGTATTACAATCTTTAGTAGATGCAGGTGCTGAATACATTCAAGTCGATGAACCTGTTCTTGTAACAGATGAAAGTGAAAATTATGAAAATATTACTAAAGAGGCTTATGACTACTTTGCTGATGCTGGTCTAGGAGAAAAATTAGTCATACAAACCTATTTTGAACGCGTGAATGTCAAATTCTTAAGCCGTTTACCAGTGGCTGGTCTTGGTTTAGATTTTGTTCATGATCATGGTTATAACTTAGAACAAATTAAAGCAGGAGATTTCGATAAATCTAAAACATTATATGCTGGTATTATTGACGGACGTAATGTTTGGGCTGCAGATATTGAAGCGAAAAAAGAATTAATCGAAACTTTACAACCTTATGCTAAAGCAATTGTAATTCAACCATCATCTTCATTATTACACGTTCCGGTATCATTAGATGATGAAACATTAGATACATCAATTGAAGAAGGCTTAAGCTTTGCTACTGAAAAATTAGATGAGTTAGATGCATTACGTCGATTATTTAATAATAATGATAGTAAAAAATATGATGAGTTAAAAGCACGCTATGAACGATTCCAAAGTCAATCATTCAAAAACCTTGAATATGATTTTGATAGCGTACCAACCAGTCGTAAATCTGCTTTTAAAGACCGTAAAAAAGCACAAGACGCTCGTTTACATTTACCAGATTTACCAACAACAACGATCGGCTCATTCCCTCAAACAAGAGAAGTACGTAAATACCGTGCAGACTGGAAAAATAATCGAATTTCAGACGAAGAATATAACAACTTCTTAGAAAATGAAATCGCACGTTGGATTAAAATCCAAGAAGAGATTGGCTTAGATGTACTTGTACACGGTGAATTCGAACGTAATGACATGGTTGAATTCTTCGGTGAAAAACTTCAAGGTTTCTTAGTCACAAAATTTGGATGGGTTCAATCTTATGGTTCACGTGCTGTAAAACCACCAGTTATTTATGGAGATGTAAAATGGACTGCACCTTTAACAGTTAAAGAAACTGTTTATGCACAAAGCTTAACTGATAAACCTGTGAAAGGTATGTTAACTGGTCCAGTCACTATCTTAAACTGGTCATTCGAACGTGTAGACGTTCCTCGTAAAGTCGTTCAAGATCAAATTGCCTTAGCTATTGACGAAGAAGTATTAGCACTTGAAGAAGCAGGTATTAGAGTCATTCAAGTAGATGAACCAGCATTACGTGAAGGCTTACCATTACGTTCTGAATACCATGAACAATACCTTGCTGATGCGGTAAATTCATTTAAACTTGCAACCTCTTCAGTCCAAGATGAAACACAAATTCATACGCATATGTGTTATTCTCAATTTGGTCAAATTATCCATGCAATTCATGACTTAGATGCAGATGTTATTTCAATTGAAACATCACGTAGCCATGGTGATTTAATCAAAGACTTTGAAGATATTAACTATGATTTAGGTATTGGATTAGGTGTATATGATATTCATAGTCCACGTATTCCTACTGAAGAAGAAATTGCAACAGCAATTGATCGTTCTTTACAACAAATCGACCGTTCTTTATTCTGGGTTAACCCTGACTGTGGTCTAAAAACACGTAAAGAAGACGAAGTGAAAGATGCCTTAACAGTACTTGTAAATACTGTTCGTAAAAAACGTGAAGAAAAAAATAAACCTGTCGCATAAGATACAGATAAACATGTGAGGGAGAAATTGAGTTTTCTCCCTATTTTATTCTTATATTAAACTTTCGAGGTGAAATATATGACAAATTATCCATTGTGGGACCAATTACAACAATTAAAAACAGCAGAGTGGGTAGATTTAACCCATACTTTCGATCCAGACATTCCACGATTTAGTGAATTTGAAAAAGGCCAAGTATCCACATTATTTACAGTCAAAGAACATGGCTTTTATGTACAACGTTGGAATATCGTTACACAATACGGCACACACATTGACGCACCGATACATTTTGTAGAGAATAAACGTTATCTTGAGGATCTTGATTTAAAAGAATTAGTCTTACCACTTATCGTGTTAGATTATTCAAAAGAAGTAAAAAATAATGATGACTTTATCGTGACACGCCAACATTTAGAACAGTGGGAAGCGGAGAATGGGCGCATTGAAGAAGGTACCTTTGTTGCTTTACGTACAGATTGGTCAAAACGTTGGCCAGATATTGAACAATTCGAAAATCGAGATACTGATGGTAACCAACATTTACCAGGTTGGGGACTAGATGCTTTAAAATTCTTAATTGAAGAACGCGGTGTAAAATCGATTGGTCATGAAACATTCGATACAGATGCGTCAGTAGATACAGCTAAAAATGGCGATATTGTTGGAGAACGTTATATACTTGGACAAGATACCTTCCAACTTGAACTCTTAACAAACCTAGACCAATTGCCTACGCGCGGCGCAGTCATTTATGCAATTAGTCCCAAACCAAAAGATGCACCAGGTTTCCCAGTCCGTGCATTTGCTATCAAACCATCTTAAATATAAGTGATATGTTGATAATGAGCGATCAAATTTATCACTTTCCTATATAATATATATCATCCTGATACTAAAGTACTTGAGCAAGACAAAGTATCAGGATGTGTTGTTATTTATATTCATTTTCATATTCTTCTCTCAACAAACTATACACATAACTATCTGAGAATTTCCCTTGTACACGTTCATCACTTCTCAATATACCTTCTTGTGTGAATCCACGAATACCATACATAATTATCATCATTGCTTAATTTTGTTGAGTTAAATCTAAAGTTAAAAATCCAACATGAAAAATAATCCATATTATAAATGCTAAAGTCATCAGTCGACGTGGACTAAATACTTCTGCTAGTACTCCAGACATCCATGAAGCCAGTGCTACTATTAATCCATATATAGCTATAACTCTACCTGCTTGTGAATCACTATATCCAAGCCCGACAATATACTTAGACAAAAATGCTTGTTCAAATCTATCCCCTGTTATAAATATAGCTACCGCTACATAACCCCAAATTAATACCATAGGTAAGCCTAAAAATTGTCGATTTTGTTTAATTAAATCGTTAGTCACAATAATTCACTTTCTCCCTTTGCTTATTTGTGATTTCTTTAAAGTTGTTCGTTAGCAAGACGTTCTATAGGAAGACCTTTTTTAAAACGTTCAATATAACGATTAAAGCTTTCTATTTCTTTTTCATTTGGTTCAATTTTGATGGACTCAGTATCTTTAAAAGCAATTTCATTAAGATAACTAGATAAATTTACATCGTTTTCTGCTACAAGATACCTAGCTAAAACAGCAATCCCCCATGCTCCACCTTCACCAGCTGTTTGCATAACACTAACAGGACTTTGCATTGCTGCTGCTAAAAATGTTTGAGCAACTTTTTTGGTTTTGAATATACCTCCGTGCCCATATATTGAATGAATTTCAATATCTTCATTTTCTTTTAATAAATCAATACCAATTTTTAATGTACTAAATGCACTATATATATGAGTCTTCATTACATTAGCTAAATTGAATGAACTATCTATCGATCGTACTAACATAGGGTAACCCTGTTGAACCTCTGTAATAAATTCTCCAGATATATATCCATATGAAAGTAATTTCCCAAGTTTATCATCACCATTTAAAGCGTTTTCGAATAATTTTGTAAAAAGCTCACTTTTTTCATATTTGACACCCATTACTTCTAATACTTCTCCAAATAAATCAACCCATGCATTAATATCAGATGTGCAATTATTCGCATGTATCATGGCTACTTCATAGCCATCTGGTGTTGTGACAATATCCACTTCTGGATAAATATTTTTCAAAGATTTGTCTAATACAATCATTGAAAAGATACTTGTTCCTGCAGATATATTACCAGTCTTTGGTGCTACGCTATTTGTAGCTACCATCCCAGTTGCAGCATCAGCTTCTGGAGCACACATAGGACAGCCTGCTTCTAATTGACCATTTGGATCAATAAGTTTTGCTCCTGTTTCTGTTAAATAACCTGCATTTTCACCTGCTACCACAACTTTTGGTAATACTTCTAAAATATCTTGATGATATCCCATTTCAGAAAAAAGCTGATTAAATTTTTTAGCAATATCTTTTCGATACTCTTTAGTTTCTACATCAACGGGAAACATGCCTGAGGCATCGCCTATACCTAATACTTTTTCATCTGTTAAGTACCAATGAATATAACCAGCAAGTGTTGTCATGTAATCTACTTTAGCAACATGAGACTCATTATTTATAGCTGATTGATATAATTGAGCTATGCTCCATCTTTCTGGAATATTTACTTGAAATGATTCTCTTAAAATCTTAGCCGCCTGATTAGCATTGTTATTACGCCAAGTTCGAAATGGAACAAGCAAATCTTCTTGTTGATCAAATACTAAATAACCATGCATCATCCCACTAATGCCTAATGATTTAATTTTTTTAACTGTAGCCCCATATTGTTCCTTTATGACTTTAGTCATTTCACTATAGCTTTTTTGTAGACCTGTCCATGCATCATTCATAGAATATGTCCAGTATCCATCTTGATATGTATTTTCCCATTCAAATGTTCCTGTAGCTAACGTATTACAGTTATCATCAACTGCTACTGTTTTAATTCTAGTTGAGCCAAACTCAATACCAATAGTTAAATTACCTTCTTCAATAAATTTTTTTATTGTGGAATTATTCATTTTATACAACTCCTATAAAAATCATTGAAAGCGCTTACTTTTTAATGTTATCAAAACTTTATATAGCAAACAAGCAATTTTTAAATATAATATTTTATTAATTTTAATATTTATAAATACATAGTAGAAAAAACTAATAAAATAAATTAATATTATATTACATAATAAAAATTTAAAAGAATGGGGTTAGTTAATTGAAAAAATTTTTAATAAGATTTGTCGTTGTTTTATTTGTTGCCGCATTGGGTTTTGCAGGTGGATTTAGTTACAATCATTTTAAAGATTTAAAATCTAAAGAAGCGGATGTTAAAAAAGAAGTTAAGCATGAAAATAAAAACACAAATAAAATTAATAAAGACAAAGCTTCAAATAATGAAAATCAGAAACAAGTTGATAATCATTCAGCTAAAACTACACAACAAGATAATAATCAAACTGAAATAAATAATAATGATTATGCAAATCAACTTAAAAAAGCTTTTAATGTTGATGATAATGAAGCTCAACGTTTAGCAAATGAAATTAATAAAGCTGACATAGATAAAGATGGCGTGGTTACAACGAAAGAAATGACCCCTGCTTTACAAAAATTTGCAGAAGAAGGTAAATTTCAACCTGCTGGTGGTGGTGCATCGAGTGAAGACGTAAATACTTCAGAGTATAATGAAGAAGATGAGCAACCTAAATATACAGCAGAAGATGCTAAACACATGACTGATGAGGAATTCTTAGAAGCTTATAAAGAAGGTATGTCAGAAGACGAGGCAGCTGCTATTGATGAAAAAGCTGCGGGTTCTGATGATTATATTGGATTTTTAAGAGGACAAGTAGAGGCTGATGCAAATGGGTATGGTGGCACATATTAAATCAAATATTAACAAAAGATCATCTTTACTTATTGAAAGTTAAATATGACCCTTTTATTTGGTACAATCAAATGAAAATTTCTATTTTATTGCTTCGAATAAAGAAGCCAATAATAGTTATTTATTACTTATTCTAATTTAATCTAAGTTGCTAAACCAATAATTTCATTTATAGTCTAAAATACTTATTTTAACATTTCTAATCACATCTCGCGAAGTCACAAAATTATTATTAATATATCTTTGCTTATTAACCGATAGAATAATTGACTGGCCTGCATAATAGTCATTTTTACTCACTCTAAGGACGCGTGTAAATGCTTCACCGTTTTGTATTTTCTTAATCAAAGTTGCTCTGTTCACAAAAATGGATTGGCTAATATTTATAGCTTTTTGTCTTTTATATTAAATTCATATAATCTTTATCCATGTATTTTAAGATCATCTTATTTTTCTTAATAACATATTTAATCGCATTATACGTTCTAGCCATCTTTTTTTATCTTTTCTATCACCATATTATAGTAGAATTTTTTTACATATTATATGTTATCTATAAATACTAATACAATTACTATAGTCACTTAAATTCTATTATGTATTTTTAATGCATAAAAAGAGGATAAAGATCTCTATATGTCTTTATCCTCTAACCTTTATTTAATCGTTTTTTAATTGTTCTTTGACTTCTGCGATAGTTTCATCCATCGTCATATTCGATTTAAGTGCCACACTCGCGATAAAACTACCTTCTACGACGGGCGCCTCCATTTTTTCAATACGATGAGAGCCTTCATACATTTCGATTGCCATATCAAGGTTCATCCCAGCAGACCCTATATCATAAAAACATATTGCATCATCATCTAATTCATTTATGACTGAAAGAATACGATCGAAAGATGTGCCAATCCCTTTATCATCTAAGCCACCAACATCAATAATATTGACGTCATTATCTGTCATTTGTAAATTTAAATCTTTGACACCTTCAGCAATTTTATAACTGTGACTCACAATTACTATTGAAGTCATTCTACCTCTCCTCCTATCATCGCATTTAAAATGTAAACACTACTTTGAGCACCTGGATCGATATAACCTTTTGAATCTTCTTTAAAATATGATGCTCGTCCTTTCGTAGCTATCATGTTTTTAGTTTCATCAGCATATGATTGTAATGTGTTAAAATCAATGTTTTCATCATTATCTAATGCTTCTCTTGTACGTTCAATTACGTCATACATCGTTTTTTCATTTAATTCTACTTTTCCACGTTGTTTAACGGCTTCTGAAAAAGCAGCAATCATCTCTTTTAAATTTTCTTTGTCAATATCATCTTTAACGACATTTGCCATTTTAACAAAGCTAAAACCGTATAAAGGACCTGAGGCACCGCCCACTTTAGACATTAATGTCATTCCTGTTGATTTAAATAATGACTTCATATCTGTGTCATCTAGACTTTGTTCTAACGCTTCAAATCCTCTGACCATATTTACTCCATGGTCGCCATCACCAATGGCACGATCTAAATCAGTTAATTCACTTTCTTTTTCTTTAAAAGTTTCAACTAAACTAAGTAGTCTTGTTTTCATGTCTTGTACATTCATTGAAAAGTCACCTCATTATCTCTATTTTATTTAAAAATAACGACTTGTTGTTGGAGCTAGAAGACCTTTTTCTATGTCTTCACTATAAGGAACCACTGTAATGGAGAAACCTTGCATATCAAGTGATGTCATATAATCACCAACAAACCATTGTTTAGCAACTATGTCATGTTCTTGGAATTGTTGATTTAAATACTTCGCCACAATACTTAATTCAGATAAAGGCGTGCCTCCCATACCATTTACCATAACAATTAATGATTGATCTTTCACTTCTTTTAACAACTCATCTAGTAAACGCTCAATAATAACATCAACCGATTGAATCGCTTCACGGTGTAACCCTTTTTCACCATGAATGCCGATACCTATTTCCATTTCATTATCATCAATATCGAAACTATATTTCCCAGTTGTTGGCACCATTGGTGAAGTAAGCGCCATCCCAATACTTTTAATTTTAGGAATAAACGCTTCAATTTTGTTTTTAATATCTTTTAAAGATAGGCCTTGGTCCGCTAAATAACCTGCATATTTATGAACGAATACCGTACCAGCCACGCCACGACGTTTTTCTACATCTGAAACAGCAATATCATCATTCACAATGACACGTTCAACTTTAATATCTTCCATTTGTGCCATTTCTTGAGCCATCTCAAAGTTCATAACGTCTCCAGCATAATTTTTAACGATTAATAATACACCGTCGCCTGTATCGACTGCTTTAATAGCATCTAAAATTTTATCTGGAGTCGGAGATGTAAAAACTTCACCACATACTGCCGCATCAAGCATACCATTAGCTACATAACCCGCATGTGCTGGTTCATGACCACTACCACCGCCTGATACCAAGGCAACTCCTGAATTTTTTTTATTTTTTTTAACAACAACTGTTTCTGAAATAATTTCAATATTATCATTCGTTAAAGCGATACCCTCTAACATGTCTGTTAAAATATTATTTTTTTCTTTAATTAATTTTTTCATCAAAAAGCGACTCCTTTTGGCATATTCAAAGTAAGTTTATCTAAGATTAAATATCAACATCATTTTCTTTATTTAAACTTGGAATTTCCATATTAGTAAATATAAAAATACTCTTTCAAAAAAGGATAAAGACATAAGTTTTATCTTTATCCTTCTAATTACTTATCTATTCTTAGTTATCTTCTTTACGAAAATTAACCTTTGGAATTCAACGTACTTTTAGATAATTCACTTACTGTTAAAATAGCGTCTGCAATGTCATCTGCATTTAACTTATCACTTAAATTTGCAAAAGTATCATTTGGTTCTAAAGCACGCTCACCTACGCGAACCAAATCTTCATAACTTTTATCGGCAATGTGGAGTTCTTCTAAAGTCGTTGGCATATGAATACTACTTAAAAATTGTTGGTATTTTACAAATTTTTCTGTTGGCGCATTTTCCAATACTAATTGGACTAAAATACCATAGGCCACTTTTTCACCATGCGTTAAATGATGAATATCGCCTTCAAGTGCTGTAAAACCATTATGAATTGCATGAGCAGCTGCAAGTCCTCCATTTTCAAATCCTAAACCTGAAAGTAATGTATTCGCTTCAATCACTGCTTCAACTTGCGGAGATACAATATGATTTTTAATTGCTTCATATGCACTATGTCCATATTCAAAAATTACTTCTTCACATTTCTGCGCAATCGCTAAGCTAGCTAATGATGGTTTTCCACTAAACATATTTTTTCCTTGTCTACGTAACGTAGATTCTACCTCAACTAAAGTAGCTAATCCATCACTCATCCCTGAAGCAAATAAACGTACAGGCGCTTGCGCAACAATTTGTGAATCCACCATTACTGTATCAGGATTCTTAGGGTAAAATTCATAACCACTAAATACACCATTATCATCATAAATAACAGATACGGCTGCCGTAGGTGCATCCATTGATGCAGTAGAAGCGAAATCGATAACACTTGCATTTAAAGCATTGGCTACTGCTTTACCTGTATCAAGTGCCTTTCCACCACCTAAACCAATGACTACATCTATGCCTTTTGTCTTAGCTTCATCAACGATACGATTAATTTCATTTTCTGAAGATTCGCCTTTAAATGTTTCGTAATCATAATTAACTTCTGAATTATTTGAAAAACTTTGATCAATTTGATCTTTAGTTATATTCCAAACAACTTCATCTGAGATTATTAATGCATGTGAACCTAAACGTTGTGTTTCATCTGCGATAGATTCGATAACTCCTTTTCCTTGTACATATCTTCCTGGAGATTGATAAATAATTTTTGCCATAGAGCTTTCCCTCCATAATAAATATTTATACTACATCATTTAATAACTCTTCAGTAAATTACGCTCACAAATATATGATATAGAAAATACATATTAGCGTATTTACCATTACAATACGAAAAATAAGAATCAAGAGAAAGATTAAGTTGCTTAAAAAATTGATTTCTCTCTACACTTCCATTATTAATCTATTAAATATAATTGTCCACATATTAGCTAAAACTTCATTAAATTATCACTTTAAAACTTAAATATTGTAATATTATAATTTATAACCTATAATTGACTCTATCTTTACAATAGGTTTTATTGTGTTATCCTATGCTTGTATTATTCTTAATCTAACATAAAAATTTTAACCACTTTCAATTTATTCTGGAGCGTAAATTGAAAGTGGTTTTTTTAATTTATTATATATAGGTTTACTAAACAATAAGCTTAAAATAGAAAGAGATGATTCTATTCTCTATTATATTCGGAATGAATCTATAAGTGGATATCATACGTTTATTGATTACTTAAAAAATAATTATAAAATCGTCTTGAAGATAAATTTGAATGTGTATTTACAATAGAATTAATCATCATATTCTTCCCGGAGCAAACTATACACATAACTATCTGAGAATTCCCCTTGTAAACGTTCATCACTTCTCAATATACCTTCTTGTGTGAATCCAAGTCTTATTGGTATAGCTCGACTTTTCTTATTTTTAGTAGACATTCGTATTTCGA
>NZ_KV814987.1:0-47021 GCF_001814125.1 Staphylococcus sp. HMSC072E01 | reverse complement strand
AGTGCATCTAGTCATGATGCCTTTCTTTTGGAAATCTTCAGCTAAATAATATCCAATTGAGGTACGTTTATTAACTAAGTCTAAATAATGTAATCCAATAACACCAATAAGTTTTTTATCACTCCATATTCCACAATGAAACCCATTACCATCGATAAATTGTTGTAAAGCTGAATGGATAAAGTGTTTACTATCTTCCACCCGCTTTGTATGTTCGACAAAAGGTAAAAATTCCGCTAGATATTTGCGGTTACTATCTACTAATTTAAATAATGGTTCCGCTTCTCGTTCTTCTAATATTTTTAATTTTAAGTGGTCATTAATTTGGTATCCAAACATAATTAAAACCTCCTGTATTTTTCAAAATATTCAATAAATTATAAATATAGTAACATAATTATATACATTAAAAACATAAAATTATTAAATATTTGTAAAATTTTAAAATCAATCATTATTCTTTTAACTATATATGTTAACCTTTTATACATCTGTTTTATTAAATTTGAAAGGAGTTAAATACATGGAAAACAAATCTAAACAGTTTTCAAATGTATTTATTTTTGCTTCAGTTATTGTAGGGTTACTGGTAATTATTGGAGCCATCTTCCCTAATCAATTTGGTTCAATTTCTGGAGCAATCGGAAGTTTTATTACAGAAACGTTTGGTTGGTACTATATGCTACTTATTAGCATTATTCTGATATTTTGTATCACACTTATTTTTCATCCAATTGGAAAGCTTAAGTTAGGAAAACCTGATGACAAACCAGAATTTAATACCATTTCATGGTTAACAATGCTATTTAGTGCAGGTATGGGTATTGGACTTGTATTCTATGGATCTTCTGAGCCCATTTCACATTATCTATCGCCGCCAACAGCGAATAAAGAAACAGAAGCTGCTCTAGCTGAAGCCATGCGTTCAAGTTTCTTACATTATGGACTACATCCTTGGGCAGTTTACGGTATTGTTGCATTGGCTCTTGCATATACACAGTTTAGAAAAAATGACTTAGGACTCATTTCTCGTACATTACGTCCTATTTTCGGAAATAAAGTAGAAGGTCCATTAGGTACTGTTATAGATGTTCTAGCCGTTTTTGCTACTATTATTGGGGTTGCAGTGTCACTTGGTGTTGGCGCCATGCAAATTAACGGTGGTTTAAATTATTTATTTGGAGTGCCAAACAATAAACTTATTCAAGGCATTATTATTCTTATTGTTACAGTTTTATTCTTAATTAGTGCTTGGAGTGGCTTAAGCAAAGGTATTCAGTATTTAAGTAATTTAAATATGCTTTTAGCTGCGATGTTATTTATTATTATTCTTATTGTAGGCCCTACAATTTTAATTATGAATATGTTTACATTCTCAATTGGTGAATATTTGAATACTCTTATTTTTAATAGCTTTGATGTTGCTCCACTTAACTCACAAAAACATGAATGGTTACAGTCATGGACGATTTATTATTGGGGCTGGTGGATGAGTTGGTCACCATTTGTAGGTATCTTCATTGCACGTATTTCAAAAGGTCGTTCGATCCGTGAATTCGTTATCGCAGTATTAGGTGTTCCTACAATTATTAGTATGCTATGGTTTACAGCCTTCGGTATTACAGGTATTGAAATTGGTAAGCAATCTAAACATATCTTTAGTATGCCACCTGAAACACAATTATTTGGTATATTCAATGAAATGCCTATGGGTACAATTTTGTCATTTATCGCTATTATCTTAGTAGGCTCATTCTTTATTACATCCGCAGACTCAGCTACATTTGTATTAGGCATGCAAACATCATTTGGTCGTTTAAATCCATCCGGTTTTGTTAAAATTGTCTGGGGCGTGATGTTATCAGCGATTGCCTATGTACTTTTATTATCTGGTGGATCGACAGGTCTAGATGCGCTGCAATCTGCTGCTATTATTTCAGCATTACCATTTAGTTTTGTTGTTATTTTAATGATGATTTCATTTTTCAAAGATGCAAATCAAGAAAGAAAATTCTTAGGTTTAACCTTACAACCTGATCATCAACGTAAAAAGGACTATATTAAAAATAACACAAATCAACAATCTAAAATTAAATAGGACAGAACTTGAGACATCATTAAACGTCTCAGGCTTTATATATTGATGGTAGTCGATGATTGAATTAAAAATGTATTTGTCTCAAGCTTTTTTCAATTTTAGTCCTCTTTTTTGGGGACGACACATTCAAAATGAATTCTATCTACTCTTGTAGTTTGTATAAGATATCTTCTAAAACTCTACTATAAAATAAAAGGTCACAGCGAATTGAAGACATTCGTTGTGACTTTATTTTTAAAATGTTCCTGGATTGAAGTTAGTTTTCCATTCATTAAATGGCCAATATCTCCAAACAACTTTACCTACAAGTTGTTTTTTATCTACTAGACCTACAACATCGAATCGGCTATCTATACTATTTTGTCTATTATCTCCTAAAACTAAATATTTATCTTTAGGAAGTTTCATTTCACCATTTGAACCTTTAATTTGACTTGATTTAAATGAGCCTGTTAAATATTGACCTTGTTTATGTTTCTTATTGTAATCTAAATACGGTTCAGACACTTTTTTATTATTTACATACAATTGGTCTCCCTTATATTCTACTGTATCCCCTGGTGTACCAATCACACGTTTAATAAAATCACGTTTTGAATCTTCATGAAATACAACGACATCACCATTATCAATGTGATTCATAGATTTAGAAATTTTACTTATAATCACTTTATTGCGATCTTGAAACGTTGGATACATCGAAGACCCAGATACTGTATAGGATTCGCCAATAAACTTTGTTACTACAATAACAACCAGTAGCCCCACTACAATGGATATAACCCACTCCATGATTTCTCGTTTCACATTTCATCCCGCCTATCATTTTTCTTATTCTCGATTACTTCTACTCTATCATACATACTTTTCAAACACGTTTCATTCTTCTTACGACTGATTTTTATTTGAATCTTTCACATTCGTAAGATATCCCTCTTACTTTGTAAGGTTAGATAAAGGCACCGCTTCATTCACCCTTTTAAAATAAGAAGTGTAATAGAGATAAGGAGTGATGAGATTGAAATTATTATTAAGAATCATATTAACTATTCTTGTCATTATTGTAGTCATTATAGGTAGTTTATTTGGATTAAACGCATATTCAGACCAACATCCTAACAATCGTTCTATCAATGATTGGAATAAATTAAATCCCTTAGCACCAACACATGAGTATTATGTTAAGACTCAAAAACCATCAAAAGTGGAAGTCGTTGATAAGGAAAAAGACTTCTATATCTACCATTACAATCAAACAGGTTACACCAAAGATGGTAAAGCTAAAAACATTGATTACACAGCGTCTAAAAAATTAAAACAACATCATTACTTAGTTGTAAGCGAAAAATCTCACACCATTACATCATATAAAGAAGTAAAACAATCAGACATTCCAATTAAAGCGAAAGAAAAATTATAAAACTTACAAGGAGTATGAAAATCATGCCTATTTTAAACGTTAATCATGTATCAAAAATTTATGGAACGAAACAAAAATTTAAAGCACTACACGATATTAACTTTTCAGTCGATAAAGGAGAATTCGTTGCCATTATGGGACCATCTGGTTCAGGTAAGACAACCCTTCTTAATGTTATCAGTTCGATTGATAGCATTTCAGACGGTACTGTAGAAATCAGTGGCAATGAGATAAACCAGTTGTCTAATAAAAAATTAGCACAATTTCGTAAGAGAGAACTTGGTTTTATTTTCCAAGATTATAGCGTTTTACCTACATTAACAGTTAAAGAAAATATTATGTTGCCATTATCTGTCCAAAAAATGAAAAAAGATGAAATGGAAAAAAACTATCAAGATGTCACAGAGGCACTTGATATTTATGATTTAAGTGATAAATATCCTAGTGAAATTTCTGGAGGTCAACAACAACGTACAGCTGCTGCACGTGCTTTTGTACATCAACCATCCATCATTTTTGCAGATGAACCCACAGGTGCACTGGATTCGAAAAGTGCACAAGATTTACTTCATCGCTTAGAAGATATGAACAAACAATTTAATAGTACGATTATTATGGTTACTCATGATCCTTCAGCAGCAAGTTTTGCACAACGTGTCATTATGTTAAAAGATGGCGATATTCATTCAGACATTCATCAACAAAGTAAAACAAAATCTAAATTTTATAATGAAATCATTCAATTACAATCAGCCCTAGGTGGTGTGGCAAATGACGTTTAATCAAATTACATTAAAGAATTTAAAAGGTAATATCAAACATTATATATTATATCTTTTTTCATTAATCTTAAGTATCATCTTATATTTTAGTTTTGTCACATTACAATACACACATAGCTTAAATAATGGTTCATCAAAAATAATCAATCAAGGTGCAAAAGTTGGTTCAGTTTTTTTATTCATTACGATTATCATTTTCTTAATGTATGCGAACCATCTATTTATTAAACGTCGCACACGCGAATTTGCATTATTCGAACTCATTGGACTAACACGTGGTAACATTCTTAGAATGCTTGCTATCGAACAAATCACTTTATTTATTAGTACAGGCATTATTGGCGTTATTATTGGTATTTTAGGTTCAAAATTATTGCTTTCAATATTAATAAAACTGATGCATTTACACATTCATGCATCTATAGGATTTGAAGTAGCTGCTTTAATTCAAACAATGATCATGCTAATGTTAGCGTTTATTTTAATTATGTTAGAAAATGCGATCTTTTTAAAACGAAGAACCATACTTTCTATGATGAAAGACAGTATGAAAACAGAGGCAGTAAAAGCGAAAATCACCATGCCAGAATGTATTGCTGGTATTCTTGGACTCATAATGATGATGTTAGGTTATTATATGTCTACAGAAATGTTTGGTAAATTTCAAGAATTAACGATGGCCTTATTAACACCGTTTATTATTTTATTCTTAACTGTAGCAGGCGCATATTTGTTTTTCAGAAGTTCAGTTTCAATTATTTTTAAATCTTTAAAAAAATCAAAACAGGGTCGTGTCTCTATCACTGATGTCGTCTTTACATCTTCGATTATGTATAGAATGAAGAAAAATGCGATGTCTTTAACTATTATTACAGTCATTTCAGCAGTTACAGTAACAATATTGTGTTTCGGAGCAATTAGTAAAGCAAATGCTGACTTTAATATTCAATCATCGTCACCTCAAGATATTAACTTTACTAAAGTAAAGGTGGCCCAACAATTTGAACATCAACTTAACCAACACGGTATACCCTATACAAAAAAAACGTATGAAAATGCCAATACCCATATTATTGAAAATGATGTCATTAAAAGTAAAACGGGTAATGCAATGCAAAATGAAAGTATATCGATTATGGCTGATCCTCATATCAAAGGTCATCACGCTACAATTACAAATTTACAAGGTCCACTTTCAATGATGTTTAATGTTCAAATTCATAAAGATTTAAAACTAAAAGGACAACAAGTAAAGACATTTTATGTAGATAAAAAAGATTTAAATGAAATCATTCCAATGGATGCTTCACTGGGTGGACCAGTACTTAAAATCAGTGTAGACAACTATAATGCTTTAAAAACAAAAAATCAACTTACACATCATTATGGTTTTAATATTAAGCATCATAGTGATCTTTCAAAAGCTGAAACATTAGCTAAAAAAGGAAACCAAAATGTAGTTTTAAAAAGTGAAAACAAAAAAGCAATTGATGAAAGTAATGGCATTCTTATATTTGTCACTTCTTTCTTAGGTCTTGCATTTTTAGTAGCAGCTGGTTGCATTATTTATATTAAACAAATGGATGAAACTGAAGATGAAATAAACAATTATCGTATTCTGCGACGTATTGGTTTTACGAATACAGATATGATAAAAGGATTAACTTTAAAAATTATATTCAATTTCGGTTTACCATTAGTTGTTTCTTTACTCCATGCCTTTTTTGCAGCAAACGCATTTATGATCTTAATAGGCAATTATACATTGACACCTATCTTCATTGTCATGGTTATCTATTCACTTGTATATCTGATATTTGCAGTTATTTCGTTCATTCATTCAGAACGCATCATTAAAGACGCCATTTAAATAATAGATTGAAAGGACATGTTAAAATGACTATTAAAGAAATGATTCAACACGCATATGACGATTTATTAAGTTTAAAAGTAAATTGGTTTAATGGTATCATGTTAGCTCTGATAGTATTAGTTGCTAGTAGTATTACAACGCCATTTATTGGTGTGCCGGTAGGCTTACTTGGCGGTGGCTATATTTTGAAAAGATACGAAAAAAATAACCATTAGAATAAAAAAAGAAGCTCAAAATGAATTGAGCTTCTCTTTCATTAATATTTTAAAAATATCTCTGTTAAATATATACTCAAATAACACATACATAAAAATAAACCCACTATAAAAATAAAAGATAATATACTAGTAAATATATTCCTTTTTTCACTAGATTTTACTTCGTTTGGATCTTTACCATTCATAAAAGCTACTATTCTATCGTAGTTATCTAAATTATATTTATACTTAATTTTATCAATTTGAGTACCACTATAAAAGCTAATTAAAAAAAGAATAGCAATTATTATAAATCCCCATGAATTAAAATAATATAAGAGAGGACCTATAAGTATAGAAGACAAAGTAAATCCAATAATCATAACTAACGACCAAATGTTCATTTTTCTTTTTATAGATTCTTGTTTATTTGAATTTAAATCTCCTCTAACTAAATCATCTAGTGAGATATCAAACAACTCACACATTACTAGTAAATTATGAATATCTGGATAACTCTTTTCATTTTCCCAATTTGATATTGTCTGTCTAGAAACATATAATTTTTCCGCTAAGTATTCTTGAGAATATTCATCTCTTTCTCGATATTTTCTTATTTGTTGACCGATATCCATTCATTCACCTCGTTATAAATTAAACTATTTTTATTTAATTTTTAAAATCATAATACTATATTTATAAAAGCGTTTTTTCTAATAAAAAGCTATCAATTTTCTTTTACATTATCTTAGTTTTAGTGTAAAAAATGTTTTACATTTTAGTATATCGCAATATTTTAAGATCTTTAGAACAAATATAAGCAAAGTATTGGTAATGAAACTCCTAAAGGGGTAGGACAAATTAAAGATTGAGACCTTAATCATAAATAAACATGAAAAGACTTTGAGTTGACATAAACTGAAACTATCCCCTAGGAAAGCGAAATCGTATAATACTGATTATTAATAAAAAACCCATAGATTAAAATCATCTACGGGTTATATAAGAATAAGAATTATACTCTAATTTCTTATAGTTTCAATATTTTTACTATTCAACATTATATGCATCTAAAATTACTTTTAATAACTTTTTAATATAAGTTTCATTAAGGACGTGAGGTTTAATCAATATATTAAAATAAATCGGTGAAAAAATTAAATCAATAAATAAATCTTGGTCCGCTTCGTCAATATATTTAGAAATAATAGTCTTCAATATTTTACGATTGCTATCAAAATAACCTTTCATAAATATGTCACGTGCTTCAGATGGTTGATAACTAATTAATATTTCAATCACAGCACGACCTAAATGAGTTTGATAAATATTCATAATTCTTATTAGAAAATGATACAATTCCTCGTACATCGTTTTATAATCATTTTCAAAAACGTGGATTCGACTGACAAACATATCGACAATAATAGATGATTTATCTTTCCAACGTCTATAAATTGTCGCTTTAGAAACACCTGTATTTTCAGAAATTTGATCTATTGTTATATCTCTAAAATAAGTCGTTTCTAATAACTGATCAATTTCTTTAAATATTTTTTCATTGATTGTTGGATCTTTCGGTCTTCCAGCCATCTTTTCTCCTTCTTAAACGTGAAATAAATTCTACAATTTCAAAGATAATTACTGCACTAATAAACCATACAACAAAACCAACCAAAATACTAAGTAACCACTCATGTGTAGAATATAACATTGCCCATGTTGCTAAGATACTACATAATACACCTGTCATACCAAAAACTGCACCTCTACTAACATGTTTGGCAACGACATCCCCATGTTGCATACCAGTAATAAATAAAGAAACAAGAAATACTGCAGGTAATGTGGCAAAAACGCCACCTAATTCTTTCCAAGGTAGAATAACTGAAATAATATAACTTAACATAACGGCTAAACCACCCACGAGAAATTTGATAAAAGTTAATTTCATTAAAAAATCCTCCAAATATTAAGAAATGTGTCGTACCGCAAAAATAGCAATTGAAATGACTAACCAACAAATAAATGCAAACGCTGTACCTTTTTTATAATCTCGTTTACTTATATAAATCGACGTAATAAATACTGTAATAATGCAAGAAATAATACCTATTATAGCTCCTGAACTAAGATGTATCGACATTTGAATCAGCCGTTCTCCTCGATGATCTATGGCTAAAGCAATAATAGCTGCTAGGTAGACTGCCGGCATAGTCGCAATAATGCCACCCATTTTCCCTCCTACTTTCTCAGCCATAATCGATGCAAAGGCAACAGCGATACCTCCAATCACAAAATGAAGTATCGCACTTGAAATTGATATTCCGAACACATGAAACCCTTCTTACCTTAATTATTAAACGATACGTTTCGTTTATTAATATTGTAATTCTATTTTCAAACTATGTAAATATGAAATAAAAAATCCATTATTATAAAATAATTGATAAAAAAAGAACAGGATGCTGAATGCAACATTCATTCTACCTGTTCTTTTAGTCATTAACGTTTATATAGTTTTATTTTAATTTCATAATAATCATCGTGATCTTTATCACGATGTTCAACATGAATACCTGAGTCTTCAATGGCTTGAATACTCTTACCAACTTCATCACGTGCTTGTGTCAAATCTTTAGCAAATTGGAATGTTTTTGCTTTTACTTTTTCAGGGCCTAATTTTTGTTTCACACGAGCTTCTGTCTGTTTAACATTCAATTTTTGAGCAATAACTTGTTCAATCAATTGTTCTTGATCCGCTTCTTTTAAGGATAATACTGCGCGTGCATGGCGTTCTGTAATTTTACCTTCACGTAATCGTACAATTACTTTTGGTGCTAATTTAAGTAGGCGTAATTTATTAGCAATAAAACTTTGGCTTTTTCCAAGACTTTGCGCTAACTCACTTTGAGTGGTTTGTCCAATGTCAAGTAACTTTTTATACGCTTCGGCTTCTTCTATTGCAGATAAATTTTCACGTTGGATATTCTCAATAAGGGCGACTACAGCAGTTTCTTCATCATTCATATGACGAATAATGACGTCTGCTTTAGATTGATGCAAGGATTGTAATGCTCTAAATCGTCGTTCACCAGCAATAATTTCATACATATTCTCTTCTATAGGTCGAACGACAATGGGTTGTAATAACCCATGTTCTTCTATCGACTCAGCAAGTTCTGTAATTTTACTTGAATCAAACACTTGGCGCGGTTGATAACGGTTAGGTACGATACGCTCTATTTGAATGGATTCCACACTTGAATGACGATTTTCTTCAATATAATCAACGATGTCTTCTTTATTTTTTAAACCAAATAGTTTAGAAAAAGGTTTTTTCATTGTCCATTCACTCCTCTTAAAATCAATTTTAACATGAGTAACCGAAAAATTGATTAATTTTCTAATAAAGGAGCTTTATTAGGCGTACCAGGTTTTCTAGGATATTTTTTAGGTGTTTGACGGCGCTTATCAACTATAATCATTTGTCGTTCACCTGCATCTTCTGGTAAATCAAACGTGTAAGAATCACTAAACGCTCCACCTAAGATGCTTATACCAAATTGTGCTTCTGCTAATTCTTCTTCACCTTTTGCAGACTTTAATGCAATAAACTGGCCGCCTTTTTTAACTAACGGCAAACACAACTCACTTAGAACAGTAAGTCTTGCCACTGCACGTGCTGTTACCACATCATATGTTTCTCTATTGACACCTTTACCAAATGTTTCTGCTCGATCATGAACAAAACTTACTTGGGTTAATCCAAGTTCAACTGCTAAATGATTTAAAAACTGAATACGTTTATTTAATGAATCGACAATGGTAACTTTCAATTCTGGAAAAACAATTTTTAAAGGAATGCTTGGAAATCCAGCGCCAGCCCCTACATCACAAAGTGTTAATGGCTGATTAAAATCATAGTAAAATCCAGCTGTAATAGAATCATAGAAATGTTTCAAGTAAACTTCATGCTCATCAGTAATACTTGTTAAATTCATTTTTTCATTCCATTCAACAAGCAAACGATAATAGGTTTGAAATTGTTGTTGTTGTTGATCTGTTAATTCAATACCTTGCTCACTTAACGCTTTTGTTAACCATTCGATGCCACTCATTAATTTTTCACCCTTTGTAATTTACCTTGTTCTAAATATACAAGTAAGATAGAAATATCTGCAGGATTAACACCTGAAATACGTGATGCTTGCGCAATATTTAATGGTTTAACCTCTGATAATTTTTCTCGTGCTTCAGTAGCTAAACTATCCACTTTACTATAATCTAAGTCTTCTGGAATTTTCTTTTCTTCCATACGTTTAACTTTTTCAACTTGTTGTAATGATTTATTGATGTAACCTTCATATTTCGTTTGAATTTCAACTTGTTCTTCTACCGCTTCTGGTAACTGATGCGTTTCTTCTAATATCTCTAAAATTGTATTATACGTCATTTCAGGACGGCGCAATAAATCAATGGCTAAGATACCATCTTTTAAGCGAGAACCACCATGAGCTTCAATCACAGATTGCGTATGTTCATTCGGTTTAATACGGATATTTGATAAACGGTCAATTTCATCTTGAATTTGTTGACGTTTATCATTAAAACGTGCATAACGTTCTTCAGAAATCATGCCTAAGTCATAACCAATATCAGTTAAACGTAAGTCGGCATTATCATGACGTAATAATAAGCGATATTCAGCACGAGAAGTCAATAAACGATAAGGCTCATTCGTTCCTTTTGTTACTAAATCATCAATTAAGACACCAATATAAGCATCTGAACGACTTAGAATTTTTTCGCCTGTACCTAATACGTTACCTGCAGCATTAATACCTGCCATAATGCCTTGGCCTGCTGCTTCTTCATAACCAGATGTACCATTAATTTGCCCTGCAGTGTATAAGTTTTTAATCATTTTAGTTTCTAATGTTGGCCATAATTGTGTTGGCACAATCGCATCATATTCAATCGCGTAACCTGCACGCATCATATCTGCTTTTTCAAGACCTGGAATAGTAGCCAACATTTGGCGTTGAACATGTTCAGGAAGACTGGTTGATAAGCCTTGCACATAAACTTCATTCGTATTACGTCCTTCAGGTTCTAAGAAAAGTTGATGACGTGGTTTGTCGTTGAAACGTACAAATTTATCTTCAATAGATGGACAATAACGTGGACCTGTACCTTTAATCATACCTGAATACATGGCTGATAAATGTAAATTATCATCAATGACTTTATGTGTACGATCATTTGTATACGTGAGCCAACAAGGTAGTTGGTCTAAAATATATTCGGTAGTTTCAAAACTAAACGCACGACCAACGTCATCACCAGGTTGAATCTCAGTTTTAGAATAGTCGATTGTTTTAGAATTCACACGTGGCGGTGTACCTGTTTTAAAACGCACAACTTCAAACCCAAGTTCTCTTAAGTTATCAGCTAATGAAATAGATGGAAGTTGATGGTTTGGACCACTTGAATATTTCATATTACCTAAAATGATTTCTCCACGTAAAAATGTACCTGTCGTGATGACAACAGCTTTCGCATGATACTCTGTACCTATATTCGTACGTACACCTTTAACTTCATCATTTTCAATCAATAATTCGTCTACCATGCCTTGCATGATATCTAAGTTATCTTCATCTTCAATGACACGTTTCATTTCTTGTTGATAAAGCACTTTATCAGCTTGAGCACGTAATGCACGAACTGCTGGACCTTTACCAGTATTAAGCATACGCATTTGAATATGTGTTTTATCAATGGCTTTAGCCATTTGGCCACCTAATGCGTCGATTTCACGTACTACTATTCCTTTTGCTGGGCCACCGACTGATGGGTTACATGGCATAAAGGCGATATTATCTAAGTTAATGGTTAACATTAACGTTTTAGCACCACGTCTTGCTGAAGCTAATCCCGCTTCAATTCCAGCGTGACCGGCACCAATAACAATTACGTCATATTCTTGAACCATTGAATTGACCTCCCTATTTTTCCTTAATTATTATTATTCATTTTAGACTACTGACCGTCTTAATTTTTATTATTTACCTAAACAGAACTGACTAAATAGCTGATTAATTAATTCATCACTTGCTGATTCTCCAATAATTTCTCCTAATAATTCCCATGTACGAGTTAAATCAATTTGAACCATATCCATAGGAATACCAGCTTCAGCTGCATCAATAGCATCTTGAATTGTTTGTCTTGCTTGTTTTAAAAGTGAGATATGTCTAGAGTTTGAAACATAAGTCATATCTTGATTTTGTACTTCTCCACCAAAGAACAAATCTCTGATTTGTAATTCTAATTCGTCGACACCTTCTTGTTTTAACATTGATGTTTGAATAAGTGGTGTGTCCCCTATCATAGTTTTAACTTCTTCAATATCTAATCGACGATCTAAATCTGTTTTATTAACGATAACAATCGCATCTTCATTTTTTATGACTTCATATAATGTACGATCTTCTTCAGTTAAAGGCTCGTTGTTATTTAATACAAAAAGGATTAAATCCGCTTCACTTAATGCTTTACGTGAGCGCTCTACGCCTATTTTTTCTACAATATCTTCAGTATCACGAATACCTGCTGTATCAACAAGTCTTAATGGGACACCACGTACATTAACGTATTCTTCTAATACATCTCGAGTTGTTCCAGCTACTTCAGTGACAATGGCTTTATTATCTTGAATAAGATTATTTAACATTGAAGATTTACCTACATTCGGTTTACCGACAATCACTGTAGATAATCCTTCTCTCATAATCTTACCTTGAGTACCCGTTTCTAATAATTGATCAATTTCATTTTTAATTTTTTTAGACTGCGCAAGTAAAAATTCCGTTGTGGCATCTTCAACATCATCATATTCTGGATAATCAATGTTCACTTCAACTTGGGCAAGAATTTCCAATATCGATTGACGTTGTCGTTTAATTAAATCACTCAAACGACCTTCAATTTGATTCATTGCAACTTTAGAGGCTCTATCCGTTTTAGAACGAATGAAGTCCATGACTGCTTCTGCTTGAGATAAGTCAATTCGGCCATTTAAAAACGCACGCTTAGTATATTCGCCAGGTTCCGCCATTCTAGCGCCATGTGTCATGGTAAGTTCTAGTATACGATTAATTGTCAAAATACCCCCATGACAATTAATTTCAATAATATCTTCACGTGTAAAGGTCTTTGGTGCACGTAAAACTGAAATCATCACTTCTTCTACAACTTCATCTGTCTCAGGATCTATAATATGGCCGTAATTAATAGTGTGTGATGGAACATCTTTTAATTGTTTCTTTCCTTTATATAACTTATCACCTATTTCAACCGCTTCTGGACCAGACAACCGTACAATACCAATTGCACCTTCTCCCATTGGAGTTGAAATACTTGTAATTGTATCAAAATCCATTATCCATTCTCGCCTCCCTAGTTAAGTAAAATTTCAATATAATATTGTAATAAGTTTCTAATTAAATTGCGAATATATTGTTTTATAATCTACTGGTTAGTCTTCGGTTTGTCTAACATTAGACTTCCGCCAGTCTAACTTTATTTAATTCTCTTATTAAATACCTTTGCTATTTTCAATACATGTTCTAAACTGCCTTGAATCTCTAAAGTTGACATATTTTTAGCAGGTTGTCTCGCTATTACAATAATATCTTTTGAAATCATATCTTGCTTATGCACTTTAAAGTTTTCTCTAATGGCACGCTTAATACGATTTCGAGTTACAGCATTTCCGATTTTCTTAGAAACACTAATGCCTAAACGAAAATGTTCATACTCATTTTTTAATGTATACACAACAAATTGTCTATTGGCTACAGATTTTCCCTTCTTATAGATTTTTTGGAAATCACTGTTCTTTTTTATACGATAAGCTTTCTCCATGCTTAAATCACTCGCTTACATTGTTCTTATGTTACATTGATCTATTAAAATGTATTTGTTTAAAACGAAAAAAAAGACCACTGAGAAGTCAGTGATCTTATGCTGATAAAACTTTACGGCCTTTACGACGACGACGCGCTAAAACTTTACGGCCATTTTTAGTGCTCATACGTTTTCTGAAACCATGAACTTTACTATGTTTACGTTTATTTGGTTGATAAGTACGTTTTACCATGCAAAACACCTCCATCTACATATTATATCGCGTTCACTACATCTACTTCTAATGAACCTGACTATTTTAATAGATAAATGATAATTTTTAATATCAAATAATTTCGATTTAATTCGATTTTATCTAGTCATAATTCAAGCAACTACTACAATATAACAAATTACCATTTATAAAGCAAGCAGCTTTTGAAACCAATTAATGATTTTCAAGAATGTCTTTTAGTTATATCATTTTCATTTTTAATATTTATACATTTCATTGATTCAGTAGCTTCTCAATTTTATACATATTTAATACACGTTTATAAATTATTTCCCAAACCTGTTATAGTACATTGAATTATGGTATCATTTTTTATCCACTTATTCACATATAGTATTTAATTTTTTGTGGATAATCAATAGCATATTCACAGATTTATACCAAATTTACAAACATATTCACAGCCATTTGACATCTATTGCAGTTAAAAAGTATAATTGTGTGGATAAGTCGTCTGAATCATTTATCTTATAGGATTTTTTTATAAATTCTATACGTGTTTTTACTGTGTATAAATCATAGCATATATAAAGTTATCCACCGAATGTGATTAACTTGTGGATAATTATTAACATGCTGTGATTATTTTTATCCACGCTTATAAAAACTGTGTATAAGTCTTAAATTTATAGAAAGATGGAGTTTATATATGTCGGAACAAGAAATTTGGAAAAAGGTATTAGAAGTAGCTGAGTCAGAGATTTCGAAAACAACGTTTAATACGTTTTTAAAAGACACTGAACTTAAAGAAATTCGCGACAATGTTGCTTACATCTTTGTTATTCATGAGTTTTACGCTGATTGGTTAAACTCAAATTATAAAGATGTAATTCAAACAATTATGAAAGACATCATTGGTTATGAAGTTGATCCAAAATTTTACACTGCTGAACAACTTGCTGAACTTGACGAAACGAGCCGTAAACAATCAAATACTGCAAAAAAAACCTCTGCCATTGATGATAGTCATGATGATATGGATCAATTTAATATGCATAATACGTTTGATACATTTGTGATTGGGCCTGGCAACCGCTTCCCACATGCAGCAAGCTTAGCTGTAGCTGAAGCACCTGCACAAGCTTATAATCCATTATTTATCTATGGGGGCGTAGGATTAGGGAAAACGCATTTAATGCATGCCATTGGTCATCACGTACTAAGTAATAAACCGAATGCCAAAGTGCTGTATACTTCAAGCGAAAAGTTTACAAATGATTTTATTAAATCCATTCGTAACAATGAACCTGAAGCATTTAGAGAAAAATATAGAAATATCGATGTATTATTAATTGATGATATTCAATTCATTCAAAATAAAGAACAAACACAAGAAGAATTTTTCCATACATTTAATGAATTACATCAAAATAAAAAGCAAATTGTTATTTCAAGTGATCGTCCGCCTAAAGAAATAGCAAAACTTGAAGATCGCTTACGTTCTCGATTTGAATGGGGTCTCATTGTTGATATCACACCGCCAGATTATGAAACACGCATGGCCATCTTGCAGAAAAAAATCGAAGAAGAGAACTTAGAAATTCCAGCAGAAGCATTGAATTATATTGCAAATCAAATTCAATCAAATATTCGTGAACTTGAAGGAGCTTTAACACGTTTACTTGCTTATTCAAAATTACAAGGTAAACCGATTACAACAGAGCTTGCTGCTGAAGCATTAAAAGATATCATTCAAGTTCCTAAATCTAAAAAAATCTCGATTCAAGATATTCAAAAAGTAGTTGGACATTATTACAATGTACGCATCGAAGATTTTAGCGCTAAGAAAAGAACAAAATCGATTGCCTATCCACGACAAATCGCAATGTATCTATCTAGAGAATTAACTGATTTTTCATTACCAAAAATTGGTGAGGAATTTGGAGGACGCGATCATACTACAGTTATTCACGCACACGAAAAAATTTCGAATGATATTAAGGCGGATTCAATTTTCAAGCAAGAAGTCGAAGATTTAGAAAAGGAAATACGTAAACAGTAATAGGAAATATGAATCTGTTATATAACAGTATTGCTAAAATATGACATTCAATATCAAAGATGACTGTTCTTCTAAAAAATTTTATAAATAGAGCAAGAATCTAGGAAGTGTTAAATTGTGGATAATGTGAAAAAGTAATACACATCATTAACAACTTATCCACATGTGTATAACTTTGATATAAAAGGCGTTTCATGAGATATCCACTAATCCACAAGCCCTACTACTATTACTATGATTTTAAAACCTATATAATTTAAGTATAAACGACTGGAAGGAGTTTAAATTAATAATGGAATTTACAATAAAAAGAGATTACTTTATTACGCAATTGAATGATACATTAAAGGCAATCTCACCAAGAACAACTTTACCAATTTTAACAGGTATCAAGATTGATGCTAAAGATAATAACGTTATCTTAACTGGTTCTGACTCAGAAATTTCAATTGAAATCACAATTCCTAAACAAGTAGATGGAGAAAATATTGTTGACATTACTGAAACTGGATCAGTGGTTCTTCCTGGTCGTTTCTTTGTCGACATCATTAAAAAATTACCAGGCAAAGACGTTAAATTATCAACAAATGAACAGTTCCAAACGCTTATCACATCAGGACATTCAGAATTTAATTTAAGTGGTTTAGATCCTGAACAATATCCATTGTTACCACAAGTATCACGTGATGATGCCATTCAATTATCTGTAAAAGTACTTAAAAACATCATTGCGCAAACAAACTTTGCAGTGTCCACCTCAGAAACACGCCCAGTTTTAACTGGTGTGAACTGGCTTATACAAGATAATGAATTAATATGCACCGCTACTGATTCACATCGTTTGGCTGTAAGAAAATTAAAGCTTGAAGATGAATCGGAAAACAAAAATGTTATTATTCCAGGTAAAGCATTATCTGAATTAAATAAAATTATGAGTGATAACGATGAAGACATTGATATCTTCTTTGCCTCTAATCAAGTATTGTTCAAGGTCGGTAACGTGAACTTTATTTCACGTTTATTAGAAGGTCACTATCCTGATACAACACGTCTTTTCCCTGAAAACTATGAAATCAAATTAGGATTAGATAACGGTGAATTCTATCATGCGATAGATCGTGCGTCATTACTTGCACGTGAAGGTGGAAATAACGTAATTAAATTAAGTACTGGAAATGAGGTTATAGAATTATCATCTACATCCCCAGAAATCGGTACAGTCAAAGAAGAAGTTACAGCAACTGATGTTGAAGGTGGCAATTTGAAAATTTCATTCAACTCAAAATATATGATGGACGCATTAAAAGCAATTGATAATGAGGAAGTTGAAGTAGAATTCTTTGGTACGATGAAACCATTTATCTTAAAACCAAAAGCAGATGATTCAGTCACTCAACTCATTTTACCAATTAGAACATACTAGTGATTAAAGATTAATTAAAAAGTTAAAGTAGAACAGAATTCTTATTGAATTGCTGTTCTATTTTTTTAATTCATTAAAACATTGATTTTAAACTATCTCAGAGGTTCATAATGAAGCTAAATTAAGTAAAACGATGTTTTTTATCCACGACTCATTATATTCGCTAAAATAGGCCTTAAAATTAAAAATTGAGATATTATCTCTGATTACTTTTGTCATAATTTCAAAAAATGATCTATTTTTTACATAACAAATTAAAATAACAAAAACTTATTTAAAAGTAAACGGTTTCATACTTCATTTTAAATGAAATTTATTCTTAAAAAAGGTATAATATAGTAATGATATATAAAGAAATGGAGTGATTATTTTGGTTCAAGAAGTAACAGTTGAAGGCGAGATTACGTTAGGTCAATTTCTTAAAACAGAAGGGATTATTGAATCAGGTGGACAAGCAAAATGGTTCTTACAAGATTACGACGTTTTATTAAATGGCGAACGTGAAACACGTCGTGGAAAAAAGTTAGCTGACCAAGATCGTATCGACTTCCCTGATATTCCAGATATCGATTCATTTATTATTATTCATCAAGGTGAGCAATGAAGCTTAAAACACTCCAATTAGAAAACTATCGCAACTATGAAGCGGTTACGTTAAATTGTCATCCTGAAGTGAATATTCTTATTGGAGAAAATGCACAGGGAAAGACAAATTTACTTGAATCAATTTACGTCCTTGCTTTAGCTAAAAGTCACCGAACCTCCAATGACAAGGAATTTATACGGTTTAACTCTGAGTATGCTAAAATAGAGGGTGAGTTAAGTTATAGACACGGAATCATGCCATTAACGATGTATATAACTAAAAAAGGTAAACAAGTTAAAGTGAACCACTTGGAACAAAGTCGACTAACACAGTATGTTGGACATCTAAATGTGGTTCTTTTTGCACCTGAAGATTTAAATATTGTTAAAGGTTCTCCTCAAATTAGAAGACGATTTATAGATATGGAATTAGGGCAAATTTCTGCAATATATCTTAACGATTTAGCTCAATATCAACGTATTCTCAAACAAAAAAATAATTATCTTAAGCAGTTACAACTTGGTCAAAAAACAGATAAAACGATGCTAGAGGTTTTAAATCAACAATTTGCACAATATGCACTTAATGTCACTTTAAGACGTGAGCAATTTATTGAAGAATTAGAGACTTTAGCGCAACCTATCCACGCTGGTATTACGAACCAACGTGAAACATTATCTCTAAAATATTTACCAAGTATTAAACTTAGCGATACAAGTAAAAATAAAAGTGAATTATTAGATGAAGTCATCACGTTATTGAATGAATATCAACAACGTGAAATGGATAGAGCAGTATGTTTATATGGTCCACATAGAGATGACTTAGGATTTAATGTGAATGACATGGATGCCCAAACATATGGATCTCAAGGTCAACAAAGAACAACCGCTTTATCAATTAAACTAGCAGAAATAGAATTAATGAACATTGAAGTCGGAGAATATCCGATTTTATTATTAGATGATGTCTTAAGTGAACTTGATGATTCTCGTCAGACGCATTTACTCAGTACAATTCAACATAAAGTACAAACATTCGTAACAACTACATCGGTAGACGGTATTGATCATGAAATCATGAATAATGCGAAACTTTACCGAATTAATCAAGGTGAAATTATTAAGTAATAGAAAGTGATGGTGAATACATTGTCAGATGTAAACAACACAGATAATTATGGTGCTGGACAAATACAGGTATTAGAAGGACTTGAAGCGGTACGTAAACGTCCTGGTATGTATATTGGCTCAACTTCAGAAAGAGGTTTGCATCATTTGGTATGGGAAATCGTTGATAACAGTATTGACGAAGCGCTAGCTGGATATGCGAATCAAATTGAAGTAGTGATTGAGAATGACAACTGGATTAAAGTGACTGACAATGGTCGTGGTATTCCTGTAGATATTCAAGAAAAAATGGGACGTCCCGCAGTAGAAGTTATTCTTACTGTGCTTCATGCCGGAGGTAAATTCGGTGGTGGCGGATACAAAGTATCTGGTGGACTACATGGTGTAGGTTCATCTGTAGTAAATGCGTTATCACAAGATTTAGAAGTGTATGTACACCGTAATGAAACAATTTATCATCAAGCATACAAAAAAGGCGTGCCTCAATTTGATCTTAAAGAAATAGGCAGTACGGATAAAACAGGTACAGTGATTCGCTTTAAAGCAGATAGTGAAATCTTTTCAGAAACAACAGTTTATAATTATGAAACACTTCAAAAACGTATTAGAGAATTAGCATTCTTAAATAAAGGTATTTCAATTACACTAAGAGACGAACGTGAAGATGAAGAACAACGTGAAGACACATATCATTATGAAGGTGGTATTAAATCTTACGTTGAATTACTGAACGAAAATAAAGAACCTATTCATGACGAACCTATTTATATTCATCAGTCAAAAGATGATATCGAAGTAGAAATTGCAATACAATACAATAGCGGTTATGCTACAAACTTATTATCCTATGCGAATAATATCCACACATATGAAGGTGGTACACATGAAGATGGCTTTAAACGTGCACTTACACGTGTCTTAAACAGTTATGGGACTCAAAGTAAGATTATTAAAGATGATAAAGAACGACTTTCAGGTGAAGATACACGTGAAGGTTTAACAGCAGTCGTCTCTGTAAAACATGGTAATCCACAATTCGAAGGTCAAACGAAGACGAAATTAGGTAACTCTGAAGTACGTCAAATCGTTGATCGATTATTTTCAGAACACTTTGAACGCTTTTTATATGAGAATCCAAATGTTGCAAGAATCATTGTTGAAAAAGGAATCATGGCGTCAAGAGCACGTGTAGCAGCTAAAAAAGCGCGTGAAGTGACACGACGTAAATCAGCATTAGAAATTTCAAGTTTACCGGGTAAACTGGCAGACTGTTCAAGTAAAAATCCTGACGAAAGTGAAATCTTCTTAGTTGAGGGTGACTCTGCCGGGGGGTCTACAAAAGAAGGTCGTGACTCAAAAACACAAGCGATTTTACCGTTGAGAGGTAAAATATTAAATGTGGAAAAAGCACGTTTAGATCGTATTTTAAATAACAATGAAATCCGTCAAATGATTACAGCATTTGGTACAGGCATAGGTGGCGAGTTTGATATTTCTAAAGCCCGTTATCATAAGATTGTTATCATGACAGATGCTGATGTAGATGGTGCGCATATTCGTACATTATTACTTACATTCTTCTACAGATTTATGCGTCCATTAATTGAGGCTGGGTATGTATACATCGCTCAACCACCATTGTATAAGCTAACACAAGGTAAACAAAAATATTACGTCTTTAACGATCGTGAATTGGATAAATTAAAAGTTGAACTAAATCCTACTCCAAAATGGCAAATTTCTCGTTACAAAGGTTTAGGTGAAATGAATGCCGATCAATTATGGGAAACAACAATGAATCCTGAAAATCGTATGATGTTACAAGTAAAACTTGAAGATGCAGTAGAAGCGGATCAAACATTTGAAATGTTAATGGGTGACGTTGTTGAAAATCGTAGACAATTTATCGAAGATAATGCAGTTTATGCTAATTTAGATTTCTAATTTAACTTAATGTGAACTGACTATAAAAGGAGGATATCTTGATGGCTGATTCTCTACCACAATCAAGAATTAATGAAAGAAATATAACCAATGAAATGCGCGAATCATTTTTAGACTATGCGATGAGCGTTATCGTTTCACGTGCATTACCAGATGTACGTGATGGTTTAAAACCTGTACATCGTCGTATTTTATATGGTCTAAATGAACAAGGAATGACTCCAGACAAACCTTATAAAAAATCAGCACGTATTGTTGGGGACGTTATGGGGAAATATCATCCACACGGCGACTCTTCAATTTATGATGCTATGGTAAGAATGGCACAAACCTTTAGCTATCGTTATCCTCTTGTTGATGGTCAAGGTAACTTTGGTTCAATGGATGGTGACGGTGCTGCGGCAATGCGTTATACCGAAGCAAAAATGACCAAAATCACATTAGAACTGTTACGTGATATCAATAAAGATACTATTGATTTCTTAGATAACTATGATGGTACAGAAAGAGAGCCCGAAGTCTTACCTTCTCGTTTCCCTAACCTTTTAGTGAATGGCGCTTCAGGTATTGCAGTTGGTATGGCTACAAATATTCCGCCACATAATTTAACAGAAGTCATTGACGGCGTCTTACGTTTAAGTCAAAATCCTGATGTCACAATCTCAGAATTGATGGAAGACATTCAAGGTCCTGATTTTCCAACTTCTGGCTTAATTTTAGGTAAAAGTGGCATTAGACGTGCCTATGAAACTGGTCGTGGATCGATTCAAATGCGAGCACGTGCATCAATAGAAGAACGTGGCGGTGGCCGTCAGCGTATTGTTGTGACTGAAATTCCATATCAAGTGAATAAAGCAAGAATGATTGAGAAAATTGCAGAATTAGCGCGTGAGAAAAGAATTGAAGGTATCACAGATCTTCGTGACGAAACAAGTTTACGTACAGGGGTAAGAGTTGTTATTGATGTACGTAAAGATGCCAATGCAAATGTTATTTTAAATAATTTATATAAACATACACCATTACAAACATCATTTGGTGTAAATATGATTGCCCTTGTGAATGGTCGACCTAAATTAATTAACTTAAAAGAAGCGCTTGTTGAATATTTAGAACATCAAAAAACAGTTGTACGTCGTCGTACAGAATACAATTTGAAAAAAGCGAAAGATCGTGCACATATCTTAGAAGGTTTAAGAATTGCGCTGGATCATATTGATGAAATTATTTCTATTATTCGTGAGTCTGACACAGATAAAGTGGCGATGGAAACATTGCAAGAACGTTTTAAATTGTCTGAACGTCAAGCTCAAGCCATTTTAGATATGCGTTTACGTCGTTTAACTGGGTTAGAGCGCGATAAAATTGAAAATGAGTATAATGAATTATTAAGTTATATTGCAGAATTAGAAGAGATCTTAGCAAATGAAGATGTATTACTTCAACTGGTTCGTGATGAACTTACAGAAATTAAAGAACGTTTCGGTGATGAACGTCGTACTGAAATTCAATTGGGCGGTTTAGATCACTTAGAAGATGAAGACTTAATCCCTGAAGAACAAATCGTCATCACTTTAAGTCATAACAACTATATTAAACGTTTACCTGTATCTACATATCGTTCACAAAACAGAGGTGGACGAGGTGTACAAGGGATGAATACCTTAGAAGAAGACTTTGTCAGTCAACTTGTAACATTAAGTACACATGATAATGTTTTATTCTTTACGAATAAAGGCCGTGTTTATAAGTTGAAAGGATACGAAGTACCTGAATTATCTCGTCAATCTAAAGGTATTCCAGTCATTAATGCGATTGAGCTTGAAAATGATGAAGTGATTAGTACGATGATTGCCGTAAGAGATTTAGAAGATGAGAACAGTTTCTTAGTCTTTGCTACTAAAAAAGGTATTGTTAAACGTTCTGCATTAAGTAACTTCTCTCATATTAATAAGAATGGTAAAATTGCGATTGGCTTTAAAGAAGATGATGAATTGATCGCAGTTCGTCTTACTGATGGTAAACAAGATATTTTACTTGGTACAGCACATGCCTCATTAATTCGATTCCCTGAAAATAGTTTACGCCCACTAGGTCGTACCGCTTCAGGTGTGAGAGGTATTTCTCTAAGAGAAAATGATGTAGTCGTAGGTTTAGACGTAGCCTATGCTGAAAGTGAAGATGAAGTTCTAGTTGTTACTGAAAAAGGTTATGGTAAACGGACACCTGTAAGTGAATATCGTTTATCTAATCGTGGCGGTAAAGGTATAAAAACAGCTAAAATTACAGAACGTAATGGTAATGTTGTATGTATTACAACAGTAAGCGGTCAAGAAGATTTAATGATTGTAACGGATGGTGGCATTATTATTCGACTACAAGTTGAAGATATTTCTCAAAATGGCCGTGCCACACAAGGTGTGCGATTAATGAAATTAGGCGATAATCAAGCCGTATCAACTGTTGCGAAAGTCATTGATAAAACTGAAGATGAAGCTGCAACTGAATCGGCACAACAAACAGAACATGCGAGTGCCCAAACGACAGAAAGTGCAAATGAACAAGTGATAGATGATACGACACCTGGTAACGCTTTGCATACTGAATCTGATGAAGATGATGAACGCATTGAAGTAAGACAAGATTTCATGGATCGTGTAAATGAAGATATTGAGAATGATTCAGATCAGAATTAAATATAAAAATAAGACTTCCCACATATAGGGAAGTCTTATTTTTATTATTTATCTTTCTAATTCTTTCATTACATAAGGAATTTGATTAATTAATTTTGAAGGGGGCACGACGTACATTTTTTCAGAAAGTTTTTCACCAATATAACTGTGAATATAAGTTGCGCTCGTAACGGCATCTTGTAAGCTATTAAATTGACCTACAAAACTTGTAATCATACCAGCTAATGTATCACCCATACCACCTGTAGCCATTGCAGGTGTGCCAATTGGTAATTTGTATTCTTTATCTTTAAAGAAGATTTCTGTACCGTGTTTTTTTAGTACTACAGTAGCGCCTAATTTATCCACAGCTTCTCTATTTCTTTCATACGTTTGTTCTTCAATAGGAATACCACTTAGACGTTCCCATTCTTTTTGATGTGGTGTAAAGATAACACGACATGTAGGAATATCAGGTTTAAGTTTACAAAATATTGTAATTGCATCACCATCTACAATTAAGTTTTGATGAGGTTGAATATTTTGTAGTAAGAAAGTAATCGCATTATTTCCTTTGAAATCAACGCCAAGACCTGGTCCAATTAAAATACTATCTGTATTCTCAATCATTTTTGTTAACATTTTAGTATCATTAATATCTATTACCATTGCTTCAGGACAACGTGAATGAATGGCTGCATGATTAGTAGGATGTGTGGCTACAGTAATTAAACCACTTCCACTAAAAAGACATGCACGTGCAGCTAACATGATTGCTCCGCCTAAATTTGCACTACCACCAATTAAAAGAATTTTTCCATAATCACCTTTATGCGTTTCGTCATTACGTTTAGGAATTGTCACATTAGTTAATGTTTCCATATGATGAATCCTCCCTATTTAGATTCGAAAGTCATAACTTCTATATATTAAATCAATGAAATGATGAGTTATTAAGACAAGCGAAAATATCATGTGCGTTTTAAGTACAATAGAAAATATTATACCTGCTTAAGCGTTTCGTCAACACTATTTTAAATAAATTTATAAATGCTAAAATTGATAGATATTAACGTATATAGTTTGTTATATTTGGAAAAGGTAACTGCTTGAAAATTATATATGACTTTGCTATATTAAAATTAAGTTAATAAAGTATTGTTCGTAGGCTAAGTAACATAAGGGTATTAATTTCAGAGAGCTTGTGGTGAGTGTAAACAAGTAATTAATTTTTATGCGAATCTACCTACTTATATTGAACAATCGGTTTTAACCGTTATCGATAGTGGAGTGCAATTTAGTTTATTTAATTAAATTGTTAAATAGGGTGGCAACGCGTAGACCACGTCCCTTGTATGGGGATGTGGTCTTTTTTTATTTTAAATCGCTATGGTCACTCAATATAAATTTTTTGGAAGGATGAATATGATATGTTAGACATCAAGCAATTCAGAGACGAAACGGACAAAGTTAAGAGCAAAATTGAATTACGAGGAGATGATTCAAAGGTCGTTGATGAAGTATTAGAATTAGATAATCAACGTCGTGATTTAATTGGTAAAACAGAAGAAATGAAAGCACGTCGTAACAAAGTAAGTGATCAAATTGCTGAAAAAAAACGTAACAAAGAAGATGCTGATGACGTCATTAAAGAAATGCGTGAATTAGGCGATGAAATTAAAGAAAATGATGCAAAATTAAATGAAGTAGATAATAAAATTCGTGATATCTTAATTCGTATTCCAAATTTAATTGCAGATGACGTACCACAAGGTGCTGACGATACTGAAAATGTTGAATTAAAAAAATGGGGCACGCCTCGTGAATTTGATTTTGAACCAAAAGCACACTGGGATTTAGTAGAAGAATTAAAAATGGCTGATTTCGAACGTGCTGCAAAAGTATCAGGTGCGCGCTTCGTTTATTTAACTAAAGACGGTGCTTTATTAGAACGTGCATTAATGAACTATATGTTAACCAAACATACAACACAACATGGTTATACAGAAATGATGACACCTCAATTGGTAAATGCAGATACAATGTTTGGTACAGGCCAATTACCTAAATTTGAAGAAGATTTATTCAAAGTTGAAAAAGAAGGCTTATATACAATTCCAACTGCAGAAGTGCCATTAACAAACTTCTATAGAAATGAAATTATCCAACCGGATGTGTTACCAGAAAAATTCACTGGTCAAACTGCATGTTTCCGTAGTGAAGCGGGATCAGCTGGTAGAGATACAAGAGGTTTAATTCGTTTACATCAATTCGATAAAGTTGAAATGGTGCGTTTTGAAAAACCTGAAGATTCTTGGGATGCATTAGAAGATATGACTCAAAATGCCGAAGCAATTTTAGAAGAATTAAAATTACCATATCGTCGCGTGAACTTATGTACTGGAGATATTGGTTTCAGCGCAAGTAAAACATATGACTTAGAAGTATGGTTACCAAGTTACAATGACTACAAAGAAATTAGTTCTTGCTCAAACTGTACTGATTTCCAAGCTCGTCGTGCTAACATTCGTTTCAAACGTGATGCTTCTTCTAAACCAGAATTAGTACACACATTAAATGGTAGTGGACTTGCAGTAGGTCGTACATTTGCAGCTATCGTAGAAAACTACCAAAACGAAGATGGTTCAATTACAATTCCAGAAGCACTTGTACCATTTATGGGCGGCAAAACAGAAATACGTCCAGTCAACGAATAATTAAATAGAATTCAACTCATAAAGTGATAGAGTGACGTAGTCCTCTATCGCTTTATTTATTTTTATATTAAATAAGACTGCCCTAAGAAAGGTAACTTTCAAAATATCAAAAATTTCTGATATTTTGAAAGTATTGAAGTTTCAATATTTTAAAACACCCTTCTCTCTAACCTCACTCAAACGGACGTCTAAAGATATTGAAGCGTCTCTTAGATTATATTAGACTGAATTTAATTATATTATATAGTCAATTTGAAAATACATATATAAAGGGGGAGCTAACATGACATCACATGTAACATTTCAACAAGGGGTCAAAGAATGTATTCCAACACTACTAGGATACATCGGTATAGGACTATCATTTGGCATCGTGGCAGCTTCTCAAGATTTTAGTGTTCTAGAAATTCTTCTGTTATGTTTACTGGTTTATGCAGGCGCAGCACAATTTATTATTTGTGCTTTAGTCATTACTGGTACACCTATATCAGCAATCGTGTTAACAACGTTAATTGTGAATTCCCGCTTCTTTTTATTGTCTATGACATTATCACCTAATTATAAAGATTACGGTATATGGAATCGTTTAGCTTTGTCTTCTATTCTTACTGACGAGACATTTGGCGTTGCTATAACGCCACACTTAAAAGGGGAAACAATTAATGACCGATGGTTACATGGATTAAATATTACTGCTTATTCATTTTGGGCAATAGCTTGTGTGTTAGGAGCAGTCTTTGGGAAATACATCTCTCATCCTGAAATGTTAGGGTTAGACTTTGCGATTACAGCCATGTTTATTTTCTTGGCTATGGCTCAATTTGAAACGATTACACGTTCCAAAGTAAGTATATATATCGTATTAATTGCGTTCGTTATTGTAATGATGTTCATTTTAAGTTGGTTGATGCCCTCTTATGTGGCCATTCTTGTTACATCAATTTGTGCTGCAACACTTGGGGTGGTGATGGATCGATGACGATAACAGGACATATGCTTTTACTCATCGTTTTATGTGGATTAGTGACATTAATTGTGCGTGTTGTCCCATTTTTAATGATTTCACGTATTCAACTGTCAGAAACAGTCATCAAATGGCTGTCGTTTATTCCCATTTCATTATTCACTGCGCTAGTTATTGATAGTTTTATCGTTCAACATAAAGGTATGCAAGGCTTTGAATTAAATATTCCATTCATTGTAGCAACCATTCCTACAGTCATTATCGCAGTTGTGACGCGTAGTCTAACCATCACTATTATTGTAGGTATTGTATTCATTGCAGGTATACAATGGTTCTTTTAATCCATTTATTTACTGCGCATTGAAGTTAACCAGACAATTGTATTAAAATAAATTTAAATTAAACCATTCAATCAATATATAGATACTCTTATTTTGAGAAGTAGAGGGAATTGGCCCTATGAAGCTTCAGCAACCGACAAATCATTTGTACGGTGCTACAACCAACGAGATACTCGAATGATAAGTACTAAAGTATTATCGCTTCATACTTTTAAAATTAAGAGTAGAAGCGATTTTTTTATTCTAAGGAGGCATAGCATGACAAATTATACAGTAGATACATTACATTTAGGTGCTTTTACAACAGAATCAGGTGAAACGATTGAGAATCTAAAATTGCGTTATGAGCACGTAGGTTATTCGGGACAGCCGCTTGTTGTGGTTTGTCATGCTCTGACTGGGAATCATTTAACTTATGGTACAGATGAACATCCTGGATGGTGGCGCGAAATCATCGATGGTGGTTATATGCCGATCTATGATTATCAGTTTCTTACTTTTAATGTTATTGGAAGTCCTTTTGGTTCAAGCTCCCCTTTAAACGATGCTCATTTTCCTAAAACCATCACATTAAGAGATATCGTTAAGGCAATTGAATTGGGAATCAAGGCTCTTGGATTTACTAAAATTGATATTTTAATTGGTGGCAGTTTAGGTGGCATGCAAGTAATGGAATTATTATATAATCATCGATTCGAAGTAGATAAAGCAGTCATCTTAGCAGCTACAGATAAAACCTCTTCATACAGTCGTGCCTTCAATGAAATTGCACGTGAAGCGATTCATATTGGAGGTAAAGAGGGACTTAGTATTGCAAGACAACTTGGATTCTTAACATATCGTTCTTCAAAAAGTTATGACGCGCGTTTCACACCAGATGAAGTAGTCAATTATCAACGTTATCAAGGTAATAAGTTTAAAGAATCCTACGATTTATCGTGTTACTTAACGATGTTGAATGTCTTAGATAGTCATCATCTTGATCGTCAGCGCAATGATGTGGATGAGGTCTTCCAATCTTTAAATACAAAAGTACTAACGATGGGCTTTACAGATGATTTGTTATATCCAGATGATCAAGTCAGAGCAGTAGGAGAACGTTTTAAATATCATCGTCACTTTTTTGTTCCAGACAACGTAGGCCATGATGGTTTTTTACTTAATTTTAATGACTGGGCGCCTAACTTGTATCATTTTTTAAAAGTTTCGAAATTCAAACGAAAATAATAGATAAGAGAACAGTTAACACATTTGTTTAATTTGAATATAGAAGGTAAAATAGACCTTATAGTCAAAAAAGTATAGGAGTGGCGAATGTGTTTTCAAAAGTACATCCTAAAGCAATGATTATAGGAACTATCGTGCTTGTAGCAGTTGCTTTAGTTACGTATGTATTGCCAATAATTGGTCTGATTCTATGTTTATTCGCTACCATTCCAGGGATTATCATGTGGCATAAATCAATTGCTACATTTGGAATTGGAGCTTTACTCACTGTAGTCATCACGACCTTATTAGGGAATACCTTTGTATTAAGTGCCATGATTCTAGTTTTATTACTAAGTTTTGTAATTGGCCAATTATTAAAAGAACGTACATCTAAAGAACGCATTTTATATATTACAACAATGTATATAAGTATTGTGACGTTAATTGCATTTATGTTATTACAAGCGTTCAAAAAGATTCCAAATACTGAAGTATTGATTAAACCAGCAAAAGACGCAATGAACAATGCGATTGTAAATTCAGGCGTTGAATCAGATTATAAGGTCATCTTAGAAGAAGGATTTCGTCAAATGGCTGTTCAACTTCCAAGTTACATCATTATTATTGTTTTTCTTTTAGTTTTAATGAATATCATCATTACATTTCCAATTTTACGCAAATTCAAAGTAGCAACACCTATGTTTAGACCTTTATTTGCTTGGCAGATGAATCGCACATTATTATGGATTTACATGATTGTGCTAGTATGTGTGATGTTTGCGATGAAACCAAGTATATTCCAAAGTATCGTATTGAATTTCGAAGTTGTGTTATCATTATTAATGTATATCCAAGGATTGAGTTTGATTCATTTCTTTGGAAAGGCTAAACGATTACCTGATGCGGTATCCATATTATTAATGGTCGTGGGGACAGTGATTTCACCCTTTACGCATATCGTATCATTACTTGGCGTACTTGATTTAGGAATTAACTTAAAACGAATGATAAAAAAATGACTTTAAAAAGTGAATAGAGGTGGAAGAATGAACCGTCAATCCACTAAAAAAGCATTGCTTATTCCTTATATTTTGATGGTGCTTACGGCAATTACAATTGTTATTGTAGGGTTTATATTTAAACCTTTAATGGCAACGTTTACGGCGATTGCTTTAATCATTATGATTGTCATTAGTGCGGTATTGATTAAACAAGCATTATCAAAAATGGATCATTATGTGGATAATCTGAGTGGTCATATTTCAGCAGGAAGTAATAAAGCAATTAAACGCATGCCAATTGGTTTAGTTGTGATTGATGCTGACGATCACATTGAATGGATTAACCAATATATGTCTGAACATCTAGAAACGAATGTCATCTCAGAACCAGTCAATGAAGTTTTTCCGAATATTCTTAAGCAACTTGAAAGAATACAAGAAATAGAAATCGAACATGGTCAGTACCATTATCATGTGCGTTATTCTGAAGAAGAACGTTGTTTATATTTCTTCGATATTACAGAAGAAGTACAGACAAATGAATTATATGAAGAATCAAAGCCTATCATTGCAACGTTGTTTTTAGATAACTACGATGAAATTACCCAAAATATGAATGACACACAACGTTCTGAAATCAATTCAATGGTGACACGTATTATTAGTCGATGGGCAACTGAATATAACATTTATTTTAAACGTTATAGTTCAGATCAATTCGTAGCTTATTTAAACCAAAAAATCTTAGCAGAAATAGAAGATTCTAATTTTGACATTCTAAGTCAGTTACGTGAAAAAAGTGTAGGCTACCGTGCACAATTGACATTAAGTATTGGTGTTGGTGAAGGTACCGAAGATTTAATTGAACTTGGTGAATTATCTCAATCAGGACTTGATTTAGCCTTAGGTCGTGGAGGAGACCAAGTTGCAATTAAAAACATGAATGGTAATGTTCGTTTTTACGGAGGTAAGACTGACCCGATGGAAAAACGAACACGTGTTAGAGCACGTGTTATCTCTCACGCATTGAAAGATATCTTAACTGAAGGCGACAAAGTGATTATTATGGGACATAAACGTCCTGACTTAGATGCGGTTGGCGCAGCTATTGGAGTATCTCGATTTGCGTCAATGAATAATTTAGAAGCATATGTGGTACTTAATGAAGAAGATATCGATCCAACATTAAGTCGTGTGATGGAAGAAATTGATAAAAAACCTGAATTAAAAGAACGATTTGTGACATCTGATGAGGCTTGGGATATGATGACGTCAAAAACAACGGTTGTTGTGGTAGACACACATAAACCTGAAATGGTATTAGATGAAAATATTCTAAATAAAGCGAATCGTAAAGTAGTCATTGATCATCATAGACGTGGAGAAAGCTTTATTTCAAATCCATTACTCGTTTATATGGAACCTTATGCAAGTTCAACTGCAGAACTTGTCACAGAGTTATTAGAATATCAGCCAACAGAACAACGGTTATCACGTTTAGAATCTACAATTATGTATGCAGGTATTATTGTTGATACACGTAATTTTACATTACGAACAGGGTCAAGAACGTTTGATGCGGCAAGTTATTTACGTGCGCATGGTGCGGATACAATCTTAACGCAACAATTCCTTAAAGATGATGTTGATACGTATATTAATCGTTCTGAATTGATACGCACAGTGGAAGTGCAAGATAACGGTGTCGCAATTGCTCACGGTTCTAATGATAAAATCTATCATCCTGTAACAGTTGCACAAGCTGCGGATGAATTGTTAAGTTTAGAAGGCATTGAAGCTTCTTACGTTGTAGCGAAACGTGAAGATAATCTTATTGGTATTTCAGCACGTTCATTAGGCGGTATTAATGTTCAATTAACAATGGAAGCCTTAGGTGGCGGAGGTCACTTAACAAATGCTGCAACGCAAATAAAAGGTGTCACTATAGAAGAAGCAATCGAGCAATTACAACAAGCAATTACTGAACAAATGAGTAGGAGTGAAGATACATGAAAGTAATATTTACACAAGATGTTAAAGGTAAAGGTAAAAAAGGTGAAGTTAAAGACGTGCCAGTAGGTTACGCAAATAACTTTTTATTAAAAAATAAATATGCTGTTGAAGCAACACCAGGTAATTTAAAACAATTAGAACAACAAAATAGACGTGCTGAAGCGGATAGACAACAAGAAATCAATGATGCTAAAGCATTAAAAGCAAAATTAGAAGATATCGAAGTTGAAGTAAGTGCTAAAACTGGTGAAGGCGGTAAATTGTTTGGTTCTATTAGTACAAAACAAATTGCTGACGCTTTAAAAAATCAACACGATATTAAAATTGATAAACGTAAAATGGATTTACCACACGGTATTCACGCGTTAGGTTATACTAATGTACCTGTTAAATTAGACAAAGAAGTTGAAGGTACAATTCGCGTACACACTGTAGAAAAATAAAAAAATTTGGGACACACATAGGTAGTCCACTCTTTTAAAAACAATTCATAGAAATAGATATAATGTTGCACTAGCATGTCGAAAATTTTAAGATGGATGGGTGTAATGATTGATGGATAATATGTATGATCAAAGACAAATGCCCCATAACAATGAAGCTGAACAGTCTGTCTTAGGTGCAATTATTTTAGATCCAGAATTAATAGGTTCGACTCAGGAGGTATTACTTCCTGAGTCGTTTTATAGAGGTGCACACCAACATATCTTTAGAGCAATGATGAACTTAAACGAAGATGCTCATGAGATTGATGTAGTCACGTTAATGGAACAATTAACGAAAGAAGGTACATTAAGTGAGGCTGGTGGCCCTCAATATTTAGCTGAATTATCGAATAATGTACCGACGACACGTAATATTGAATACTATAGAAATATAGTTGCTAATCTTGCGCTTAAACGTCGATTAATTCAAACAGCTGATAGCATTGCGAATGATGGGTATAATAATGAGCTTGAATTAGATGCTATTTTAAGTGATGCTGAAAAACGTATTCTTGAACTCTCAGCAAACCGTCAAAGTGATGGATTTAAAGATATTAGAGATGTCTTAGGTCAAGTATATGAGACTGCAGAGGAACTTGATCAAAATAGTGGGCAAACGCCGGGTATTCCTACTGGATATCGCGATTTAGACCAGATGACTGCGGGCTTTAATAGAAATGATTTAATTATTTTAGCAGCCCGTCCTTCTGTAGGTAAGACTGCCTTCGCACTTAATATCGCTCAAAAAGTAGCCACTCATGAAGATAACTATACAGTAGGTATTTTCTCACTTGAAATGGGTGCCGATCAACTTGCGACACGTATGATTTGTAGTTCAGGAAATGTAGATTCTAACCGTTTAAGAACAGGGACAATGACAGAAGAAGACTGGAATCGATTTACGATTGCAGTAGGTAAATTATCGAGAACAAAGATTTTTATTGATGATACACCAGGAATTCGTATTACAGATTTACGATCAAAGTGTCGTCGTCTTAAACAAGAACATGGTCTTGATATGATTGTCATTGACTATCTACAACTTATTCAAGGGAGTGGCTCACGCTTTTCAGATAATAGACAACAAGAAGTCTCTGAAATCTCACGTACGTTAAAAGCCATCGCTCGTGAATTAGAATGTCCCGTTATCGCACTGAGTCAGTTATCTCGTGGCGTAGAACAACGTCAAGATAAACGACCAATGATGAGTGATATTCGTGAATCAGGATCAATTGAGCAAGACGCAGATATTGTTGCGTTCTTGTATCGTGATGATTATTATAATCGAGGCGATGGGGAAGAAGATGACGATAGTACGCAGTTCGAACCTCAATCCAATGACGATAATGGTGAGATTGAAATTATTATTGCAAAACAACGTAACGGCCCTACAGGTACAGTGAAGTTACACTTTATGAAACAATATAATAAATTTACAGACATTGATTATGCACATGCAGACATGTCATAAAAATATTTTTACCGTACATTATTATTATTTTTAATATAAATGTACGGTTTTTATTTTATTTTTGAAAAATAAAGTTAAGTGAAGTATGTGTATTAAACATTTGTAAAACTGCTTTGAAATACTGGTAAATTAACAATATTAAAGGTTTTTTAATAAAATATACGTATTGATTCGACTGATGTGAATGCTATTTTTAATGTTCGATTTTTATTTGCATTATATGAAACGTATTGATAGAATACTTAGTGGTTAATTGAGAAAACTTTGGAGGTGCTCACATGTCATCAATCGTAGTAGTTGGGACACAATGGGGAGACGAAGGTAAAGGTAAAATTACAGATTTCTTAGCAGAACAAGCAGATGTGATTGCGCGTTTTTCAGGTGGAAATAACGCAGGTCATACCATTCAATTTGGTGGAGAAACATACAAATTACATTTAGTACCATCAGGTATTTTTTATAAAGATAAATTAGCAGTGATTGGTAATGGTGTGGTTGTAGATCCTGTTGCATTATTAAAAGAATTAGACGCTTTAAATGAACGTGGTATTTCTACAGATAATCTACGTATTTCAAACCGTGCGCAAGTCATCTTACCGTATCACTTAGCACAAGATGAATATGAAGAACGTCGTCGCGGCGATAATAAAATCGGTACAACGAAAAAAGGTATTGGACCAGCTTACGTAGATAAAGCACAACGTATTGGTATTCGTATGGCTGATCTATTAGAAAAAGATACATTTGAAAGACGTTTAAAAGAAAATATTGAAATTAAGAATGCCTATTTCAAAGGGATGTTTAATGAAACGTGCCCACACTTTGATGAAATATTCGATGAATACTATGCCGCTGGTCAACGTTTAAAAGAATTCGTTACAGATACAGCTAAAATTTTAGATGACGCTTTCGTAGCTGATGAAAAAGTTTTATTTGAAGGTGCACAAGGAGTTATGTTAGATATCGACCATGGTACATATCCTTTTGTAACGTCAAGTAATCCTGTCGCAGGTAACGTGACAGTAGGAACTGGCGTGGGTCCAACCTTCGTATCTAAAGTGATTGGGGTATGTAAATCCTATACCTCTCGTGTAGGTGATGGCCCATTCCCTACTGAATTATTCGACGAAGATGGTCATCATATTAGAGAAGTAGGTCGTGAATATGGAACGACAACAGGACGTCCTCGTCGTGTAGGTTGGTTCGACTCAGTTGTATTACGTCACTCTCGTCGTGTAAGTGGGATTACAGACTTATCTATTAACTCAATTGACGTGTTAACAGGTTTAGATACGGTTAAAATCTGTACAGCATATGAGTTAGATGGTGAAACAATCACAGAATATCCAGCAAACTTAGACCAATTACGTCGTTGTAAACCAATTTTCGAAGAGTTACCTGGTTGGACGGAAGACATTACAGGTTGTCGTACATTAGAAGAGTTACCTGAAAACGCACGTAAATACTTAGAACGTATTTCTGAATTATGTGGTGTTCATATTTCAATCTTCTCTGTAGGCCCTGACCGTGAGCAAACAAATCTATTAGAAAAATTATGGTAAGAAAAGCGTATAAACATAGAGCAATAACGTGCTAAGAGCGAAAATCGGCTTTTGATTTTAAGATGAGCATACGATTGACGAGCGGGTTGCTTTTCGAAGCCCATTAATAATAAAGCATTTAATGGTATACATTTAACGTTGTTAAAGTCACTTACTTTAGCAACGTTTTTTATATACATAAAATAAGATAATGATAACCGTATCATTTAAATCTGAATTAATAATGTAAAAGTAAATAAAAAAAGTATATTGTTATGTAATATACCTTCAAAACAACTCTTTTTTTCTAAAAATTAAGGAATTATAAAAAAATATTAAAATTATGTAAAAAAGTTCTTGTCTTTAAAATAAAAGCTATGCTATAATCTATCTTGTGCTTAAGAACGGCTCCTTGGTCAAGCGGTTAAGACACCGCCCTTTCACGGCGGTAACACGGGTTCGAGTCCCGTAGGAGTCACCATTTAGGTCTCGTAGTGTAGCGGTTAACACGCCTGCCTGTCACGCAGGAGATCGCGGGTTCGATTCCCGTCGAGACCGTATTGCTTATCCAAAAGGGTAGGCATTTTTTTTATGTTTTTTTAATATCGCTTCTTTATGTTTATAAATATATAGACGTTATCATGAGTAAAGCGATGTGTGTATTACAAATAGATGACGTCGCAATATATTTTTAATACTTCTCTCTTTTTTTATACATCTTTTATATATCACTCTTAATTTTCAACGACTATCTACTATCATCATTTTGTAACATTGTACCGTTTCAGTCTTCTTACGACTTTTGTGCAATATTTAAGAAGCTCAACTTATTTGTAATATAAAACGAGCGTGGTAAACTTTAAATTAATATTATTCTATAATTTTAAATATGAAAATAGAATTAAGTGAATATTAATGTTAAATTATATAGTAGATAAACGTGCGTTAAGACGTAAGATAGCGCCATATAATACAGTTAATGTTTTACTCAAAATATAATAAACATTAAGGTTTGAACTACAATTTGAGAAATGAGGTTTATAGATATGGCTAGAAAAGTTGTTGTAGTTGATGATGAAAAGCCAATTGCGGATATTTTAGAATTTAATTTAAAAAAAGAAGGCTATGAAGTTCATTGCGCTTATGATGGTAATGATGCCGTCGATTTAATTTATGAAGAAGAGCCAGACATCGTATTGTTAGACATTATGTTACCTGGTCGTGATGGTATGGAAGTATGTCGTGAAGTACGTAAAAAATACGACATGCCAATTATTATGTTAACAGCGAAAGACTCAGAAATTGATAAAGTATTGGGCCTTGAATTAGGTGCTGATGATTATGTGACGAAACCATTTAGCACACGTGAATTAATTGCACGTGTGAAAGCAAATTTAAGACGTCACTCCGCTCAACCTGCGCAAGAATCAGAAGGTACAACGAATGAAATTGCGATTAAAGATATCGTAATTTATCCTGAGGCTTACTCAATTAAAAAACGTGGTGAGGATATTGAATTAACACATCGTGAATTTGAATTATTCCACTATTTGTCAAAACATATGGGTCAAGTTATGACACGTGAACACTTACTACAAACGGTTTGGGGATACGATTATTTTGGAGACGTGCGTACAGTGGATGTAACCATTCGTCGTTTAAGAGAAAAAATTGAAGACGATCCATCTCATCCAGAATATATAGTGACACGTCGAGGCGTTGGATACTTCCTCCAACAACATGATTAGGGGTTGCAAACGATGAAGTGGCTGAAACAACTCCAATCCCTTCACACAAAACTCGTTATTGTTTATGTCTTACTGATTATTATTGGAATGCAGATTATTGGTCTGTATTTCACTAATAGTTTAGAAAAAGAATTAACCAATAATTTCATGAAGAATATTAAACAATATGCGACACAACTCGAAGTCAATATTGAGCGTATTTATAAAGATAATCCTTCAAATGCACAAAAGGAAGTTCAATCGCTACTGAATGAATACGCTAACCGACAGGAGATTGAAGAAATTCGCTTTATTGATAAAGACCAAATTATCATGGCTACAGCGAAGTTATCCTCACATAGCTTAATTAATCAAAAAGTGAATGATAATTCTGTTCAAAAAGCAATCTCTCTTGGCGAAGCAAATAGTCATAACGTCTTAAAAGACTATGGTAATGGTAAAGAACGGATTTGGATTTACAACTTGCCAGTTAAGAATAGCAATGATGTGATCGGTAATATTTACATAGAGTCAAATATTAATGATGTATATAACCAGCTTAACAATATCAATCAAATCTTTATTATTGGTACGGCTATTTCCTTATTTATCACGGTCATACTCGGTTTCTTTATTGCGCGAACGATTACGCGACCGATTACAGATATGCGTAACCAAACAGTTGAAATGTCAAAAGGGAACTATACACAGCGTGTTAAGATTTATGGCAATGACGAAATTGGTGAACTTGCGCTTGCGTTTAATAACCTTTCTAAACGTGTACAAGAAGCCCAAGCGAATACAGAAAGTGAAAAACGTCGACTCGATTCTGTCATCACACATATGAGTGATGGTATCATTGCGACGGATCGACGTGGTCGTATTCGTATTGTGAATGATATGGCGATTAAAATGTTAGGTATGGCGAAAGAAGACCTCATTGGTTATTACATGCTAAATGTTTTAAAAATAGAAGGCGATTTTTCATTAGAAGAAATTCAAGAGAATAATGATAGTATCTTAATTGATATGAACGAAGAAGAAGGTATTATTGCACGTGTCAACTTTAGCACGATTGTACAAGATACAGGATTTGTTAATGGTTATATCGCCGTATTACACGATGTTACAGAGCAACAACAAGTGGAACGTGAACGTCGCGAATTCGTTGCCAATGTATCACACGAATTACGTACGCCATTAACCTCAATGAACAGTTATATTGAAGCACTTGAAGAAGGCGCTTGGAAAGATGAAAATCTTGCGCCATCGTTCCTTTCAGTCACACGTGAAGAAACAGAACGTATGATTCGACTGGTCAATGACTTACTTCAATTATCTAAAATGGATAATGAGACAGAACAAATTACAAAAGAAATTGTCGACTTTAATATGTTTATTAATAAAATTATTAATCGACATGAAATGGCAGCGAAAGATACAACGTTTGTACGTGAAATTCCAAATGAAACGATTTTCACAGAAATAGATCCAGATAAGATGACGCAAGTATTTGATAACGTCATTACGAATGCGATGAAATATTCTCGTGGAGATAAACGTGTCGAGTTCCACGTGAAACAAAATGCACTTTATAATCGAATGACCATTCGTATTAAAGATAATGGCATCGGTATTCCAATTAATAAAGTGGATAAAATCTTTGATCGCTTCTACCGCGTAGATAAAGCACGTACACGTAAAATGGGTGGTACGGGTCTTGGACTGGCCATTTCAAAAGAAATTGTCGAAGCACATAATGGTCGTATCTGGGCAAACAGTGTTGAAGGACAAGGCACATCGATATTTATTACGCTTCCATGTGAAGTGATAGACGACGGTGATTGGGATGAACAGTAAGGAACATATTAAATCAGTTATCCTTTTTCTTTTAGTCATGATGAGTATTGTCCTTACGTATATGATTTGGAACTTTACTCCAGATTTAAATAATTTAGACAGCGCGGATAGTAAAAAAAATAATACTAAAACCATTGGTAAACCTTTAGCTGCAAAGATGGACACAGTGATTTCACCTTATCAAGTTGTGTCAGTTAAAGGGGATAAAGTTAAAGGATTTGCACCATCAAGATCTCAACTCGCTCAAGTTATTGATCCACTCAAAGATCATGAAGTGAGTAAAGTAGAATTGATGCAAAAAGGGTATAATTTACAAACCCCGATATTAGACCATGATTTTGTCGTATTGGATTTTACGTATGATATGCCATTAACCACCTATTTAGGTCAAGTACTTAATAACTCAGCTAAAATTCCTAAACATTTTAGCTTTAATCGGATTTTAATGGATAAAAATTCTAAGGGTGATCTAGAACTATATGCGCTGAGTAAACATCATCAACAAGTCATGAAAGTGACGATAGACGCTAAGGCAACGCCATTTACTAAAACCATTCATCATTTAGAAAAAGATATGGAAACCTATTCGGAAGTGATTACGAATAAGACAACGATTGATAAATCAACGCATATTTTTGCGCCGAAACATCCAAAAGACCTACACTCATATCGCATGGTATATGATACGATTTCAGTCGAAACGATGAACTCAATTTTATTTGATGATTCGGTCATTATTCGAAGCGGAAAAAGTGGTTCAACCACATATAATAATAATACCGGCGTCGCAAACTATAATGATGACAGTAAAAAGTACCATTATAAAAACTTATCGGAAGATGAATCAGGTTCGAAAGATATGGATATTTCCATCCCAAGTACATTCGAATATATTAATAATCATGGTGGTTTCTTTAACGATGATTTCCGTCTGTTCGATACGGAGAATATGTCAGGAGAATTAACCTATCAATTATTCCTCAATGGACATCCTACATTTAATGACCAGCAGTTAAATGAAATTAACGTGACTTGGGGAGAAAAAGGAATTTATGACTATAAACGTGCCCTTCTACGTTCAAGCGTGCCTTTAGAAGGTGCAACGACATCATTAGATAGTTTGGAAACGGTGCGTGCGTCACTTGCGAACAATCATAACATTGATTTTGAAAAAGTATCGAATATGATTGTTGGCTATAAAGAAGATGATCAACCAGATAAAGATGACATCGAAGTACAACGCAATAGTGAATTTATTCCAACGTGGTATGTTGAGTATGATGGTGAGTGGTATGTATATCAGGATGGGAGGCTTGAATAAATGAACTGGAAACTAACCAAAACATTGTTTATTTTCGTGTTTGTTCTAGTCAATATCTTTCTCATTCTGATTTATATTAATAAGGTGACTAAATCGCAAATTAATGAAACTGAAAGCGATAATGAAGTCAACTTCCAGCAAGAAGAGATTAAAGTATCGACAGATGTATTAAATAAAGATGTAAGTGGTACGAAGATGCAAATGATTACTGTTACTTCTAAGAACTTTAAATCATACGCTGAAAATAAATCTTCATTAGAAACAAGTGATTCTGGTTTCACATTAAGCGGTGAGGTAGATAATACTGTAAATGTAAGTGATCGTAATCTTAGTGATTTAAAAGATTACATTATCAATCATATTTATAATGGTAAGGTCTATCAACTTGGCGATATGAATTCAAATACAGTCACTTACGAACAAACATATGATGGATACCCATTGCTTAATAACAATAAAGCACGGCTTCGCTTTAATATAGACGATGGTAAAGCGACTACGTATAAACAAACATTAATGAGTAAAATTGAACCTGCAAAAGGTGACAATAATCCTAAGAAGCAAGTCATTACGCCGCGTAAAGCAATTGAAAGCTTGTATTTCAATCGTTACTTAAAAGCTGACGATGAAGTATTAGATGCTAGACTAGGATATTACTCAGTAGTAAGAGAAACCAACGTTCAATTACTACAAGCAAACTGGGAAATCAAAGTGAAACATAAAGGTAAAGAAGAAACGAAAAAATATTATGTTGAAGCCACTTCAATCAATCCCAAAGTGATTGATAACTAGAAAAGTGATTCATTTTAAATAGAGCAAAATAGCGGTCAAATTTGCCCGTTATTTTGCTCTTACATATTTAATATAAACAGAGAATTGGAATTTCTAGTTACAGGTTGGTATAGTATACTATAAAAGTACTTTTAGAGCGGAAGTTTCGAACAAAGATACAAGTTCGAAACTATATTTTTTTAGAAAAAAGAGCAAATATAAAATATCTAGACTGAAGGCACTCTAAATAATTGAAATTTAAGATAATGAGAAAGGATGAACCATCTTGATTCGAATGAGCGTATTAGCAAGCGGTAGTACAGGAAACGCGACTTATGTAGAAAGTGAGAAAGGCAGTCTATTAGTAGATGTCGGTCTTACGGGTAAAAAGATGGAAGGTTTATTTAGTCAGATTGATAGAGATATGAAGAATCTGAATGGCATCCTAGTGACACATGAACATAGCGATCATATTAAAGGACTGGGTGTCATTGCACGTCGATATGGTTTACCTGTGTATGCGAATGAAAAAACGTGGAAAGCGATTGAGAAAAAAGATGATAAAATTCCGATGGATCAAAAATTTATTTTCAATCCATATGAAACAAAGTCTATTGCAGGTTTTGATATAGAATCGTTTAATGTCTCTCATGATGCGATTGATCCACAATTTTACATTTTCCATAATAACTATAAAAAATTTACGATGATTACAGATACCGGCTATGTGTCAGACCGAATGAAAGGTATGATTCAAGGTAGTGATGCATTTATGTTTGAAAGTAACCATGATGTGGATATGTTACGTATGTGCCGTTATCCTTGGAAGACGAAACAGCGTATTTTAAGTGATATGGGACATGTATCAAATGAAGATGCAGGACATGCGATGGCGGATGTGATTACAGGTCATACGAAACGTATCTATCTGTCACATTTATCTCGTGATAATAATATGAAAGATTTAGCACGTATGAGCGTTGGACAAGTATTAAATGAACATGATATCGATACTGAAAAAGAAGTATTACTATGTGACACAGATAAAGCACAAGCGACACCGATTTACACGTTATAAAATTGATATGAAGTATGAAGCTTAATGAAAGCCTTAAGAAAATATGAGGTTTTTATTAAGCTCTTTTTTTGGAAAAATTAAAGATATGATCTAATAATTTGGACTATACATGAATATTCATTAAAAGGTGGATAATTGGAGTGATTTACTTAGAATCTGTGAATAAATATAAAAGACGGTCGTGAAGTTATCCCCAAATTTAGAGAAAGTTATCCACTATTGTGAATAATACACACAGAAATACTCACATTATACACAGACTTATCCACAAAAATAGTGTATACATGCCATTTTTTGTATATAAATCTCAAATTTTCCACAGAATTTATATACATTCTTGTTATAATTAGAGGGAATTCTGTTAACAAGTTGATAACTTGTGGATAAGTCGAATAACTACTATCAACATGGAGGTTTATAATGAAGATTACTATTTTAGCTGTCGGCAAATTAAAAGAAAAATACTGGAAACAAGCGATTGCTGAATATGAAAAAAGACTCGGAGCATATTCTAAAATTGAGATGATTGAAGTGCCGGATGAAAAAGCACCCGAAACTATGAGTGATAAAGAAATTGAACAAGTCAAAGAAAAAGAAGGACAACGATTATTAGCCAAAATTAAACCACAAGCCACCGTTATTACATTAGAAATACAAGGTAAAATGTTGTCATCGGAAGGGTTAGCTAAAGAACTACAACAACGTATGACACAAGGACAAAGCGACTTCGTCTTCGTCATTGGGGGATCAAACGGACTTCATCAAGACGTCTTAAATCGCAGCAACTACGCACTCTCATTCAGTAAAATGACCTTCCCACACCAAATGATGCGCGTCGTCTTAATCGAACAAGTATATCGAGCATTTAAGATTATGAGAGGCGAAGCATATCATAAATGATGCGGTTTTTGAAATAATAGAAGTTCAAATGAAATTTTGAGTAGATAGTACTATAATATGAATAGAAATATAATTATTTAAAAGGTTTAATGGAGGGTAATAATTATGAACTACGATGACTTTAAACAAGTGTTAGATGATACATTGTTTACTGATGCAAAGGTAACATTGTTAAAGAATTTAAAAAAACATCCATCAAGATATGTTGGGATTTTTAGAGCTTCAACGCCCAAAGGTAAACTTATTCAAAATTTTACTCAATCTTTAGAAATCAAGTACGGTGATGCCTTAGAGAGTGCATTTAGAGAGATGTTTAGTGATTATGGGTTAGAAAAGTTGCCACAAGATTATAAAAATCCAATAAATGGTAAAGACTTAAATGTAGATCAAGTTTTTAAATATGGTAATAAAGTTATTTTTATAGAACAGAAAATAAGAGATGATCATGATAGTACTAAGAAAAGTGGTCAATTTACCAATTTTAAAGATAAATATAACGTATTAAAAAATTACTATAGAGGATACAAAATAATTGGCAGTATGTGGTTTATTGATGATAGTTTAGTAAAAAATAAAAAGTACTATATTACGGAATTGGAAAAATTAGAGAAATCAGATGATGAGTTTTGTTTGGCATATGGTGGAGAAATATTTAAATTTTTAGCTAATGAATTAGATATTAATGAGTTACCTGATATGTGGTATAAAATTTGTAAATATCTAGAATTATGGAAAAAGGATATTCCCGATTTGCCAGAATTAAATTTTGATAAAGATCCAGAAGAAACAATGCGCGCCTTTATTACTATTATTGAAGAAGAAAGTTTATCATTTTTGAATAAATTATTTGAAAATGATAAAGTGGTTGATTATATTTTCCCAATTATATTTCCTGAAAAGAAATCACTTTTACTCTTAAAACAATTTATTAATGCACAAATTGAAGAAAATGATTTTAATAATAGAAAAATGAAAAATTATAAGAAAATTAATGAAAATCTAAAAAAAATAATAAAATAGCCTGTACAGGCTATTTTATTTTGAGTATTTTTCACGATATAAATTACGATAATGATCGATAGAAATATATTTATTATTACGTTTAACATACCAATAATTCCAACCGTTAGCTCTTTCTAAGCCTTTTAAAATCCCGGCTAATGAGTGAATAGAATAATGTTTTCCTTTGTATAATAATTCTTTAACATCTGAGATAACTGCATATTCTTCAGTATTATTAAAATAAATATATTCATTCTTATCTATAAAACCTTCTTCTACTAGTTTTATAAAGGGTACACGTATTAATTTTTTATCAAACACTGCATTTACATAATCGTCATCAATAACGACTTGATTTTTAATTCTTTGTTCAGCGTAGTGTATATATTTTTTATCTTGTTCGATACCAATATAATTTCTACCGAGTTTTTTTGAAATTGTAGCTGTTGTTCCGGTTCCTAAGAAAGGATCTAGGATAATATCACCTTTTTTAGTACTAGAAATAATTATATTGTAAAGCAATTTTTCGGGTTTTTGTGTTTGATGTAATTTATTCCCATCAATATCTTTTAACCTTTCTGAACCACTTGCAACTGGTATTTTCCATATGCTTGTCATTTGTTTTCCATTATTTATATTTTTCATTGTTTTATAGTTAAAAGTATATTTTGTTTTTTTACTAGGCGTTGCCCAAAGTAATGTTTCTTGAGCATTAGTAAACTTCGTACCTCTAAAATTTGGAGTTGGATTACTTTTTTTCCAAATAATATCATTAATTAACCAAAATCCTAATTCTTGTAACAAATCACCTATTATATGAATATTTTGATATGAACCTATTATCCAGATTGAAGAGTTTTTACTTTTTAGTATTCTTTGGCATTCTATTAGCCATTTTCGACAAAAATCTTTGTACGCTTTTATACTATCAAATTTATCCCAGCTTTCATTAGAGACACCATTAAAACTACTTCCGTTTACACGAGTTAGTTCTCCTTGTATTTGCATATTGTAAGGAGGATCTGCAAAAATTAAGTCTATTGAATTTGACTCAATTAATTTTAATTTTTCTATACAATCACCTTCTAATATAGAATTAATATAATTGTTTTCCATTGTTTTATTTACCTCCCTATTTAAAATTAATATGAAATTCTTACTATCCTGATACTTAGAGTATTAGGTTGTAAATGAGAATTTTTAAGATAACTATAATGATATCACATTTTTTTAATAGGATAGCGCTTGTATGATGATAAAATGTGTTATCTTAGTAAATTTTTTACTTGCTTAAACCTACTGTGTATTACTTAGTGACTATTTCATAAAAATTTAGTGTCAAATTGATAGCGTATTTTGAATAAAGTAATTAATCTATTGAAAAAATGATATAACATTAATATAATTTTACTCTTTGAATTCAAACAAGTATTATAATACGTTCTCGTAGATTTTAGTAATTTTAAATCGTGAATATAGAGGAGTAAATACTCATTTTTATTACCATTATTTGAATTTGTTGGTTTCTTTTCTGATTACTGTATTTATCATTCTTTGATAAAATATAATTTTTGAAAGTTCTTGTGATTACAGAGTTACAATTTACAATTAGACTAGCAAGTTGTCAATACTGTTTTAATTATTAACATACCTAAATTTGGTATAAAAGTAATTTTTTATTTATTTATATATTCATTTCTTTCTTGCTTTCGAATTAAGTGGATGTATGATTTCATTTGTTACTGGATTAATGAGGTGTTTCACTTTCTTTTTATGAGAAATTAATGTTTCTAATCATGCTTCAACTATTGTTTTTTTTAGCGTAAGTACCTCGGGATAATATTATTTCGTCTGTTTCTTTCACAGCCCTCATAATTTGAATAATTGTATACTTATCGTAGACATTTTCTGAATACTTGAGATTGGTAAACGTGGTAATATTAAAATATAGATTTATAAAAATAATTGAACCAAATACTTCCATTTCTGAAATTCTGTCATAATGAGTTGAGTTGTTAAATCAATATTAAGAATACCATCATAGCGCATCGTTATGATGGAAATTGTTTGTTTTTCACTGTACTGTCCCATATTTCTTGAGTAAATAAGCGTTGCTGTTCATGTGTAACTGACAGTTTATTATTATTTTCTTGTAGTCTAAAAATATGCAGGTGATTTGTTTGAAATTGGTTATTCTATTCTTTTAACATGTTTCAAAGTGAGATTTGAAGGTTCTGTTGCAAAGTAAAAAAATATAGCTAACCACTAATTTATCATGTCA